>JACQXE010000075.1 GCA_016208915.1 Nitrospirota bacterium | reverse complement strand
TCGAAAATAGAGGCCTTTATGAAAACCGATTTCATCAAAGAGTTGCTTCAAAATCAAAAAGGGGAGAGTATAAGTTAAAATATAAAAACCGGACATTTCTAAATCAGTAAGAATAGGACATTTCTAAATCGCCATAACAAATGTTATATACTATTGACAAAAAATCTCTTGTTTTTTAAAATCTTCCCATGAAATCTTTTTTGTTGTCCATTATATTTATTTTTATCCTCCACTCAACAGTTTTTGCATTGAGGATTAATGACAATGCTCCTTTCTTTTCTTTAAAGGACAACAACGGTAAATATTTTAATCTGACCGATTATGTCGGGGAAAAGAAAAAAGAGCCTGTAAAAGGCATAATCCTTAATTTTTTCGCCTCTTACTGCGCTCCGTGCAGATACGAACTTCCTGTTTTGAACTCCCTTGTAGATGAATTTGAGCAAAAAGGCATTAAGGTCGTCATTGTCGGATATGGAGAAGACTTTGACAGGATTATGCGGATGCTCAATCCCCTTAAAGTGGATAAGCCAATTATTCTGAGTGATAAATACAGCAAGGTTGGAGACCAATTTGGCATTTTGGGCCTTCCCATAACCTTCATTATCGGCGCAGACGGCAGGATAAAAGAGATTATACTGGGAGAAATCCCGAATATAGGAAATGTTTTAAGGAAAAGGACCGCAGAGCTTTTTCGGTAAAAATCTCCGATAAATTTTCAACTCCTTTCAGGGACGATTTAAATCATCTCTCTTTTCTCGTTTCACTTTATGATGCTATAATGTTTCCATGGATTTAACAGAGAATGCATTGAAAGTTCTTAATGCACGTTATCTCTTCAGAAATGAAAAAGGGGAGACTATCGAGACGCCTGAGCGGCTGTTCAGAAGGGTTGCAAAGACCATTGCATTATCAGAGAGTCTTTATGGAGGCAACCCTGCTGAATGGGAAGAAAAGTTCTTTCATATAATGTCCTCCCTTAAATTTCTTCCAAATTCTCCGACACTTATGAATGCCGGCAAGGATATCGGGCAGCTTGCCGCATGTTTTGTCCTGCCTGTAGAAGATTCTATGGCAAGCATATTCGACACGCTGAAGAGCGCGGCATTGATACTTCAGAGCGGAGGCGGCACAGGTTTCTCTTTTTCAAAGTTACGGCCCAAAGCAGATATAGTCAGATCAACAGGCGGCATTGCGAGCGGTCCGGTCTCGTTTATGAAGATTTACAATGCTGCCACTGATGTGATAAAGCAGGGTGGAGCAAGACGAGGCGCAAACATGGGAATCCTCCGTATTGACCATCCTGATATATTCGATTTCATTCGCATTAAAAGAAAAGAAGGCGAATTAACAAACTTTAATATTTCAGTTGCAGTGACAGATGCATTCATGAATGCTCTGAAAAACAATGAAGAGTACGAGCTTATAAATCCAAGGAGCAAGATGGTTGTCAGGAAGATCAAGGCAAGTGAGGTGTTCGAAGAAATAGTCAGAAGCGCATGGGAGACAGGAGACCCTGGTATTATCTTCATTGACAGGATTAACAGGGACAATCCAACTCCTGATCTTGGTGATATAGAATCTACAAACCCATGCGGTGAACAACCATTGCTTCCTTATGAGGCATGCATATTGGGATCGCTGAACCTTGAAAAATATGTTAATCCCCCCTCACCCCCCTTTATTAAAGGGGGGCAAGGGGGGATTTTTACCAAGGGGGGAATTAAAGGGGGGTGGGATTCAGAGATAGATTATGAAACCCTTGCGGAAGATATCAGCACTGCTGTGAGATTTCTCGATAATTCGATAGATGTTAACAAATATCCACTGCCTGCAATAGAGGCGATGCATAAGGGCAACAGGAAAATAGGACTTGGCGTTATGGGATGGGTTGATATGCTCATGCTGCTCGGTATACCGTATAATCATAAAAAGGCGTTTGATCTTGCAAGAAAACTAATGAAATTTATAAGGGATGAGGCAAGAAAAGCGTCTGCTATGCTTGCAGAAAAAAGGGGTACATTCCCGAATTTCAAAGGGTCTATTTATGATAGGCCTTCTATGCTGCAGTTAAGAAATGCAACCACAACCACAATAGCTCCTACAGGAACCTTATCTATTATTGCTAACTGTTCCAGTGGTATAGAGCCTATATTCGCTCTTGCGTATAAGAGACTGATAATGAACACTGAACTGTTCGATGTCAATAAATACTTTTTTGACATCGCAATGAAACGCGGTTTTTATTCAGATGAATTAAAGGAGAAAATTATAAATAGGGGCTACATTCGCGGCATTAAAGAGGTGCCCCATGATGTCAGAAGGTTGTTCAAGACAGCCCATGAGATTCCACCGGGAGACCACATAGAGATGCAGGCATGTTTTCAGGAATTTACAGATAATGCGGTATCAAAGACTATAAATATGCCGCATAAGGCAAAAAAAGAAGATGTGGCAAAAGCATTTATGCTTGCGTATGAAAAAGGATGCAAAGGGATAACCATCTTCAGATATGGGACAAAGAAGACAGGAACGCTTATTCGGGTCAGAGATATTGATTGAAATAGATTATAATACTACACTTTAAGATAGGAGGATATAGATGATTCTTGGTGTTAATGTTGACCATGTTGCGACAATAAGACAAGCCAGAAGGGGAATAGAACCTGATCCTGTAATGGCTGCAACGCTTGCTATCTTAGGCGGAGCTGACGGTATTACTGTGCATCTGAGAGAAGACAGAAGACATATTCAGGACAGAGACTTGAAAATACTGAGGGAATGCGTGCCTGTTGAACTTAATTTGGAGATGGCAGCAATCAAAGAGATGATAGGTATAGCCTTAAAGGTTAGACCTGATATGGTAACTTTGGTTCCTGAAAAGCGCGAAGAGCTTACAACTGAAGGCGGGCTTGCTGTGAAGAAACAGAAAGCAAATATAAGAAAGGCTGTTCAGAGAATTCAAGGTGCGGGAATACCTGTAAGTTTATTCATAAATCCATCGGTTGATGATATTAATGTCTCGAAAGAAATAGGCGCTGACATGTTGGAGATACACACAGGGCTTTATGCGAATGCAAGAGGCAAAGAACAGGAAAAAGAGCTTTTAAAAGTTATACGGTCTGTAAAAGAGGCGATAAATCTTGGACTTAAGGTAAATGCAGGGCATGGCCTTAATTATTTTAATGTTAAGAATATTGTATCAATTAATGGACTGCGGGGATTATATATCGGCCACAGCATAATATCCCGGGCAGTGCTCGTTGGGATGGAAAGGGCAGTAAAGGAGATGAAGGAGTTGATCGGGAAAGTTAAATAAATTATGCTAACTATCGCATTTTTGAGTCTGATTCCCGTCTTATCAGGGGCAATCTTCAAGTCATAGAAAAAGCGGTTCTATTAATATAGAATGTAGTATTATAAAGGAGTCAACTATAAAGAATTCTCCTTAACACGGAAATGAGTTTTATGAGAAAGCATAGCAAAAATAGTTCTAATCAACTTATGAGCAGTAGCCATGACAGCCTTTCTAAAAGGCAGTCCGTCCTGTTTTCTTTT
>JACQXE010000074.1 GCA_016208915.1 Nitrospirota bacterium | reverse complement strand
GGATGTATTTGACAATATGGACGGCGTGATTGAGAGGATTGCGGAAAATCTATGATTGAGAAAATCTCCCCTTGCCCCTGCCTACCGGACAGGCAGGCCTCTTTTCCAAAGAGGGGGCTCTACAGGAAAGTCGGAAGAACCAAATAAATATTATCTAATAATATATAGACATTTATGGGCAAGATTTTTGAATGGTTAGACAGCAGATTCGGGGTTAAGGATCCGCACAAGCGGTTTTTCAATAGACCACTGCCGCTAAACTTGAATTATTCCTACTGCCTTGGTGGAATGGCATTCACGCTTTTTCTGATATCTGTTATCACAGGGCTGCTGCTTTCAATCTATTATGTGCCTTCTGAAACAGAAGCATACAAGAGCATTGTAAGAATTAATGAAGAGGTCCGTCTCGGATGGCTTGTGAGGAGCACGCATAAGTGGTCAGCGCATCTTCTAATCGTATTCGTTATCCTACATACAATCAGGGTCTTTGTAAAAGAAGCTTACAGACCTCCGAGAGAATTGAACTGGATAGCTGGGGCACTCACATTAATACTCACAATGGCGTCAGGTTTCACAGGATATCTACTGCCATGGGATCAGAAGGCATACTGGGCAACTGTTGTCGGCACTTCAATGGCAGGGACTGCCCCATTTATAGGTGATTATTTATTGCATTTTGTTCGCGGTGGCGCAGATGTGGATGGGACAACTCTTATAAGATTCTACAGCCTCCATGTTCTGTGGATACCGCTTTTTATGTTTATACTTCTTTGGGCGCATTTTCATATGGTGAGAAAACAGGGGATATATAGGGGGCTTTGAATGATTATGCTTACAAAGACAGGGCATAGTATTTTCGCGGCATTATTTTGCCGACCTGCCTGCCGGCAGGCAGGTATTCCGACAGTATGTAATATAAATAATCGAGAGGCAAAATACCTGCTATCTCGGAGCGCAGCGAGAATGTCCGCCTCGGCGGATTCCCGCCTCGGGCGGGTCGCCGAGGAGACGCCGAGGAGAAAGCGAGAATGCTATACCATCCCTGAAAAATGAGTAACTATATAAAAATGAAAACACCTGATAAAGAAAAACAATTCTATCCTGATTATCTCTTCGAGATTCTCGTTGTGGTTTTTATTACAATTGAACTTGTCCTTGTTCTTGCAATGCTCTATCCCCAGAAAATAGGAAGACAGATTGATTTTACTGCCCAGTTTCAGCCAAAACCAGAATGGTATTTCCTCTGGCTCTATCAGCTTCTGAGATATTTTCCGGGTAAGAGCGCATTCATCGGCGCTGTAGCAATCCCGATACTGGCTGTCTTCATCCTGATATTTATTCCGTTTATTGACAGGGGAGAATACGGAAAAAAAAGGCAGTAATCGCAGGACTTACATTACTGCTTGCTTTTATTATTTTTACGCTCATATCTTTATTCGGTTCATAACCATAATGTGTACGTTTATCACCTATGAATCTTGACATCACCCTTCACAAAGGCAGGACAGACAGGCCTGCAGTAATCTTTATCCATGGACTTGGCATGGATAAAAGGATATGGGCAACTCCTGATGATGCAAGGATAGTCGGAGGAAGTTTCCCTTTGAGGTTCCTTCTGTCAAAAAAACCGAAGCCGATTGACCATGTCTCAGGAAAAAACGAGCCTGTAATTTCACGTAAAAGATTTTCCTTTGGCGAGTCTTCAGAAGAATTAAAGACATCCTTCCATGATCTGAAATCTGTGGGATACACTGTGATTACGTGGAGCCAGAAAAGACCGGCAGGCCCTGTAGATATTGCGGTTGAAGAACTAAGAGAGGTTCTCCAATACATCAGAAGATACAGCAAGCAAGGCATAATTCTCATAGGACACAGCAGGGGCGGCCTTATTGCAAGAAAATATTTCGAGCGCAAGGACAAAATAGTGAAGGGTCTCATAACATTGGCTACCCCTCATCATGGAAGCAGCATGGCAAAGTGGGCTCAGTATATCTCACCTTTAGCATCAATAATAAGCCCGCTGATACATGAGGATGACAGGAAGAAGTTTTCATCCACCATAAAACGAATCCTGAATTTCATAGGAGGAAAGGCGATTAAAGAGCTTCTGCCTGATTCAGAATTCTTTCGGTCACTAAAAGGTATTAATTTCAAGGAGATACCGTGCTTATCATTCGGGGGAACAAGTCCAAGCCTCTTCACCTTATATAGGTGGAAAGCAGATAAAAATAATCTGAAGCCTAAAGTTCTTCTCTCATTTCCCGGCATTCTTGAGAAGATAATTTTTAAAAAATTTTACCCTTCTGAACTTAAAAAAGGCTATGGTGACGGCCTGGTATCCGCAAGGAGCGCCAAAATGCCGCAATGCAACAATCATTATAATTTCAAAGTGAATCATGCAGGAATATTGTTTGATGAGGGAGTGAGGAAGAAAATTGTTGAGGCAGTGGAATATATATCAGCCGACTTGTTGTTGTGACAAGGTTCGGATGGTTTGAACTTTTACTTAATCCTCCCATCGACCATCTCCAATATTCTATGGCATTTTCTTGAAAGGGATTCGTTGTGGGTGGCAATAACGAATGTAAGCCTTTTTTGTTCGTTCAGGTTGAGAAACAGACTGAAGAGATCTTCTCCTGTATGCGTATCCAGGTTCCCTGTAGGCTCATCCGCAAAAACAATCTTTGGTTCAAGTATCAATGCACGGGCTACTGCGACACGCTGCTGTTCCCCTCCTGAAAGTTGCCCGGGTCTGTGGTCTTTTCTTCCGTATAATCCAAGTTCATCCAACAGTTTTTCTGCTTTTTCATATATCTCTTGCCTCATGACTTCTGACTTTTGACTTCTGAGTATAAGTCCCGGCATCATAACATTTTCGAGTGCAGTAAACTCAGGAAGCAGATGGTGAAACTGGAATACAAAGCCAACTGATACATTTCTGAAAGAGGCAAGAGAGTAATCATCGAATGAGAATATATCCTTGCCTTCGTATAAGACCTTTCCTGCTGTAGGCCTGTCAAGCGCGCCGAGAATATGAAGCATTGTGCTCTTGCCGACTCCTGACGCGCCAATGACGCCAACAATCTCGCCTGCCTTTATTTCAAAATCTATTCCCTTCAGAACCTGAAGCTCTCCTGCAGGCGGATAAAAAGATTTTTTTAAGTCTTTGACTTCAATCATCTTTCTTCCTTGTGTTTTTCATTCGGGAAAAGTTGGGGCATAGCATTTTCGCTCATTCTCGGTCGCTGAAGCGACCTCCGAGGTATTTTGCCTCACCCCCCTCATATTCCCCCCTTACTAAGGGGGGATGGAGGGGGTGTCGGAATATCAGCAAAATAATGCCCCTCAAATACCATGCCCCAACTTAATAAACCATACCTCATAATCTTTTACTCATATCTCAACGGCTCCACTGGATCCATTCTTGCCGCCTGCCATGCGGGGTATATTGTCGCAAGAAAACTTATTGCAATGGCAGAACAGGAAACAGCTATGAAATCAATAAGCTTCATCTTTACAGGCAGATGACTGAGATAATACACATCAGGGGGAAGCTTGATAATCTGATAGGTATTGAGAATATAGCCTAAAAAATAACCTCCTGCAATCCCAATTACTGTGCCTGCCAGGCCTATAAAAAAGCCCTGAAGTATAAATATGGTCATAATGCCTCTGTTAGTGGCGCCCATCGCCTTAAGTATTGCGATCTCACGGCTTTTCTCTATTACATTCATAATTAGCGTGCCTACAATGTTAAATGAGGCGACGAGGACTATCAGAACAAGTATGACAAACATTGCAAACTTTTCGAGTTTCAAAGCTGCAAAGAGATTTTTGTTCATCTGCATCCAGTCTCTTCCATAATAGGGGAATCCGAGAATTTTCTGTACGCTTTCCTTTACGTCTTTTGCCTTATATATATCCTTAATCTTAAGCTCTATCCCTGTCACAGTATCGCCCATGCCAAAGAATTCCTGCGCAGATGAAAGCTCGGTAAGGACAAGATTCGAATCGTACTCAAACATTCCCACCTCAAATATTGCCACAACCCTGAACTGTTTGACCTTTGGCAGCATTCCCAAGGGTCCTATCTCTCCGACCGGGGATAAGATATTTATTATCTCGTCCCTGAAAATTCCGAGGCTGGAAGCCAGCTCTTTGCCTAATATGATCCCCGGGATTCCATCTTTGGTTCTGAGATTTTCGATCCTCCCATCTTTTATGTATTTGGATATCTCAGTAGTGTTGATCTCGAGAGATGGATCGACACCTCTTAAAAATACACCGTGTGCTCTCTTGCCTGACGACACCATTACCTGTCCGAGAACAAATGGAGCAGCGGCTGCTATATCTTTTTCTCCTCTGACCTTCTCAATAATATCTTTGTAATCACTAACAGATCCCCTGTAATTAAGCACTACAATATGCGAATTAACACCAAGTATCTTTTTCTGCAGATCCTCATGAAAACCGCTCATCACAGAAAGTACAACAAGAAGCGCCATGACGCCTACTGCAACACCGCCTATTGAAATAGCTGTGTTGAAGGATATACCTTTGTGCCTTTTCTTTGATTTAAGGTAACGGAGCGCTATAAAGATTTGATACGGCATCCCTGTCTGCATGTGCATGAATATATCACGTATCGCAGTCTTTCAACAAGTGCTCTTGACTACACAATTCCTAAAGTTTACACTATAAACCTACTAAACTTTAGGAGGTTTGTATGTTAAAGCGTTATCTGCTTGCCCCAGGACCTACACCTGTACCTTCAGAGGCATTATTGGCAATGGCAATGCCTATGATACATCACAG
Source organism: Nitrospirota bacterium (assembly GCA_016208915.1). GTDB lineage: Bacteria > Nitrospirota > Thermodesulfovibrionia > Thermodesulfovibrionales > UBA1546 > JACQXE01. Next base: position 9,539 of record JACQXE010000074.1, on the reverse strand, counting down.
GGCGCCGGATTTTCTTCCTGTGCTCGACGCTGCAAAGAAAGGACTGCAATGGCTTTACCAGACCAAAAATGATGTGCTTATACTCTGCTCAACAGGCACAGGCGGAATGGAAGGCTCTGTTACTAATTTCTTTAGCCCCGGTGATAAGGCAATTACCATAAACGGCGGTAAATTCGGCGAGAGATGGACCAAGATATGCAAGGCATACAACCTCAATGTGGATGAGATTGTTGTTGAATGGGGACATGCTGTCAAGCCAGAGACTGTCGAGGAAAAACTGAAAAAAGATTCATCCATCAAAGGAGTATTTGTTCAGGCATCAGAGACATCAACAGGCGTATATCATGATATTAAGGCGCTCGCACAAATTGTAAATAAATACGAAAACACCATATTGATAGTTGATGCAATATCAGCGCTCGTTGCCCATGATCTTAGAATGGATGAATGGGGAATAGATGTCATGATAGGCGGTTCGCAGAAAGGCGTAATGCTTCCTCCGGGCCTTGCATTTGTTGGGATAAGCGAAAAGGCTTGGAAATCAGCAGAGAGTTCAAAATGCCCTAAATTCTATTTCAACTTCAAGAAAGAACGCGAGAACCTCGCAAAAAATCAAACGAACTTCACATCTCCTGTTACATTAATAATAGGACTTAATGAATGCTTCCGGATCCTTCAGAAAGAGGGCCTTGAGAATATCTTCAGGCGGCATGAGCGGCTTGCAAATGCAACACGCAAGGCAATGCAGGCAATAGGGCTTGATCTCTATCCAAAAGAATCTCCGAGCAATGCTGTCACGGCAGTCTGCGCGCCTCCCGGCGTTGACGGGCAGGCAATATATAAAAATCTTCGCGAGAAATACGGCATAACAGCAGCAGGCGGTCAGGATCACGTCAAAGGCAAGATATTCAGAATTGCACATCTCGGTTATGCCGACACATTTGACGTGATAACTGCAGTTGCAGGAGTAGAAATGGTTTTAAAAGGTTTGGGGCATCCTGTCAGGCTCGGCTCGGGCGTTGCGGTTGCAGAAGAATTGCTGCTTAAGTAGCAATTCTGTTTCCACTGCGATGAAAAATATTGACTCATAACGTTTCATTACATATACTAATGAAAACCTGCGGCCATCTAAGGGGGGACCTGTTAACATGGTAACAACAGCAAAAATTACTTCAAAAGGTCAGATAACCCTTCCAAAAGAGGTGCGCAAACTCTTGGACGTTCAGTCGGGCAGTGTCGTTGTTTTCGAAAAAAAAGATAACAAGATAGTCCTTACGTCAGCTCAGACCCTCAAGGAGTTTAAAGGAATCCTGAAAAGTAACGGTAAATCCGCAGACTTCAATGAGATAAGAAAAACTGCAAAGGAATACAAAAAAGGAAAGGCAGCCCTTATTGGAAAACGGTAAAAACGGCAACTCTAAAAACGGCAAAAAGATAGTCGTTGACACCGCCCTTCTCCTACATTACCTGACCGACGATAAACCTCAGAAGGCAAGGGTATTTGATGATTACATAGACAGCGCGCAGAGGGGTGAAATAAAAATCTTCATACCCTCTATTGTTATTGCAGAACTCGTATGGATACTTGAGAGCTATTATCATCAGAGCGCTGACAAGATTTCTGAAATTATCGAGGCCATACTTAACACACCCGGGATTGATGTATCAGAAAAAGAAGTAATAAGTTCAGCCCTGAGGCTCTACAGGACCAAAAACATTGATCTTGTGGACGCGTGGGTATTTGGTTTTGCAGTAGAACAAAAGCATATCTGAAAATATAAATCAGTTTTCTTTGTTCTGTAATCTATGCCCTATTTCATCCAGCCTTAATCTTCCAGACTGTGCCTTCTTTCTTGTCCTCGAGTATCACACCTTTTTCATCCAGCTCTTTTCTTATCGCATCTGCTGCCGCCCAATCTTTTCTCTTCCTCGCCTCTTCCCTCTGACTTATTTTATCCAGAATATCTTTTTCTGTAAGATGAATCTCCTTTGTCTTCATTAATACGGCCTGCCATTCCTCAGGGGTTCTGTTAAATATATTAAAAACCTTTCCTGCCTCTGAGAGGAGCTCTTTTGCCCTTGATACAAGTTCATTTGCCTGCTGCCCTGAAGGGTTGGCGTCGAGGAACCTGTTCACTTCCCTTATCAATTCGAATATATTGCCGAGTGCGAGCGCAGTATTGAAATCATCGTCCATCGCTGTATGAAATTTATCTTTGAACAAATTGACAAAAACTTCAAATGCCTTTTCCGCTGCTGCTGGTTTCGCTGCAGTTTCAGCCCTGCTGAGAAAATCTGCAATCCTTGCGAGTGTTGTATAGTATCTGTCTATCGAAACCTCTGCCTCTTTAAGCTGTTCATCCGAAAATTCTATCGGGCTTCTGTAATGGGTTGCGAGGAGAAAATATCTAACAACCTCAGGATCATACTTATTGAGGACTTCCTTGATTGTGAAAAAGTTTCCGAGGGATTTTGACATCTTCTCTTTGTCAATTGTGATAAAACCATTATGCACCCAGTATTTTACGAATGGTCTTCCTGTAAATGCCTCTGACTGTGCAATCTCATTTTCGTGATGAGGAAATATCAGGTCAGCGCCTCCTCCGTGGATATCAAATGTCTCACCGAGATGCTTTATGGACATTGCGCTGCACTCTATATGCCAGCCCGGCCTTCCAGTCCCCCACGGGCTTTCCCATGACGGCTCGCCCTCTTTTGACGCCTTCCAGAGCGCAAAGTCCATGGGATCCCTTTTTCTTTCATCAATATCAACCCTTGCGCCTGCTATCATATCCTCCTTGTCCCTCTTTGAGAGCTTTCCATATTCAGCGAATTTGTTTACTGAAAAATAAACACTGCCCTCGCTCTCATATGCATATCCTTTATCTATCAGCCCTTTTACAATACCGATTATCTCTCCTATATGCTCTGTTGCCTTCGGCTCAATATCAGCACGGGCGACTCCGAGTCTGTCCATATCCCTGTAAAATTCCTCTGTATATTTCCTTGCAACTTCATTCCAGGGTATTCCTTCCTTTTTGGCCCTGTTAATGATCTTGTCATCTATGTCTGTAAAATTCCTCACAAACTTCACATCCAGGCCTTTGTATTTCAGATATCTCTGGATAATATCAAATACAATGGCGCTCCTCGCATGGCCTATGTGGCAATGGTCATAAACAGTGACGCCGCACACATACATATTCACCCTGCCCTCTGCCAAAGGTATAAAGTCTTCTTTTTCGCCTGTGAGGGTGTTGTAAACCTTCATCCTTCCTCCTTGTTTTCCGGATTTCTCTAATATGTCCATTCTCTTTGAGATCGCATCAACGTGAGACTCAAGCTCTTTAAGTTTCTCTGAAACAGGGTCAGGGAAATAGTCGTAAAGTTCAACAAGCCCTTCCTCTGTTGTCATCCTGATAACTTTCTTCTTTGTAATTCTGCCCGGCACGCCGACACATATGGAATTATCAGGGATTGGTTTGAGTATCACAGAATTAGCTCCGATAACAACATTATTGCCTATGGTTATAGCCCCGAGTATCTTTGCTCCAGCGCCGACTGTGACGTTATTGCCGAGCGTCGGATGCCTCTTACCCTTCTCCTTTCCGGTGCCGCCGAGTGTGACTCCCTGATAGAGGAGGCAGGTTTCGCCAACCTCTGCAGTTTCTCCAATCACAACGCCCATTCCATGGTCAATGAAAAAACCAGGGCCTATTTTTGCTGCAGGGTGGATCTCTATCCCTGTAAGAAACCTTCCGATTTGAGAAAGAAGTCTCGGTATTACTGGTACGCCCAGATTCCATAGAATATGGTTAATCCTGTGAAGCGCTATAGCATGAAATCCCGGGTAGGCAAGCATAACCTCAATTCCATTCCTGGCAGCAGGGTCCTTCTCAAATACAGCCTTATAATCACGCCTTATATTGTCCCAGAAGCCCATGTTAAGGTTATTATACAATAAAAATCTGAAAGGCTTGCTTTAACAATCTTTGACAGAATTTTTTAGTCAGGGTTATAATCTCTCTATGCTGAGATCAAAGGTTCTCATCTTTCTGGTAATCCTGTCAATAGTAACAGGCATGTCTGTTGGAGGGTATTTTGCTGTTGCGAAGGGAATTCCCTCAATTGGAGAATTGAAGCAATACAAACCAACTGCAGGCACAAAGATATATGCAGACGATGATACCCTTATTGGTGAGCTTAAAGTAGAAAAGGGGATTTTTGTGCCTCTGAACAGGATGCCGCAACACCTGATGAATGCAGTCATCTCTATTGAGGACTCAAGGTTCTGGAAGCATAAAGGGATAGATTACTTTGCAATCGGAAGGGCGATTTTAAAGGATATCATCCATGCAGGGCTGAAGGAAGGCGGAAGTACTATAACCCAACAGCTTGCAAAGGTGGTGTTTCTTACACCTGAAAAGACCTTAAAGAGGAAGATCAGAGAGGCATCGCTGGCAATAAAGATAGAAAAAAATCTTGGCAAAAAAGAAATACTGGAACTGTATCTGAACAAGGTATATTTTGGTCATGGCGCTTACGGTGTTGAGATGGCATCCCGCTTATACTTTGGAAAATCAGTTAGAGATATCTCTCTTCCAGAGGCTGCGCTGATAGCTGCCCTTATTAAGGCCCCTTCTACATATTCTCCTTACAATAATCTTACAAAGGCAAAGGAAAGACAAGAAACGGTTCTCCTGCGAATGGAGGACGAGGGATACATAAAAAAACCAGAGAGGGAAAAGGCAGCACAACAGCCTCTTTATCTTTCGAGTATAAGAAAAGGGATTGAGGCAAACAACTATTTTATTGAGTATGTCAGGAAATACCTTGAGGAAAAATATGGCGAAGATACGGTCTATAAAGGAGGACTTAAGGTTTATACAACACTCAACAGACAGATGCAGGCCTCTGCCCAGAAGGCATTGCAGGAAGGGCTCAGAGAGCTGGATAAAAGGAGGGGATGGAGAGGTCCGATAGAACATAAAGAAATGAGCAGCAGAGACATAAAAAAAGAGCTGGAAAAAAGGGAGCTGTACCCTGTCATCGCAGGCGCAAACGACATGGCATCCGGACTTGTTCTTAAGGTAAACGAAAATGAAGCTGTCATTAAAACAAGGGGGATGGCAGGAAAAATATCAAAAAGCGATGCGCAGTGGGCAAGCGCTGCTATAGACCCGAAAACTAAAAAGGCAATTGCAATTAAAGGATTCAATCTCACAAAGATACTAAGACCAGGAGATGTGATAAGGGTAAGGGTTAAAAGCGCAAGAGGCAAAGATATCAGTCTTATTCTTGAGCAGGAACCCGAAGTTGAAGGCGCAGTTGTTGCTGTTGAACAGAGCACAGGTTATATACGAGCGCTTGTCGGGGGTTATGACTATACAAAGAGCGAATATAACCGCGCAATCTTTGCACGACGCCAGCCAGGCTCTGCATTCAAGCCTGTAATCTATTCCTCTGCTATGGATAACGGATTTACTCCTTCAAGCATAATAAATGACGAGCCTGTCACTTACAAGGGAGGCGCAAAGGGCGACTGGACCCCGGAAAACTATGACCACAAGCATTACGGCCCTACGAGGCTTAGGGATGCGCTTGCATACTCAAGAAATGTTGTTACAGTAAGGCTTGTTGACGCAATAGGGGTTGATAAGGTGATCGACTTCTCAAGAAAGATTGGACTTGAAGGCGACATGCCGAGGAATTTAAGCATAGCCCTCGGCAGCATAAGCGTGTCTCCCCTTGAGCTTGCAATGAGCTATAGCGTATTTGCCAACAACGGAATGAAGATGAAACCCATATCTGTCAAATATGCAACTGATGCAAAGGGCAGGATACTTGAAAGCAATGAGCCAAACGGAGAACAGGCAATAAGCCCACAGACAGCATTTCTTACAACATCTATGATGCAGGATGTTATAAACTATGGGACAGGCTGGAGGCTAAAGGCGCTGGGCAGACCCGCTGCCGGCAAGACAGGGACAACAAACGACTACAAAGATGCGTGGTTCGTCGGATATACGACAGAACTTACAACATGCGTCTGGGTTGGTTTTGATGACATGAAAACATTAGGCTCACAGGAGACAGGCGCAAAGGCAGCATCTCCTATATGGCTAAATTTTATGCGGTTTGTACCGGGCAGCGGAGAGTCTCTGGATTTCGAGGTGCCGGAAGGCATTGTAAGTTATTCTATTGACCCTTCAACAGGACTTATGGCAAGAGACGGGGCTTCAGGCTCAGTAAAAGAATATTTTAAAGAAGGCACACACCCCACAAAAATTTCACCTGAACCTACCATGCGTGAAAAATGGGGGGTATCAAACTTAGATTTTGATTAGAATTATTTATGGGCAAAAACACAGCGAAGCTTTCTTTTTAAAAAGTTGTTTTTTAGAGTAGAATCGGGCAAAACTATATCTCAGCGTCGCTATAGATATAAAAGTTATAACGGTAGGCCGGGCAAAAACTTATTTTACGGGGGGATTATGAAGAAAAAAGAAATTTTTCCATTACTATTGCTCATAATAAGTATTCTTGTTTCACGGTATGATTATGCAGAGACAGCGCCTTCCAAATATAAAGAAGGGGAACTTATCGTAAAGTTTAAACTTCCGGTTTCTGAAGATACCAAGAAGAACATTCACGAGAAGCACCAAGCAAAAAAAATAAAAGATCTTCCCCTGTTACGTATTCACCATGTGAAACTGAAAGAGGGGTTGAATGTTCAGGATGCGATTGAGAGATACAAAGCTGATATAGAGGTAGAATATGCTGAGCCAAACTATATTGTAGAAAACCAGAGTTTCCCAAACGATCCGGAGTTTAATGCATTGTGGAGTCTTCATAATACAGGTCAGAGCGGCGGACGACCGTATTCGGATATGAGCGCTCTGAGAGCATGGGACTTCACCATAGGGGATAGCAATGTCGTTATTGCAATCATCGATACTGGTGTTGATTATCTGCATGAAGAATTGGCTGCGAATATGTGGATAAACGAAACAGAATATTACGGCAGCCCGGGAGTCGATGACGATGGCAATGGTTATGTTGATGATATCTATGGTATAGACGCCTCTAATAACGATAGTGATCCGATGGATGATAATGGTCATGGAACCCATGTTTCAGGAATTATCGGCGCTACCGGCAATAATAATATTGGCGTTGTGGGAGTTAACTGGGATGTGAAAATGATGGCTTGCAAATCCCTCAATGCGGATGGCTATGGCTACCTTGATGGAATCTTAGAATGTCTCGAATATGTCAGGGCAATGAGGGAAAGAAATGTGAATGTAATTGCGGTAAACGGCACATGGGGTTGTAGCGGGAACGGTTGCTACTCGCAAGCTCTCTATGATGCTATCAACGAACAAAAAGAAGTCCTCTTTATTACTGCCGCTGGAAATGGGAATGCCGATAATGATATGAGCACAGTTATCCCGGCTACCTATGATCTGCCCAATATCATTGCTGTTGCTGCTACCGATCATAATGATGGCTTGGCTGCCTTCTCCAATTACGGCAGGCATACTGTTCATGTAGGGGCTCCGGGAGTCAACATTCTAAGCGCCTTCCCTCAAGATAATTATGCCCTGTGGTCAGGCACATCGATGGCTGCCTCTCATGTGACTGGTCTTGCAGCGCTTATTAAATCACAGGATTCTAGGAGAAACTGGATACAGATAAAAAATCTGATCCTCTCCGGCGGTGACAGCATAACGTCAATGGCTGGAAAGACCATAACCGGCAAGCGTCTGAATGCCTATGGCTCTTTGGCCTGTATGGATAATCCCGTATTCTCCGTTCTGAAATATCCTGCAACGATTGAAATTGGAGCGCCTGCTGTCCTCTCAGCCCTGAGTATCAATTGCGATGCAGCGGTGGGCCCGGTAACCGTAACAACATCTGATGGAGAAACCATAGAACTCTCTGACAACGGCATTAACCCAGACCTCGCAGCCGGAGATGGCATATTCTCAGTGCTATGGACACCAAAGCGCACAACTAATCAGTTGACGTTTTTCTCGCCCATTGCAGGCTCGGAGATAGTGATGCCTGTGACGACTGCAAATGATACACCATCTGACAAAAAAGGTGGTGGTGGTAATACCCAAAATGATCAGGGTAAAGGGATGTCGGATGCGAATAATGGGAAGGCAAAGGAAGATTCAGGAAAATCCGGTGTTCAGTCCGGCAAAAAAACTGGCATTGCAGGCCCTGGTTGGTTTATGGGAAAGGCTGAACCTGTCAGTCACGAAGAGGCTGAGGCTTATTATGCCTCTAAAAGAGATGAGCTTAAAAAAGCATCACAAGAGTCAATTGTTGTGCCTTTTGCTTCATCAGCAACAGATGTAACCTCAGAGATTTCAGAACTCGCTCGTGCCCTGCGCTATGACCCAAAGCTCATTTACGATTATGTGCATAATTATATCGACTACGTGCCATATTTCGGCTCGCTCAAAGGGGCAACTCTCACCTATCTTGATGGCTCTGGCAATGATTTTGACCAGGCGTCCCTGATGATAGCCCTGCTGAGAGCAAGCAGTACTTATAATCCAAGCATTGGTACTGTGCAATATGTTTATGGTCAAATGAATATACCTTATGCTGATCTTTCCAACTGGCTTGGGGTAGACAATAATAGTACAATTATTGTCACAGTCATTGCTTCAGGCGGTATCCCGGTCACGAAATATTCCACTTATGCAAAAGTAAATAGGGTATGGGTGAAAGCGAATATTGAAGGGACAGACTATCTTTTTGACCCTGCGTTTAAGTCATACACTTACACGAGCAAAATTGATCTCGGAGCGGCCATGGGCTATGCGCAGAGCCAACTCTTGACTGCAGCTGGAGGTACGATAGGTGATAATGGATATTCCATCCGCAATATGGATGAAACGAATCTGAGGAACCAGCTCGCGACTTATTCTACAAATCTCGTTAATACCATTCGCAGCCAATATCCCAATTCTGATGTGAAAGACATTATCGGCGGACGAAGCATCGTTCAGACAAATCTAACACAGTATTCGACATCTCTCCCCTTTTCTCCTACGCCGCTTGACATTCCTTGGGACGAAATACTTAATGAATACACTGCAAAATTGATTATCAGGCATGGTGACGTCAGCCGTAAAAATTATTTTTGTAAAATTATCAACCCTGATCTGACCTCTGTGGATATTAACTGGGATTCTTACATCCCCGGAATCGCTGAAAAGCGATTCACCCTCACACACACAGGCAACGTTCCTCAGATTTATCTGGATGGGACTTTAATAGCTCAGGGTAATGCTACCACTGTAGATAAAGCTTTCTGCATCGTAGTAGACCATCCCTATGCCAAGAATAGTGGGAATTATGCTGATCAGTTTTCACCATATACAGTCATAACGCTCCCTCAAAGAGGGAGGCTTGACGGTTGTGAGCCGTCTCAAAGACGGCCGTTTAGGTTTATACTAAAATCTGCCCTCTTCTTGTTCACTGTCCAGCTTTTCCTGATTAGCAATGTAGTCTTTGATCTT
>JACQXE010000004.1 GCA_016208915.1 Nitrospirota bacterium | reverse complement strand
TGAATCTGAAAAGAATTTGGATAAACCTACAAAGGAAAAATGGGAAAAGGAGAGATATTTTATATCAACCGGCATAATAACCAAAAAACATTCAGCTGATTATTATAGCGTTATGCCAAAAATAATTGTCGGACAACCTGCTTGACGCGGGGTGATTCATTCGGAATTACCGAAAACAGCATTCGTGGCAAAAATGGCAATCCATAGGAGGAAGGTGCAATGGCAAAATACCGCATCCTGTCACTTGACGGCTGAGGCACTTGTGGCTCGGGACATATTAATTTTCTGAATATTAAGTTTAACAGCCAAGACTTTCCTGCTGAGTAGAGAGAGATGTATAGGAAAGCCAAAAATACTCTTGCTGGCACTGAGTAAAAATACTATCTTTGGACATTTGTGTTGGGTTGCAGTCAGAGAAATGGGTGACACAATCTATCCCCTTCACATGGGCGGTGAAGGAGGTGGTAGTATGAAAAAACTTATTTTCATGAAAGGCCGGGATATCAGAGCTTTTTTAAAACATCATCATGGGGCCCGATACGCCTAAGGAGATAATAGTCAGAATGGATTTCAAAGGTAAATCTATAAAACATGTCAATGCTTCCTTCCCAGCGGTTTTTGTGTCCTTTCATCTTTTTGACTCTAAGAGAGGGATGATTGATATTATTTATAAAAAGCTTAAATTTGCTGTCAAACTTTTCTTGTGTAGATTTCGGAAGTCTTTTGTAATCCTCCTTAAAGACTTCGGTTCGTAGGATTTTCATTTTTTGAGGTCTGAAAGAAAATCTTCTGCGGACTTAAAGGCTTTTGTTTTTCCTGCTGCTATTTCTTCATCAGCCTCTGCCTCTGCTTTTTTCCAGTCAAATCTTTTGAAATATGGAGGTAGGGTCAATGCATATTCAATCAGTTGTGCGACAGTATCACCAGTGCTTTTTTTATGCAGCAGTCTTTTATATCTTTTTACTTCATCAAGAACCTTATCTGATAAAATGATTGTCAATTCCTGTGTCGCCATTATTTTGCTCCTTTGTCTTCAAAATAGCATAAAGGCTTTTTCAATGTCAATTCAGATGCGTAACATTTTATCGGGGATGGTTCTAATTAAATCGGAATTACTGAAAACAGCAAAAAACAGAGTGCTTTTTTACCCCGTCGGATCAGGCGTCGCAGAATGTTAACACTCAAAGGCTTCGCCTTTCTCGATTTTTTATATCCCGTATAATACGCAGTATGGTAAAATTAAACAGTTAGAAGGAGGTGGATCGATGACAACTATATCTATAAAAGATAATCTTGTCTCACAGCTTGACAAACTTCCCTATGACCTTCAACTTCGTGTTCTTGATTTTCTAAAGACTTTGATTCCTAAAGGAGTTGAGGGAAAAAGTCTTTTACGATTTGAAGGAGCCATTCCTGCTGATGATTTGAATCTAATGTCAAAGGCAATAGAGGAAAATTGTGAGAGGGTAGACATCAGTGAATGGTAGAGTTCTTCTCGATACAAACACAATAATTGCTCTATTCGCTAAAGACCCTCGGATTCATGACCGTATAGCTAATGCTGCAGAAGTATTTGTTCCGTGTATTGCTATTGGAGAACTATATTTTGGAGCTTACAAATCGGTAAAAATTCAAGAAAACATTGTTCATATAGATGAATTTGCACTTAACAATACTGTGCTTTCGTGCAATACAGAAACCGCCAAAAGATATGGGGATATAAAGAACCGCTTAAAAGACAAAGGGCAACCAATTCCAGAAAATGATATATGGATTGCTGCTATTGCTCAGCAACATGACCTTACTTTGATTGCAAAAGATAATCATTTTGATATAGTTGAAAACTTAAAAGTTGAATCATGGTAAAACAGCCTGCCTGCAACGATCGGCTAACAACGAGGTTTGCGACGCTCCAATAACCCCAGAAACTTTTTCGCAGAAATTTTTTTAGAAAATCTCAAAACCTGATATAATTGTCTTATATTAAAAACTACAGGAGGTGCGGAATGAGACTTGGAAGAATTTTTATAATTTTTTTAGGGATTTTGATATTAACGGGATGCGTGTCATCACAGGAGTATAAGGCAAGGCTTGCTGATATTGACGGCCTGAAAAAAGATGTTTCCGGCATTGAAGAACAGCTTAATACAAGAGAGGCGGAAAAAGCAGGTCTTCAGGATGAACTCTCAAAGCTTAAGAAAGAGCGCGACGATCTTGTAAAGAAGAAAAATACTCTCACTTCAGAAAACGCAGAACTCAAATCCACGCTCGATGCAAAGAAAGATGAACTCATGAAGAATGTTACTGACCTAAGGGCAAAGCTTGCTGACAGGGAACTGAAAATAAAGACCGTAGAGGATGAGCTGAGATCAAAGGATATGCAGATATCAGAATTAAAAACAGAGATAGCAGGATTGTCCAGTGAAAGGTCAAAGGCAATAGAGGAGAAGGAAAAAGCAATATCTGAACTAAGGAAGACTCATGACAACCTTATCAAGGAATTGAATGAGGAAATAAAAAAGGGCGAGATAGCTGTTACACAACTAAGGGATAAACTCTCGTTGAGCATGGTGGATAAGATATTGTTTGATTCAGGGAGCGCAGATGTCAAAAAAGAGGGCAAAAAGGTGCTTGACAGGGTAATCGAGATCCTGAAAAAAGTGGCTGACAAACAGATAAGGATTGAGGGATATACTGATAACGTGCCCATTAGTTTGAGGTTAGCCAAAAAGTTCCCAACCAACTGGGAACTTTCGAATACGAGGGCTACTAATGTTGTCAGATACCTGCAAGAAAAAGGTATAGATCCGAAACTCCTGAGTTCCTCAGGCTATTCGGAATATAAACCTATGGATACAAATGATACTGAAGAGGGAAGGGCAAAGAACAGGAGAATAGAGATAGTGCTTATACCTCTTGACACAGTGATTATCAAAAAATAACAGGGTTACGACATTGAAACTGCAATTTCTCGGTGGAGCACGGACAGTTACAGGCTCATGCTTTTATCTTGAGATAAACCAACTTAAGATTCTTGTTGAATGCGGAATGCATCAGGGCAATGGGAATCATGAAGCAAACAATGGTGAATTTGAATTTAAATCCAAGGATATTGATTATATCTTTATTACACATGCGCATTTAGACCACTCAGGGATGCTTCCTAAGGTTATAAAGGAAGGGTTCAGGGGCAAGATTATTACCACCTCTGCAACAAAAGACCTGCTTCAGCCTATGCTTTATGATTCTGCACATATCCAGCAGAATGACGCAGAATGGCTTACAAAGAAGGCTCTTAGGTCTGGAAAGCCTTCTGTCCAGCCGCTTTATACTGTAGAAGATGTTAATGATGTAATTCCGCTTTTTGAGGTAAAGCAATATGACGAGTTATTCCATCTTGGGAATGGGATTAAGTACAGATTCCTTGATGCCGGACATATCCTCGGTTCAGCCACGCTCGAATTGTGGTTTCAGGACAGCGAAAGAGAAAAGAAAATAGTATTTTCTGGCGATATCGGCAAGAAAGGCAGTCCGATAATCAAAGACCCGTTTATACCGCAGGACGCAGACTTTATAGTTATTGAATCTACCTATGGAAACAGATTGCACAAATCCTCAAAGGACAGCATAGATGAGTTGGTAGAGGCAATAAAAAAGACGTTTAAAAAAGGCGGCAATGTATATATACCCTCATTCGCTGTTGGACGGACACAGGATCTGCTTTATATCCTGAATAGCCTTGTTAGAGAAGACAGGTTATACAGGATTAATGTCTATCTTGATAGCCCGTTGGCTGAAGAGGTAACTAAGGTATATCTTGCGCATCCAGAGTGTTTTGATGATGAGGCAAGACGCTTTTTTTCAACTGAAAATACAGACAGGTCTGTAAAACTGCATTTTGTACGCAGTGTTGAAGAATCCATGGCACTAAACAAGATAAGGTCAGGGATTGTTGTTATTGCCGGAAGCGGCATGTGTGATGGCGGAAGGATAAAGCATCATCTAAAGCACAATCTATGGAGACCGGAATGCAGTGTGATATTTGTTGGATTTCAGGCAAAAGGGACATTGGGAAGAAGGATTGTAGATGGTGCAAAAGTTGTTCATATACTCGGAGAAGACATAGCAGTTAAGTCCTCTGTTTATACAATAAATGGCTTTTCTGCCCATGCAGACAAGGATGGCCTTATTGAATGGCTGTCGAATTTTAAAGGAACACCAGAGGTTTTTATTGTACATGGTGAAGAAACAGTGGCAGTATCTTTCAGTGAACTTGTAAAAGGGAAGTTAGGTTTTAAAACACATGTGCCTGAAAAGGGTGAAGTCTTCGAACTATAATACATAATTTATATTTCTTCAGACAAGGCATAGTATCCTCTTTCATTCAGTTATTACGCCGTCAGGCAGTTCATCTATATCTCCCTTTGTGATTGGGAAGTGTTTTGCAAGTAATCCGCCGGCCTCTTTAATATTTTCGCATAGGGCATCACATGCGCGCCCTTCTTTTATCCCCTGAGAGATGTTTCCTGCGAATTTATTCAGGGTTTCCTGTTCAATCTTTTCATAAATGCCTTTGTCAGCAAGCACCCAGACCTTATGTTCTATCAGAGAGATAAAGAACAGAACTCCTGTATTCTTCTTTGTTTTGTAAAGCCCTTTTTCATAGAATGCCCTGATGGCCCTGAGCCTTACTGCATCTTCTTTCCTCTTAATGCCGATAAATGCGGATTTAAGCGCAGGCGCTTTCTTAAATAAAAATCTAAAAGGAAAGAAAAAGATAAAACTCATAGGGACATAAAACCACACTGATAAATGAAAATAAGTGACAGTTAGAATAAGTGCTAAAAGACTGCCAAGAAGAATTCCACCGATTATCTCTGCATCAAGATAATTGTCACTGCTGTCAACAACCATAACAGCTATCTCTCCGATTGTGCGAGATTCAGCAAGCCGGGTTGCCTCTTTTATAGCATCCTTTTCTTTTTCAGTAAAAAATCTTTCTGCTTTTGAAATTTTTTTCATCACCAGTCTCCTGAGGCGCCTCCGCCTCCAAATCCGCCGCCGCTGAAACCACCGAAACCGCCGCCTCCAAATCCTCCTCCTCCACCAAATCCTCCGTAATACCCGCCTCCATGCCTGAATCCACTGCTGCTGTGATATCTGCCTGCTGAGAATAATAATGGAAGCAGAAACCCGGCAAACAAACCAAGAACAGCAAAAACAATCAATGCTGCAAACCCTGCCTTAAAAAACAAAAAGATAAGCGCAGGCAATCCTGCAGCGCCTGCAATTCCTCCCATGACTTTTGACATGCTTCCAAGTATAAGCAAGGCAAATGCGCCGAAGATGAGAAAAGTAAAAAATTTAGATGTGTCTTGATGTCTCTGCCGTGTGTTGTGATTTTCAGCCTTGAATTCTCCTCTTGTTGCGTCTATTAATGAATGAACACCTGCTATAAAGCCTCCGTTAAAGTCTCCCCTTTTGAATTTAGGCTTCACAACAAGGTCTATGATCCTTCCTGACATAAGGTCTGTTAATTTTCCTTCAAGTCCTTTTCCAACTTCAATACGCATTTTTCTGTCCTCTTTTGCGACAGTAAATATAATCCCGTTGTCCTTGCCTTTCTGTCCTGTTTTCCATGAATCAGCAACCTTAATGTTAAATTCATCAATTACCTCTCCTTCAAGAGAAGGGATTGTGAGAATAACTATCTGTGTCGAATCAGTCTGTTCAAATGCTCTTAGTTCATTTTCGAGCAATGTCTTTGCAGAAGGGGATATCATGTTAGCGTAATCATTGACATAGCCATTCAGTTTTGGAACATCAAGCGCATGGGCAGACAATGGCATAGATAAAAAAATAAAAAGCAGTAATAGATATAGCAGGCAGGATATAGTATTTGAACGGATTTTTTTGCTGATATTCCGACCAACACCCCCCTTAGTCCCCCCTTGATAAGGGGGGTGTTGAGGGGGGTAAGGCAAAAACCTCGGAGTCCGCCGCGGCGGACGAGAATGAGCGAAAATACTATATCTTGTCTGTCCAGACATAAAGCAGATTAAAACTTCACCTGAGGCGCCTTTTCAGCTCCTGCCTCAGCCTTGAATGGTTCCTTTAGTTTCAGATGCAACAAAAGGCTGTTTGTAATGTTATTCGGGAAGACCCTGACAGATGTATTGAAGGTTTCAATTGTCTTATTGTAACGCGAACGCGCGACATTTATCCTGTTCTCCGTTCCCTCAAGCTGGTGCTGGAGATCAAGAAAATTCTGGTTTGCCTTGAGATCAGGGTATTTTTCAACTACAACCATAAGACGTGAAAGCGCACTGCTCATTGAAGCCTGCGCCTCCTGAAACTGGGCGAATGCCTTTGGGTTGTCGAGCATGTCTTTTGTCATCTGTATAGAGCCGACCTTTGCGCGAGCCTCTGTTACCGCAATCAGGGTTTCTTTTTCATGCTTTGCATATCCCTTTACAACCTCAACAAGATTAGGTATCAGATCATTTCTCCTCTGATATGTTGCCTCAACATCACCCCATGCTGCCTTCACTGCCTCTTCATTCGCCTGCATTGTGTTATAACCGCATCCTGACATAGTTAATAATATGGTCAGAAACAGAATGTATAGCGTATTTTTGTTCATTGATTCCTCCTTATATTTTCTGCTCCCCTATTAATTATACAGGGAAGGCTGGTGAATAATTTTTATACGACACCTTACAGTAAAACGTGTTGAGCCAAAAACGGATAGACCTTACTTTTGTAAGCCACAAACTACTGCCATCTATTTATTTAGTCGATTATAAAAATTATGAAACAGTCTTTCCTGTATATGATCCTCATCTTGACATAAACCCCGGGCATCCCTCAAACCCCCTGCATCCCGCCTTTCTGAGACGGCATGAGGGATTGGTGCATATATTGATAAAATTTACGTTCGGGCCTGTTTTATCCCCTGTTTCCTTTTTTTTGTCTGTCTTCATTTTCTTTTTGCTTTTGCTTTTGTTTTTGATCTTGATGCGCCTTTCTTTGCTGAAATATTTTCGAGTTTTGCGATTTGTAGCTCGAGTTTTTTTATCCCTGTAATGGTTGATTTAACCTTTGAGTCAAGCATGAGATCCTTTGCGCCCTTTGAAGCAAGGTCATAGATCTTTCCACCCAGTTCTGTGAAATTCGACTGCACCTTCTGTTTGAGTTCGAATATCTTGTACCGTCTTTTTCCCTCTTCAGCGAGTTCTTCTGCCTTTTCGACTGCGACAGTTGCGCCTTTTCTTACAGCTGCAACACCTTCATCAATTCCTTTTCTGACATCTTTTTGAATCTTGTCCCAAAGTCCCATAGTCATCCTCCTTGGAAAAGAATAAAATCGCATAACTAACATATCACAAAACGATCGTATTGAAAAGAGGAAAAAGATATGTTAATCTCATTCAGCTTGTTTGTCATTGCGAGAGCGAATGCCCGAAGCAATCCCAAAGGATGAGATTCCTTCGCTTTGCTCGGAACGACAAAATGTAACAACTATGAGCTGGAAAATGGTTAAGAACGACAGATGGATAAGAGAGATGGCTGAAAAAGGAATGATAACCCCTTTTGATGCCAACCAGGTGAGGAAGGGAGTTATTTCTTACGGGGTTAGTTCTTATGGTTATGACATGAGGATTTATGATGAATTCAAGATTTTCGACAGTAAAGACAATGCAGTTATTGACCCAAAGAATTTTGCGGAGACTCATTTTACTGATTTCAAGGGTGATGTATGCATAATCCCGCCTAATTCTTATGTCCTTGCCCGCTCGCTTGAATATTTTAAAATCCCAAAGGATGTCCTTGTGATATGCCTTGGAAAATCTACATATGCGCGCTCAGGGATTATTGTGAATGTCACTCCACTTGAGCCTGAATGGGAAGGGTATATCACGATTTCCATATCAAATACAGCGCCTGTGCCTGTAAAGCTCTATTCGAATGAAGGACTCGCACAGCTTATTTTTCTCGGAGCCTCGGAGATATGTCAAATATCCTATGCTGATAAGGCCGGAAAATATCAGGCACAAAAGGGAATAACACTTCCAAAGACATAATTTTGATTATTCATAAACGTATGTTATATACGCAGGACATAATATTTTCACTCATTCGCTGCCTGCCGGCAGGCAGGTCGGTCCTATGGCGACCTCCTCCGCCTCGGCGGATTCGCCTGAGGCGAAGAGGTATTTTGTCTCATGGATGTTTTGATATTTCATTATGAATATCGACAAAATAAAACCGCTCAAATACTATGTCCTGCGATTGTATTATATCTGTGAATAAATAGGGAGAAGAGAATGCCCTGGAGAGAAAAATTAATCATAGCTCTTGATGTATCAGAATCTGATTACGCCCTCAAGCTTGTGGATAAGTTCAGGGATCAGATAGAAATCTATAAAGTCGGTCTTGAGCTTTATACCTCTGCAGGTCCTCGAATAATTGAGGAATTGCACAAGAGGAATAAAAAGGTCTTTCTCGACCTTAAATTTCATGATATACCTAATACTGTTTTAAAGGCTGCGATTGTTGCTGCAAGGCTTGGTATATATATGTTTAATGTCCATACCTCAGGCGGAGTTGAGATGATGAAGAAATGCAGGGATTCTGTGACTGAACTATGTCTTAAAGAGAATCTGCAAAGGCCTAAGATTATAGGTGTTACTGTTCTGACAAGCCTTTCTCAACAGGTTTTGAAGGACGAGCTTGGAATTCAGCATGGTTTAAGAACTCACGTAAGACATCTTTCCTCTCTTGCTTTCAACGCAGGGCTTGATGGCGTTGTTGCCTCCGGCCATGAGGTGTCACTGATAAGGAATCATTGCGGTAAGGGATTTATTATCGTCACACCCGGCATAAGGCCTTCGTGGACCCCACCTGATGACCAGCACAGAACCATGACTCCCAAACAGGCGCTTAGAGAAGGCGCTGACTATATTGTGATGGGAAGGGCAATTCTTGCCCATAGCGATCCTCTCAAGGCTATTGAGCTAATCTCTCTGGATATGCTTACAGCATGATTAAACTATTCCTGATCCCTGATAATAGAAGAGGAAGGATATGATATTTGAGCGGCATTATTTTACCGATATTACTACAATATAGATTTAGATAATTAAGAGGCAAAATACCTCGGAGGTCGGGACGACCGAGAATGAGCGAAAATGCCATATCCTTCCTTTTAAGTAAGTTCAATAGAAATGCGACTATCCATTACAAAAAAAGATTTTTTAGCTCAAAGCACACATGAGGGAATTCTGCCTATCGCAACTGAGATCCCTTATCTGTCTCCTGAGAGTTTATATCCATTTTTTTCAGGGGCAAACAGTTTTCTCCTTGAAAGCGTAAGAGGCGATGAGAAGATTGCGAGATATTCATTCATAGGTTTTGATCCATATCTGATATTTAAGATTAAGAATGGTTCTATGGAGATCATAACCAAAGGGAAAAGGGCTCTATCTTCAGGCCATCCGCTTAAAAGACTGAGGTCATTGATTAGTGTATATAACCAGCAGTATGCAAAGTCTCTTCCTCTTTTTCAGGGAGGGGCCGTAGGGCTGTTCAGTTATGATTTTGTCCAGTATCTTGAGAGACTGCCAAAGACAACAAGAGACGATCTCAACATACCTGATGCGCACTTCCTTATGATTGACAGATTAATCGCGATTGACCATCTTGAGAGAAAGGCATGGATAATTGTCTGCCCTGCAGTAAGGGACACAGAGTTTGGTTACAGGGAAATCGATGTCGATTGGGCGGAAAAATATGATGAGGCTGAACATGAAATTGAGAAAATAGCAAGGAAAGTTAAAAGTTGTAAGTTTCAATATATAAATGCGGACAGCAAAGAGAGAGTTAAGATAGAAATTATCCATGATATGAAAAAACAGCAATACATGGATATGGTTAAGAGGGCAAAAGAATATATTGCTGCAGGAGACATATTTCAGGCAAATCTCTCATTGAGAGTATCGGCAGGTATAGGGAATATTGATCCGTGGAGACTGTATATGATGCTCCGCTCGATTAATCCCTCGCCATTTGCAGGTTATATTGATTTTGGAGAATATCAGATTGTGAGTTCCTCTCCTGAGAGACTGCTTAAGGTTAAAGGCGATATTATTGAAACAAGACCGATTGCAGGAACAAGACCGAGGGGTAAGGATATAAGCGAAGATGAACTGATGAGGACTGAGCTGCTTCTGAATGAAAAAGAGAGGGCAGAACATGTAATGCTTATTGACCTTGAAAGAAATGATATTGGAAGAGTGTCTGATTACGGCAGTGTTCATGTTGATGAGTTTATGATAACAGAGGATTATTCACATGTCATTCATATAGTCTCCAATGTTAGGGGAATACTTGCCAGTGGAAAAATGTGTTTTGATGCAATAAAGGCAGCATTTCCCGGCGGGACAATCACCGGCGTTCCAAAGGTTAGGTGCATGGAGATAATCGATGAACTCGAGCCTGTATCAAGAGGTCCGTATACCGGTTCAATAGGGTATATAGGTTTTTCAGGAAATATGGATCTGAATATAATAATCAGAACGTTTGTCATTAAGAACGGGTTTGCATATGTGCAGGCAGGCGCAGGCATTGTCGCTGACTCGGATCCTGAAAGGGAATATTATGAAAGCCTTAAAAAGGCAGAGGCGTTGATAAGGACACTCAAGAGGATATAATCATCTCCATCTGAACCAGCTTTTTTTATCTTTATTTTTCTCTACAACCTCAGCTATATCTCTGACAAGGCTGTATATCGCTTTCTGTTCTTCTCTTGTTTTTTTCAATTCATCTGAGAGCCCTCTGCCTATATGTTTTATGTTGTTGAGCAACTGATTTGTCTCTTTCAGCGCTTCGCTTATATTTTCAAGTTTTTCCACCGGGAATACAGGCGCTTCTCTGAAGACAGGTTCTATCTGTTCTTGTTGTGCTTCTGATGTAGCCTCCTGAAGCGCTAGGGTAGGATACACCATATCTTCAAGAGAGGCTTTTTCTGCTGTATCACTGCTGTTTACATGTAGAATATCTTCTGACAGCGTTGCAGGCTGAAGTTCGAGTTTATATTTGAGGGAAATATTCTTGATAAGAAGACCTATGGTAGTCTGAAATGTTTCATCCACTCCTTTATTGTTGATTGCCTCAGCCTCTAAATAGACATAACCTTCAACATTCAGGTCTTTGTTCAGTTCCTCTATTGAAAGTATATTGGAAATGTCTCTCTTGTTATATTGCAATACAATGGTTATATCATAAGAGTTTATATTATTCGAGATCAGATTTTCTCTCATGTTATGAAAACTTTCTATGTTTGCCTCTCTCATTTCTCTTTGGGAATCAGCGACAAATATCACGGCATCCGCGCCTTTTAGTACGAGTTTTCTTGTTGCATTGTATTTTACCTGCCCCGGAACCGTATATAGCTGAAATCTTATGGAAAAGTCTTTTATCTTACCGAATTCTATAGGAAGAAAGTCGAAGAATAGCGTCCTGTCAGTCTCTGTGGATAGTGAAAGCAGTTTTCCTGTCTTTGCAGAATCAAGGACTGAATGCAGCTGCTGCAGGTTTGTTGTCTTTCCGCTCAAGCCTGGACCGTAATATACAACCTTAAGTGTGACCTCTTTAGAGGCATAATTGAAAAGTGCCATAAGGTTTATATTATAGTATAAACGCCGTTTCTGGTTGTGTATTTTACTCTATACATAGCCTCATCTGCCATGCGTAGAAGCTCCTCTTTTGTTTTGGCGCTTTCAGGATATGATGCGACGCCAAAACTTGCGGTCATTTTTATAGTGTACCCTTCTTTTTTAAGGAATACATACTGCTCAACAGACTTCCTTATTCTTTCAGCTATCTCGGCAGCAGCCTTGGGTGGTGTTTGCGGCAGCACGACAACGAATTCATCTCCTCCATATCTCGCAACGATATCAATGCTCCTCAAGTTTTTTATGATCAACTGACCCATCTCTACAAGCATCTTGCTGCCGACGAGATGCCCATGTATGTCATTAATATTTTTGAAATAGTCTATGTCTATGAATATCAGTGATATGGACGTATGGTATCTGTTCGACCTCTGGATCTCTATGTCAATAGTCCTGTTCAGGTATCTTGTATTGAATAGCTTTGTAAGGTCATCTGTTATAGCAAGCTCTGCCATTTTTTGGTACAGGGCAGTGCGTTCTATGGCGACTGCTGTTTGATTAATCAGCCTCATCAGAAGGTTCAGGTCTTCTATTGTAAATGGCTCTCCTGTTACCTTATTTACGACCTCAAGCACGCCTATGACGCGTTCCTGACTTTTTATCGGAATGCACATCAGAGACTTTGTCTTAAAATGAGTAGGGCTGTCTACCTTGGAATGGAATCTTTCATCTCGTGACACATCAGGCACAATTACAGGAACTCCCTGCTGTGCCACCCACCCCGGAATACCTTCTCCCATCTTAAGCCTGTGTTTTTCTGTTTTATGCCGTTTCCTGCTGTCAGTTTTTTCTAAAACAAGGTCACCTGTTTCCTCATCAACGAGGAAAAGGGACCATGTCTCAGCGCCTGTGATCTCCTTGGTTTTTTTCATGATTGCAACAAGTATTTCAGTGAGGTCCATAGATGATGTCAGCGTCTTACCAACACCCTCAAAGAAGTTTATCTCTCTGTTTGCAGTATCAAGATCTTCCCTAAGTTTTTTATTTTCACCCATGATATCTTTTTCTTTAAGAATACGGCTGATGAAAAATAAGAGTTCTTTTTCTGAGGGATTGCAAACAGGACAGGTCAGGAGATCCTTTAGCCATTTTCCGAATCCCTTAAATGAATAGTCAGATGACACTACAAGTTTGGGTATTCCGGCAGAGACTTTTATGAATTCTTTGAATGATTTGTTTCGGTTCTGTTCTTTTTCGATTATGAGCAGTTCAACGTTTTTATTAAGCCTGGGCAATGCACTGTCGATAGCCCTGAATTTTGAGAGTTCATATTGGTTTTTTGAAAGGATATCACCGAGATCCTTCCTTATAATATCAGGGCCTATAAGAAATATCTTATGCATTCACACCGCAACACTTTTTATATTTCTTGCCACTTCCACAGGGACACGGCTCATTCCGCCCAGTCTTTTTCCCTCTTTGTACAGGCTGCTGTGCCTCAGCGCCGTCACCTCTATTATATGATAAACGCTGTGTTTTAGAAATCTCTTTTATAGCCTCCTCTTTTTTTATCTGTATCTTGAATAGCCTGCTCAGTACCTCGACCGAGATCCTGTCTGTCAGCTCGGCAAATATTTCAAACGCCTCTTTTTTATATTCTGTTAATGGGTCCCTCTGCCCGTAGCCTCTTAGTCCTATGCCCTCTTTCATGTGATCCATTGCGAGAAGATGATCCTTCCATTGAGCATCTACTACCTGAAGCATGACCATCCTCTCTATATACCGCATCATATCGCTGCCTATCTCAGCCTCTTTTTTCCCATAGGCCTCCCTTACAGTAGATGTTAAAAGTTCTTTTGCTTCTTCCTGAGATTTGGGATGAAGAGAATATGATACGGAAAATATTCCATATATAGCATCGTGTAGGCCATTCATGTCCCATTCTTCAGGGTGCTTTTCTACAGGACAGTATATTGGCAGCATCTCATCAATGGCATTTTCTATCATAGAATAAACCCTGTCTTTCAGGTTTTCACCCTGAAGTATCTCCCGCCTGAATGAATAGATTTCTATCCTCTGCTTGTTCATTACGTCATCATATTCAAGCAAATGCTTTCTTATGTCGAAGTTATGAGCCTCAACCTTTTTTTGTGCATTCTCTATTGCCCTTGAGACCATTTTATTTTCTATAGGCACATCCTCTTCCATGCCAAGTCTGTCCATGAGGCCTGAAATCTTGTCAGAGCCGAATATCCTCATGAGATCATCTTCGAGAGACAAATAGAACCTTGATGATCCCGAGTCGCCCTGTCTTCCTGAACGCCCCCTGAGCTGATTGTCAATCCTTCTTGCCTCATGTCTCTCTGTGCCGAGGATATGCAGTCCGCCGGCGCTGACCACCTTTTCCCTGTCTTTTCTGCAGATGTCCTCTGCCTTTATGATTGCCTCCCTGTAATCGTCTTCTGTGTAATCTTTTTTATCTCTAAGCAATTCCCTTGCAAGTCCTTCGGGGTTCCCTCCAAGTACGATGTCAGTGCCTCTTCCTGCCATATTAGTGGCTATTGTTACAAAACTATTTCTTCCGGCCTGCGCTATTATATCAGCCTCTCTTTCATGATACTTTGCATTTAAGACAGAGTGAGGAATGTCCCTTTTCTTAAGCATCTGGCTTAATACCTCTGACTTTTCTATGGATATTGTTCCGACAAGTATAGGCTGGCCTTTTTTGTTAAGCTCTTCTATTTCTTTAACCACGGCACTAAACTTGCCTCTTTCAGTTTTATATATAAGGTCAGGGAAATCCTCTCTTATCATAGGCTTGTTTGTCGGGATTACCATAACATCAAGGTTATAGATCTTTCCGAATTCTTCTGCCTCTGTGTCAGCCGTTCCTGTCATGCCGGCGAGCTTTTTATACATCCTGAAATAATTCTGGAACGTAATAGTTGCGAGCGTCTGGTTTTCGCTTTCTATCTTTACGCCCTCTTTTGCCTCCACTGCTTGATGGAGTCCATCGCTCCACCTTCTTCCGGGCATTAACCTTCCTGTGAATTCGTCTACAATAATTACCTCCCCGTCCTTGACTATATAATCCACATCCCTTTTAAAAAGTGTATGAGCCTTAAGCGCCTGAAGCACATGATGGACAAACTCTATGTTTGAAGGGTCATAAAGATTGCCAGCGCCGAGTAGCCGTTCAACCTTTATATTGCCTTCTTCTGTGAGAATGGCGGTCTTTGCTTTTTCGTCTATTGTGTAGTCAATGTCTTTCTGGAGTTTCGGGATTATTTTATCTATCTTGTAATATTTGTCAGTGGAGTCTTCAGAAGGTCCTGATATTATAAGGGGAGTTCGCGCTTCATCAACCAGGATGCTGTCCACCTCGTCAACTATCGCATAGTTGAGTTCTCTCTGTGCGTATTGGGAGATGTCATACTTCATGTTATCTCTCAGATAATCAAATCCGAACTCGTTATTTGTGCCGTAAGTGATATCAGCATTGTATGAAGCCTGCCTCTGTTCATCAGTCAGGCCGTGAACTATTACGCCTACGCTAAGACCAAGGGCATTATACACAGGAGCCATCCAGTGGGCATCCCTTCTTGCAAGATAGTCGTTGACCGTTACGACATGGACACCTTTTCCCTCTATCGCATTAAGATAAACAGGCAGAGTGGCAACAAGTGTTTTCCCTTCACCTGTTTTCATTTCTGAGATCTTTCCTTCATGAAGCACGATGCCGCCAAGCAGCTGCACATCGAAATGCCTCATCTTCAGTGTCCGCTTTGAGACCTCTCTTACAACTGCGAATGCCTCTGGAAGGATATCATCGAGGGTTTCGCCTGCCTCGAGTCTTTTTTTGAATTCTTCTGTCTTGTCCTTTAACTGGGTGTCAGAAAGGCTGACTATTTTAGGCTCAAGAGAGGTTGTCTGTTCGACAATAGGCCAGAGCCTCTTTATCTCTCTTTCGTTTTTTGTACCGAAGATTTTTTTAAGTATTATATTTACCATTGCTTATACTAAATTAAAAGCCTCAATATTTCAATATTTCCGTGAGTCATCGATTAAAGGCTATCCTCTTCGTAAGCTTATCTATTATAATTATCTAAATGCAGTTTGTTGATTATGTAAAGATACATGTTAAGGCAGGCGATGGTGGCAGGGGCTGCGTAAGCTTCAGAAGGGAGAAGTATGTTCCCAGAGGCGGGCCTAATGGCGGAGACGGCGGAAGGGGAGGGCATATCATATTTAGGGCGACAAAGGAATTGAATACGCTCCTTGATCTTAGATATCAGCGCGAATACAGGGCTAAAAAGGGCCAGCACGGGATGGGAAAAGATATGCATGGTAAGAATGGCGAAGACCGCATTATACCAGTTCCTGTGGGCACAATAATAAAGGATTCAGAGACAGGAGAGATACTGGCAGACCTCAATGATGAAGGCATAAAAACCTTGATTGTAAAAGGCGGAAGAGGAGGGCTTGGGAATGCGCATTTTGCCACGCCAACGAGACAAGCGCCGCGATTTGCACAGAAAGGAGAAGAAGGAGAAGAAAAAGCCTTAATTGTGGAACTGAAGCTTATTGCTGATGTAGGCCTGATAGGGCTTCCTAATGCAGGCAAATCCACACTGATATCTGTCATATCCTCTGCAAGACCGAAGATTGCAGACTATCCTTTCACAACACTTATCCCAAACCTTGGGGTTGTTAAAGGTGGAGATTACAGAAGTTTTGTTGTTGCCGATATTCCTGGTCTCATCGAAGGCGCGCATAGAGGTGCAGGGCTTGGCTTTCAATTTCTGAGGCATATTGAACGCACATCAATTCTCCTGCATCTCGTTGATGTCTCAGATATGGCTCAGGGAGACCCTATTGAAAATCTTGAAAAGATTAATAAGGAGCTTGAACTTTACAGCTCCAAAATCATGGAAAAGCCGCAGGTAGTTGCAGGCACAAAGATTGATATCGCAGTTGATAAAGACAATCTTAATAAGCTTCAGGAATATTGCAGGTTCAAATCAATCAGTTTTTTTCCTGTCTCTGCAGTGACAGGCAAGGGGATTAAGAAACTGCTTTCCTATCTGACTTTAAAGGTTAGGGGGAAGGAAAAATGAAAATACAATATCCACGACTCGTAATAGCTGGGCTTAAGGGTGGTTCTGGAAAGACGACAGTTTCCCTCGGACTTATTGCAGCATGGAGGAAAAAGGGATTGAGAATTATCCCCTACAAAAAAGGGCCTGATTATATTGATGGCGGCTGGCTTTCATCTGCAGCAAAAAGACCATGCTATAATCTGGACCCGTTTTTAATAGGAAAAGAAAAGGTTTTGTCTTCATTCAAGGCACATTTTAATAATGCAGACTGTGCTGTTATTGAGGGAAACAGGGGGCTTTATGATGGTATGGACGCAGAAGGCACATACAGCACAGCAGAGTTGTCAAAGATACTAAAGGTTCCTGTTATTTTGATACTTGACTGTACAAAGGTTACAAGGACTGCAAGCGCAATGGTCTTGGGCATGCAGAAATTCGACAAGAAGGTTGATATCAAAGGGGTCGTTCTGAACCAGATTGCAGGCGCAAGACATGAAAAGGTCGTAAGGGAGGCGATAGAGAGATATTGCAATATCCCTGTTCTTGGAGCAATCCCCAAACTGAGAAAAGAATTTCTCTCAGAAAGACATATGGGACTCGTGCCTTTTCAGGAGCATCCTGAAGTTGAAAAAGCAATCTCATTCTGCGCAGAGGTTGCAGAAAAATATCTTGATCTTAATAAAATATGGAAGATTGCACGGAATGTACCGCCACTTGAACCCTTGTCCCCTCGGGCGACTCGTCCTCCTCGGCGAATCCGCCCGAACGCGGACAGAGACGAGACCCCTCGATCCCTTGACCCCTCTAAGAAGTCAGTTATCAGAATAGGTATTATCCGTGACTCTGCATTTCAATTTTATTATCCTGAAAACTTTGAAGAGCTTGAGAGAAAGGGAGCCAGACTTATTGAGATAAGCGCATTAAAAGAGAAAAAACTTCCGGATATTGATGCGCTTTATATAGGCGGAGGATTCCCTGAGACAAATGTCTTGACCCTTGCAAAAAATAAGACTTTCATAAATTCATTGAAAAAGGCGGTTGAGAGCGGACTGCCTGTTTATGCGGAATGCGGCGGGCTTATGTATCTCGGGGATGCGCTTGTTTTAGAGGGAAAGACGTATCCTATGGCAGGGATTTTTCCTGTGAAGTTTGTGCTCGAAAAAAGACCTCAGGCCCATGGATATTCGATCGTTGAGGCGCAAAAGGATAATCCTTATTATGCAGAGGGCGATGTGATTAGGGGGCATGAATTCCATTATTCCCGCGTGATGAATCCTGATGTTGCTTCAGAACTTAGCAAAAAGGATATTTATTTTGCCTTTCAGATGAAGCGGGGAGAGGGGATTATTAATAAGATGGATGGCCTGTGCTATAAAAATGTCCTTGCAACTTACACGCATATCCACGCCCTCGGAACGCCTGAATGGACAGAGGGGATGATAAGAAGGGCACTGCGGTATAAAAAGAATAGGGGTTAATACCTTAATCCTTTTTCTTCAACCTCTGATAAACTTCCTCTCCAACACACTCCTTTGCATACTTGCACCACTGGATACATGACTCGAGTTCATTATATATGGTAAATCCGCATTTGCCGCATTTTAGCTCTAAATCTGTGGAAAAAACCTCTATCTCAGCGTTGCATTCAGGACATTTCTTTATTTTAAGAGTAGGGGTCTTAATGTTTGCGGCTCCGCTGCACTGTTCACGCATAGTGTCTCCTCCTTTTTAGTTTATTATTTCCAGTATTCTTTTAAAAACAATCAGGGTATGGCATTTAAGCGGCATTATTTTGCCGATATTCCGACAATAAGCTTTTGTAATAATCAAGAGGTAAAATACCTCTTCGCCTCGGCGACCGACCTGCCTGCCGGCAGGCAGGGAATGAGCGATAATGCTATACCATGCTTGTCTCTCATTGTTTGAATGATAGCCTTTCCCTGTAAATATAAATATGATTTAAATCATGCAGTATTTTTTATAACTCAATCTTTGTCAGCACCCCATGAAGTTTTTTGGGTGGGATTCTATAGAATCTGATGAAGGTTGCAGTGTTTCTCTTAATGAAATAAAATATCTTCCATATAGGATTGCTTGTAGTAATGTCCTCAAGACCATAAAACACAGCCCTCTCTTCTATCCCCGCTTCCCTGAATTCCTCATCTATGTCAACTACCTCCATATATCCCATCTGTATCTCGAACACTCTAAGCCCTTTTGCAAGGTCTTCTTTAAAGAAACCTGTAATGCCGAACGGGTCGTCCCTCTTGAGAATCGAAACAAAGATATTATCTTCATAGATGATGCCGTGGTAGAACATCGTCTGAGTTATGTAGAATGGTATTTCCTTTACATCCCTGATGAGGAACAGGGCTGTGCCTTTAATCTTATCTGTTGTTTCATATACCCTGTTGAACTTAAGAAGGAATTCCTCCAGTGGTATAAAATTCATCATCTTGTAAAGTCTTTTCTGCCCCTCTTTATAAAGGATAATCAGGAGGAATGGGATCAAAGCGATTATTAATGACCAATACCCGCCATGCGGGATTTTATAAAAATTGGCTCCAAGATAAGCCATATCTACTAATGTAATAAAGAGAGAAAGCATGGACAGAAGCGGTTTTTTATTCAGTGAGAAAATCCATATCATCATAATGCCTGTAAGAGTCATTGTTCCTGTAACGGCAAGGCCATAGGCAGCGGCAAGACGGCTTGATTCCTGAAACTCTGCCATAACAAAGAGAACTGAGATTAACAAAAACCAGTTAACTGAACCAAGATATATCTGGGATCTGCGTTCTTCAGAAGTATATTGGACCCTGAACATAGGCATGATTCTTGTGTTTATTCCTTGATACACTATAGAAAACATTCCGCTGATCATGGCCTGTGATGCGATAATCGTTGCTGTGATGCTTAATACAAGAAATGGGATATAAAGGGATCGCGCATAATAAAAGACCATTTCAAAGAGGATGTTTTTGGTATTAGGATGCGTTAATAAAAAAGCTCCCTGTCCTAAATAATTCAGAACAAGCGCAACAAAAACCATAACCCATGCCTGCCGTATTGGTTTGCCTCCAAGATGTCCCATATCAGCATAAAGCGCCTCGCCGCCTGTTGCGCAGAGTATTATCTCGCCGAGTGAGATGAATCCTGACAAGCTATTTTCTTTGAGAAATTTTATTCCCCAATAGGGATTGAATGCCTGAAGGACTTCAGGAGCTTCTAATATTGATGCTATTCCTGTAGTAGCAAGGGAGAGAAACCAGATAATCATGATTGGGCCGAATGCACCTGCAACTTTTTCAGTCCCCTTGCTCTGAAATACAAAGAGCACTATGGCAATGAGAGAGGCGATAAGAACAAGAGTGGTCTTCGAAAGGTTTTCAAGCCCTGGTATTAAAAGAGAACCTTCTACTGCGCTGAGGATACTGATGGCAGGAGTGATTACGCCATCACCAACCAGAAGAGAAACGCCTATAATGGATAAGAGCAGAACAAGGCTCATTTTTTTCTTTGAGGTGAGAAGTGGCGTTAAAATCTCCTTGAGCACGATGGTCCCGCCTTCACCTCTCTTGCTGAGGCTCATGGCAAGCCATGCATACTGTATCGTAACAAGGGTCACAAGTGTCCAGATTATTAAGGAGAGGACGCCTAAAACATTGTCATGCGTTGTTTTCATCAGGAGAAATACTACGGTAAGCGTATAAATTGGGCTTGTGCCTATATCGCCGAAGACAAGGCCGAGCGACTTAATGATTCCTTTGAGTGGTGATTGTTTCTCTAACATAGCGTTGTCTGTTGATTTCTAAGTTATATATTCTACCCCTCTTGCTCAGTTCAGACAAGAAAAAAATATCAGAGGAAAAGGCTTTTTAGTCCTGGATCCCAATGCCTTTGTGGAATTCCTGAATGGCAGAGTCTTCTATTTCCTTCAGCATGCTATCTTTTGCTGAGTTTACGCGCTCAACTGATATCTTGAGCATCTCGGCGACTTTATCGGTAGGTATCTTTCTCATAAAATGCATCTCTGCAATCAATACCTTTAAGGCATCTTCGCTAAGTGCTTTTCTCAATTCATCATCCGGGGTATCTATTGATTTACATGCCTCATCAAAGCCCATACCGCCTTCAACAACTGTTTTAATTTTATCGATCATCTCTTTATATGCCCTGTTTTGTTCAGATAAAAGGGCATCATCGCTTAATCCATCATCCCATCTTTCTGTCATATGTTTTCCTTTTGTTATAGTTGTTGATTTTGCTAATTTTTCTCTCTGTCTCCTGCATTCACAAGGCATGAGAGCATCAGGCTTATCAGGCTGATGATAAGTGCTCCTAAAAAAGCAGCCTTAAAGCCCTCTACGTGAAATCCTAAATTTAACCTTACTGATACCCATGATGTTATTCCGAGCATCATTGCATTCACCACAAACGTAAAGAGACCGAGCGATAAGATCAATAATGGCAGAGTGAATAGTTTTACCAGAGGACGAATTACAGCATTTACAAATCCAAATACAATTCCAGTCAATAATATTCCCCACCATTCGCCAGTAAAGGTAATGCCTGGAACAAATTTTATCACAATCATAATTGCGATTGTGTTAATAAGCCATGTAATAAAGATGCGAGTCATAACTTATTAAAGCTAAAGTCCATACTCCTTCCATCTCTGATCAACGAGCCTTTTGATTTCTTCGCTCATATAAATCTCTTCCGGCCAGTCACGCATCATGCCTTCTTCCCGCGTTTTCCTTGTTGCATCAATCCCCATCTTTGCGCCATATCTCGGCCAGCTTGCAGCATGGTCAAGCGCATCAAGCGGCCCTTCTGATATTACAACATCCCGCTTCCAGTCTACATTGTTTAGTACTCTCCATGCCGTGTATGAGAGATTCTGGACATCTACATCCTCGTCTACAACGATAAGAAGTTTTGCAAACATCATCTGTCCCTTTCCCCATATACCGTGTATTACCTTTTTTGCATGGCCAGGATAACTCTTTTTAATTGATATAATGGCAAAGTTATGAAATACGCCTTCCATCGGCAGATTAATGTCCTTGATTTCAGGAAAATCGAGTTTTAAGAGAGGAAGGAATAACCTCTCAGTTGCTTTTCCCATATAGCAGTCTTCCATGGGTGGCTTTCCTACCAAGGTTGCAGGATAGATCATATTCTTTCGATGAGTGATGCATGTGACATGAAAGACAGGATAGGGTTCTGCCGGAGAGTAGAAGCCTGTATGATCTCCAAACGGGCCTTCGATCCTCATCTCGTTCGGCTCAAGGTATCCTTCAATAACCATCTCGCTGTTTGCTGGTACCTCGCTCTCGTTAGTTATACATTTCACCATATCTACAGGAGCTTTTCTAAGGAAACCTGCAAATAGCATCTCATCGATTGATTCAGGCAGAGGAGCACTTGCAGAATAGATTACTGCCGGATCGCTTCCAACAGCTATTGCAGCAGGCATTCGTTTGCCGAGTTTTATATATTTTTCATAATGCCTTGCGCCGTCTTTATGGATATGCCAGTGCATTCCGGTGGTGTTCTTATCATATATATGAATGCGGTACATGCCACAGTTTGGCCTTCCTGTTACGGGATCTTTGGTAAAAACCATTGGCAACGTAATAAATCTTCCTTCATCTCCGGTTTGTCCGTCATGAGGCCAGCATTTAAGTATTGGGAATCTTGAGAGATCAGGGTTGTCTTGTTCTATTACTTGCTGACAAGGCGCATCCTTAACATATTTTGGAAGATACTGTGAGAATTCAATGAGTTTTGGAAGCATTGCGATCTTTTCAAAAAATGTCTTTGGAGGAGCCTGATTTAACAGGTTTTCGATTCGCCTTGCAACATCATTAAGTTCCCTTACCTCTAAGGCAAGACACATCCTTTCGAATGAGCCAAAGAGATTAGTGACTACAGGAATTGCGGAGCCCTTGACCTTTTCGAAGAGTATGGCTTTTCCGCCCTCAGGGCTTTTTGAGATCCTGTCAGTAATCTCAGATATCTCAAGCATCGGGTCAACCACAACCTTTATGCGATGAAGAAGCCCTTTGTTTTCAAGAAGTTGAATAAATGTTCTTAAGTCTTTATAAGCCATTGGATATGATAACACAGAGAAGAAAATATTGGCTAATTTAAAGATTTAAAGCAGTTTCTTCTTGACAAGGAGCTATCTCATTGATATAATTAAAAAAAATAGCAGTTTATATTATACAATCCAAGGAGTGAGTATGACAAAAGCTGACCTTGCAGATGAGATATTTGAAAAGGTAGGTCTTTCCAAAAAAGAGGCTCAGGATATCATAGAAATAATTTTTGATACCCTGAAACAGACCCTTAAAGAAGGGGAATCTGTAAAGGTTTCTGGTTTCGGCACATTCCATGTGAGGAAGAAGTCTGCAAGAAGAGGCAGGAATCCAAAGACAGGGCAAGACCTCGAGATTACGCCCAGAAAGGTAATCTCTTTCAGGGCAAGCAATAAATTGAAACTGTTGATAGAGAAGTAATATGCAGAGGCCTTCAATTAAATCGATTGACGTTCAGAAAACAATTCCTGATAAGCTATTCTATAAGATAGGAGAGGTTAGCAGGATTGCAGATGTCGAGCCATATGTTCTCAGATATTGGGAAACAGAGTTTCCTTTTGTAAGACCGAGAAAAAATAAATCAGGCCAGAGAGTATATGTTAAGAAAGACCTTGAACTCATTCTCCAGATAAAAAAACTTCTCCATCAAGAAAGATATACGATAGAAGGTGTAAGAAAAAAGTTTGAAACCGGTAATGCAAATATCAAACAAAATATCAACGAAACGGCTAAAAAATTCCAGCCTAATAATATTTTAGAGCATGTGAAGAAAAGGCTCAGGGAGATTCTGAGCCAGATCCAGTAAATCGGGGCGTAGCGCAGCTTGGTAGCGCACTCGCTTGGGGTGCGAGTGGTCGCCCGTTCAAATCGGGTCGCCCCGACCAAACAAGTTTTGCCTTGCAAAATTTGCAGTGATTAGTGAATAGTTGTTAGTGGGCAGTTAAATCTTGATTCAAAAGGTCTTTTTTATTTATTAAAAACTATTCACTGTTCACTGCTCACTTTTTTGTCCCCGTT
This sequence comes from Nitrospirota bacterium, assembly GCA_016208915.1. Taxonomy (GTDB): domain Bacteria; phylum Nitrospirota; class Thermodesulfovibrionia; order Thermodesulfovibrionales; family UBA1546; genus JACQXE01. The sequence goes on along the minus strand of JACQXE010000004.1, from coordinate 67,448 downwards.
TTATTGAACTTTGTTCTTGACATAAAGGTCTGTTTGATTTATAAAATCCATTATGGAAATTTCAGCAAATCTGTGGGATTTTTTCTGTCCAAATTGCATTGCTTTATAAAAGGAATATAAAGACACGGGCATAGCATGAATGGAGGGTTTACAGGAAATGGCTAATAAAGTGATACGTATTGCGATTGCTGGTATAGGAAATTGTTCAAGCTCTTTAATACAGGGGATAGAATATTATAAAGGAGTTGGGAAAAGACCTTCTGACAGGTCTCTGGGCCTTATGCATTATGAGCTTGGTCGTTATAAGCCGGACGACATCAAGATAGTTGCTGCATTCGATATTGACAGAAGAAAAGTGGGCAAATCTCTCAGAGAAGCTGTTTTTGCAGAACCAAACTGTACAAAGGTATTCAATCAGAATCTGCCAAATTATCCTGTTACTGTTAATATGGGTGAGGCATTGGATGGCGTATCTGCCCATATGGCTGATTATCCTGAAGACAGGCGGTTTATTGTTGCAGGTAAAAGACCCTGTAATGTTTTAAAAGTTCTGAAGCGGAGTGGGGCAGAAATACTCTTAAATTATCTTCCTGTAGGCTCTGAAAGGGCTACTTCCTATTATGCAGAGGCATGCCTTAATGCAGGTGTGAGTCTGATAAACTGTGTGCCTGTATTTATAGCATCGAATAAATCATGGGCAAGGCGTTTTGAAGAGAAGAATATCCCAATAATCGGGGATGATATCAAGAGCCAGATAGGTGCAACTATAATCCACAGAACCCTTACCAAACTTTTCATGGACAGGGGGGTAAAGATTGACAATACATATCAGTTGAATGTAGGGGGCAATACAGATTTTCTTAATATGTTAAATCAAACAAGACTGAAATCCAAGAAGATCTCAAAGACAGAGGCAGTGCAATCGCAGCTCAATAATCCTCTGGATGCAGATAATATACATATAGGACCCTCTGACTATATACCATGGCTTAAAGATAATAAGATATGTTTTCTGAGGATGGAGGGCAGGGGTTTTGGAAATATGCCTCTCCATTTCGAGCTTAGGCTTTCTGTTGAAGACTCTCCAAACAGTGCAGGTGTTGTCATAGATGCAATAAGGTGCTGCAAGCTTGCACGTGACAGAGGAATAGGGGGAGTGCTTATTTCTCCCTCTGCGTATTTTATGAAACATCCAGCGAAGCAGTTCTCTGACGAGAAGGCGCGCAATATGGTGGAAGAGTTTATTGCCAATAAGAGAGACAGATAGATGCTTAGCGCCAGACTTGGCCATTTTCTTGACAAGCCTTTTGAGCCGATTATAAAAAAAATACCGCTTAATCCTAATGTTTTTACAATCACCGGTTTTATCGTAACAGTTATTGCAGCATTTGTTATCCCTCATAATGTGAGAGCCGGAGGATTGCTTATCTTTATCGGCAGTACGTTTGATATGTTTGATGGAATTATTGCGAGGGTTAATAATAAGACAACAAAGTTTGGCGCCTTTCTCGACTCTGTGCTCGACCGGTATTCTGATGCATTCCTTTTTCTGTCTGTTGCATGGTATCTCGCATCAAAGGGCAACCATACAGGCGCTTTTCTCAGTCTCGGTACACTGGTTGGGGCATTCCTGATAAGCTATACAAGGGCAAGGGCAGAGGGACTCGGAGAGTCATGCAAGGTGGGTATTATGGAGCGTCCTGAGAGGATTATTCTTATCATATTCGCAACAATGACGGGCTGGTTTACCCCTGTGCTCTGGATAATGCTGATACTGACTCATATTACTGTAATACAAAGAGCATATCACGTATGGAGACAGATGAGAACAATAAGACTGCTGATATAGAAAGGCTCAAAAGGATTAAACTGCTCTGATTGCAATATCCGCCTTTACAGTGCCAAACATTCCACAAGACACTTGGAGTGTAGTCTTAAGGTCTAAGAGAGATTCTTTAATTTGTTATCCTTCCCGTAGGCTGCATTTTTTTTCTTAAAACTGCCTTTATTACTTCCATTGAGAAGAATACAATAGCTCCAAATCCGAGAATTATTCCCAAATCGGATGCCGAGGGTTTAGTTATACCAAAAGCATCTCGAACAGATGCAATCTGGATCAACACTGCAATCAATATTAATTCCCATGCAATAGCGATAATAAGCCATTTATGAGGTGGTGATTTAAAAATGCTGTATCTCATTGAGCGGAAATTAAGAGCTATGATAATTTCTATGACTATGAATAAGAAAAAGATCTCTGTTCTTGCATGCGTAATGTCTGAGAGTTCGTGTAAAAAGAGAAAGAAGAAAAATGGGATTTCAATAATAAGCGCCATAAAAATAAATGCCCTTACATCCCAGGAAAATACGCTTTCTTTGGGGTCTCTCGGTGGCCTTTGCATTAAATCAGGATCCGGAGGAGCAACTCCTAAAGCGAGTGCAGGAAGGCCGTCAGTAGCAAGATTTATATATAAGATTGCTGCTGGCAGCAAGGGAAGGTATTCTGGTCCTAAGATTAAAACTGCCCCGCCAATTACAACTACCTCAGTGACATTACATCTAAGAAGATAAGTAAGATACTTTATAATGTTGTCATATATCCATCTGCCACGTTCAATAGCTTTTACAATTGTTGCAAAATTATCATCTGTGAGGACCATATCAGCAGCCTCTTTTGTAACTTCTGTGCCGGTTATGCCCATCGCAATGCCGATATCAGCATGTTTGAGTGCAGGGGCGTCATTAACACCATCTCCTGTCATTGCTACAACTTCTCCGCGCTTTTTCCATGCCCTTACAATTTTTAATTTATCTGTTGGCGATACCCTTGCGTATACTGTAATTTTATTAACTATATTTTCAAATTCTTCGTCTGCTATCTTTTCAATCTCTTCTCCTGTAAAGACAAGGTCTCCCTCTTTATATATGCCCATCTCTTTTGCAATAGATAGGGCTGTAAGTTTATGGTCTCCTGTAATCATGATTGGTTTAATCCCAACATCTTTACATACCCTTATAGCCTCGATTGCTTCATCCCTCGGCGGATCCATCATGCCTGTAAGGCCAAGAAATACCATTTTGTTCTCAACAGCTTCATCTGTATAAGCAATACCGTCAGGCAGTTCTCTGTATGCTATTCCAAGCACTCTTAATGCGCTTAAGGCCATTTCTTCATTTGCTTTTAAAATCTTGTTTCTTTCTGTAGCATCCAATTCTTTTAGATGGTTACCAGATAAAATATGAGAACATCTTTCTAATACAATCTCTGGAGCACCTTTCATAAAAGCCATTTTTTTGCCATCTTCCATATGATGTACGGTAGTCATTCTCTTTCGCTCAGAACTGAATGGTATTTCCTCTATCCTTGGGTTTTCTAATCTTAGTTCGCGAATATGAATGCCTGCCTTTGCGGCTGAAACAACAAGTGCACCCTCAGTTGGGTCGCCTTTTATAAGCCATTTGCCATCTTTTTCATGAAGGTCTGAATCATTGCATAGAGTACCGCTTTTCAGAAACATATGAAGATATGAATTACTTTTTGATATGTCAGCCCCTTTAAATTCTCCGATTGGTGCATATCCTGCACCGCTCACCTCAATCAACTTTTGCTCAGAGAATATTTTTCTTACAGTCATTTCTCCCTTTGTTAATGTTCCAGTTTTATCTGAGCATATAACTGTTGTGCATCCAAGCGTTTCTACCGCAGACATTTTTCTTACGAGCGCATGGTTTTTTGCCATCTGGCGCATTCCTATTGCAAGAGCTCCTGTAACTATGGCTGCTAAAGCTTCGGGTACTGCAGCAACGGCGAGCGCTACAGCAAACATAACCATTGTTATAATAAATTGCAGGTCTATCGTTCCACTTCCTAATATCTCTCTTAATATGCTGATACCTGCAACTATGAAACATATTCCCAAGGCGATTATACCGAGCCATTTTCCTATTTCTTCTGTTCTTTTTTCCAGAGGTGTTTTTTCAGTTTTGACTTCCATTACCTCCCTCGCAATTTTACCAAACTCTGTATTCATGCCTGTGGATGTAACAACAGCCTTTCCTCTTCCATACGTGACAGTGGTCCCTGTGAATATCATATTTTTTCTGTCACTTACTCGCACATCCTGAGACAATGAGGCAGTATCTTTGCCTACAGGCAGCGATTCTCCAGTTAGGGACGACTCATCACATCTCAGGGAATAGTTCTCAACCAATCTTGCATCTGCCGGTATCTTATCCCCAGCCTCAAGCAGCAGTATATCTCCAGGCACGAGTTCTTTTATAGGAATATCTTTCTCCTTGCCATCTCTTAATGCAGTTATTGTTGGGAAAAGCATTCTTTTGAGTGCCTCGAGTGCTTTTTCTGCACGGTACTCCTGAATAAAACCTAAAACTGCTGTGAATACTACTATCACGCTAATGATGATGGCATCAATAAATTCCCCTATAAGTGCAGAAAATCCGATAGCTACAATGAGAATTATTATGAGGATATTTTTAAACTGATTTATGAATAATCTTAATGGTGAGACTTTTCCTTCTTTTTTAAGTTCATTGGTGCCGTATCTTTCGACTCTTGTTTTTACCTCATCAATAGTTAAACCTCTATGAAGATCAGTGGTTAGTTCCTGTAAGACCTCGGCTACCGCTATCGAATGCCACGAATTTGTCATCTGTCACACCTCATCTTGTTAATTTATAATAATATACTTTATTTATATAAAAACATAGATGGTTGCTATTTTTTCTAATATAATTTTTCAAGGAGAACGGTGTTAAAAAAAAGCACAGATATAGTTTTCCGTCGGAAAAAAACACAAATATAGGGGCATAGTATCCCATGCCCCTATAAAAAAAAATTATTTGCCTTCTGCTGTTGGGTAGCCTTTTTTGACCCATTCAGGAAGCCCATCACGTAACCAATTGATATTTTTGTACCCTAAATTTTGTAACATAACAGACACTGCAGGAGACCGCCAGCACTTTGCGCCGTTGCAATATGCGGCAATGATATCGTCTTTCTTAAGACCTGCCTGTTCAGCCTTTTTTGAGTCATCGAGAAGATCGTCTGAATTGAGTCTGACAGCGCCTGGTATATGCTCCTTCTCAAATTCATCAGCAGGACGATTGTCCAGAATAACGATCTTCTTTTTCTGGTCGATCCAAGATTTCAATTCTTCAGCTTTAATATTTTTAACGCCAGGGAGAGATTCAGGCATGTCCTTTTTATCTCTTTTCAGAATCTTAAATTCATCGACCTTCTTGATAGTGTCTGCTGAATATTTTGAATCAACAGCATATCCTACGCTCATGAGAAACATTATGGCCAGTGCAACAGAGAAGCCTGTCCTTAACATACTTTTCATAGTTCACCTCCTTTCACCTTTATTTGTATCACAGATTCAGAGTTATCATAGCCACTAAGCTTTGATACAGTGATACTGTGACACTTTAATGTTTTACTTAGTTTCTTGCAATTATACATATAACGCATAAAGCCTTGATCCTACCGTATATCAGGCACCGCGAAAATAATCCCGCCAAAAAGAAGGTATGCCAGTATTAGTGTCCAGATTATATTGAAACTCTGTGCAAGTAAAAAGGCTGCAGCCGGCCGGCCGCCTTCCATCTTCATCATATCAAGAAACCGTGTCTCAAGACCTATCGATACAAAGGCGAGTGCAAACCACCAAGTTCTCAATTCGGTCAGCGCCTTCTTTGTGTCGTTGACTGTATCGAGAGGCAGTATGAATGAAAAGACAAATGAGGCTACAATAAATCCCAATACAAATTTTGGAAAGCGTTCCCATATGACACCAGCGGTAGGCCGCTGTCCTGCTGCTGCTCCTTTTTTAAATGTCCACCAGATAGACAGTATAAACGCTGCAACACCGATTAATGCGTTCTGTGAAAACTTTACTATAACGCCTGTTTTCATCGCAGGTTCGCTGATAAGGGCGCCTGCAGCAACAACAGAACCGCTTGTGTCGAGTGTGCCTCCAAGCCATGCGCCTCCAACCAAATCCGGGATACCCAGTGCCTTGACCGCCCAAGGCATCAGGACCATCATAGGTACAGCGCAGATTAGGACAAGGGAAGTAACATATGAGAGCTTCTTTTTGTCGCCCTCAATTGCGCCGCAACTTGCTATTGCAGCAGAAACACCGCAGATAGAGACTGCGCTTGAAAGCATTACTGCAAATTCGTCATCGACTTTTAGCTTTCTACAGAGCCAGAAGCAGCAGTACCAGACAACAAGGATTACAAGAAGCGCCTGTATAATTCCAAGGGCGCCTGCCTGAAGTATCTCAAAAAATAGCAGTCCAGCACCAAGAATTACCAGCCCTGTCTTTATATAATACTCAGTCTGTACAGCCTCTTTTACCCATCCTGGAAGACCGACAGTGTTGCTTATAGCAAGACCAACGATGAGAGCGAAGATAACGTATTCTATTCCCCAGTCACTTGGCAATGCATTGCCAGCCAAAAATCGAGAAAGCCATGCAAGGAAAAAGACAACAGGAAAACCAGCAATATATTTGCCGATAGATCTGCCCAGCAGGATAATCCCGATTGAAGAAATTATGAGAAAGGCTATCCCGATCTTAATAACACTGGATAAATTGTCCCATTTAAGGGTTTTTGCAGTCTCAGCCTTTGAACGGTCTGCAATTTCCTTTCCGAGTTCAGCTGGAATTCCACCTATATTTTCGACCTTTCCGGCTGCCTTGACAATAGCCTTCCGGTCTCCCTGATCCAGCGCTTCTTTAAGAGCCTGAAGCCTTATGACAGTTCCCTGTTCCCCTTTTGCCTCAGCCTCTTTTATAAGCGGATCTATGGAATTTTTCCATTTTGCAGTACGCAAAGCAATCTGACTGTCTGTTGTCCATTTGAAATTTACGTTGATTTTGGAAAGATCTATAAGTTTCCAATTGTATGAGGCGAGAATTAATACAATGATTAAAGCTCCTAACCAGACAGCAAGCCAGTCTTCGTTCTTTAACAGACTGGACCAACCTCCCTTTTTTTCGATCTTACATTTTTCTTCCATAAATCCATCCTCCCCCTTAGTTGGAGTTTAAGGTTAGTAATACTGATCCAGTTATATTATGCTATCTTAGAAATCACCTCCTCTTAATCCAATATTTTGCCCTAATAATACTCTCTTTTAAGCAAGGCATCAAGTATTTATATCAAAATTTTCAAAAGGCTAATACTCAATGCCTTCTCTTGCCTTTATGCCTTTGGAAAAGGGATGCTTAATCATCCGCATATCTGTGACGTAATCAGAGGCTCTGATGAGTTTTTTTGTTGCGCCTCTTCCTGTGAGTATAAGTTCTATGCCGGCCGGCTTAACCGATAAAAGGTCGATAGCTATGGTATCTGTTAGGATGCCTTCTTTAAGGAGACAGTTGAATTCATCGAGGATGATCATATCGAACTTTTTATCTGCCATGATCTTTTTAAGATAGGTAACTGCTTCTTTTGCGTGCTTTTGGAGTTTTTTTTTGTCTATATCAGGATGGAAATAGGGGGAAAGTATTTTAGGAAATTTTTTTATCTTTACAGATATACTCTTCAATAGACTGATCTCGCCTGAATCCATACTGCCTTTCATGAATTGCACAAAGAGCACGCGCAACCCTCTGCTTTTTGCCCGCAGCGCCAGGCCCACAACAGCAGTTGTTTTCCCTTTGCCATTCCCTGTGTATATATGTATGCATCCTTTTGCCATATTGAAGTCTTTATATATAAATCCCAGAGCAGGATATAGTATTTGAGCGGATTTTTTTGCTGATATTCCAACAGTATGTATATAAATAATCAAGAGGCAAAAACCTCGGAGGCCGAAGGCCGAGAATGAGCGAAAATACTATATCCTGCTCTGTAGTGTACATAATTTTTATGATGTAATCTTTTTTTTGAACTCTTTAATCTTGGTTAATGCATCCTGTGGAGTTAAGGTTTCTATATCGAGGCGCATTATTTCTGCAAGTATAGGTTCGCTCATAACTGAGAAGAGATCAAGCTGGACACCTTTTTTCTGTTTCCCGGATGCGAATTTTGGTTCGCCTGCCTCGTTGAGCTCTTCCTTTTCAAGATTAGTCAGTACCTCCTTTGCCCTTGTTATTACTACTGACGGGAGGCCTGCAAGCCTTGCGACCTGTATCCCATAGCTTTTGTCAGCGGATCCCGCCTCAACCTTTCTTAAAAATATTATCTCATCCCCCCATTCTTTTACTGATACAGTATAGTTTTTGACTCCCTCAAGTGTAAGCGCTAATTCTGTTAGTTCATTGTAATGGGTTGCAAACAATGTCTTTGCCTTGATTGTCTTTGCTATATGTTCTGCAACAGCCCATGCAATGCTTATTCCGTCAAATGTGCTTGTGCCTCTTCCGACCTCATCAATTATGATAAGGCTCTGCCCTGTTGCGTTATTGAGGATGTTTGCTGTCTCTATCATCTCGACCATGAATGTGCTTTGCCCCTTTGTTATAAAATCAGATGCTCCGATTCTCGTGAATATTCTGTCAACTATTCCTATCCCTGCCGCAGAAGCAGGAACAAAACCTCCTATCTGTGCCATGAGTACTATAAGCGCTATTTGCCTCATATATGTTGATTTGCCTGCCATATTGGGACCGGTTATTATCAGCAGCCGCTGGTCATCATTATTGAAATGGATGCTATTGGGAATAAAACGTTCCTCTCCCTGAATCCTTTCGAGCACAGGATGTCTGCCATCCAGAATATCTATTACACCGCTCTCATCAACTATTGGTTTAATATAGTTGTTCCTTTTTGCTATAACTGCCATTGAAAGAAGAAAGTCTATTGCAGCAGCAGCGTTTGCTGTTTTTGAAAGGTTCAGTGATTCTTTCTGAAGTTCATCAAGTATATCATTAAAAACCTGATATTCAATATTTTTCAGTTTTTCTTCTGCGCCTATTACTTTTGTTTCGTATTCTTTAAGTTCAGGAGTTATAAACCTTTCTCCTCCGATAAGTGTCTGCTTCCTTATATAGTGGTCAGGGACCTGATCAAGATTTGTCTTTGTCACCTCGATGTAATAGCCAAAGATTTTGTTAAAGCCTACCTTTAGAGATGAAATTCCGGTCCTTTCTCTTTCCTGCATCTCAAGTTCTGCAATAAAAGACTTTCCGCTATTCGATACCCTTCGCAACTCATCAATTTCTTTGTTAAAGCCATTTTTTATGATTCCGCCGTCTCTGAGACTTACAGGCGGATTATCCATTATGGCTGACTCTATCAGCGTCTTAATCGAGCCGAACTCTGATATCTCTTCTCCTGTTGATTTAAGGTATGGTTCCTGTGCTGAAAGAAGGCCTTTTCTGATTGAAGGCAGAGATGTAATGGAATTTTTTATTGCAATCAGATCCCTCGGGTTTGCATTTTTTGTGGCAATCCTATTTGACAGTCTTTCAATATCCTGTACCTTTCTCAGATTGGTGCGAAGCGTCTCGGTCAATTCGTAATCTTCGATAAGATATTCCACGGCAGCCTGCTTTTTGTGTATTTCCTTTATGTCTATAAACGGCCGCAGAATCAACCCCCTCAGATACCTTCCGCCCATTGGCGTTAATGTCTCGTCAAGCGCCCAGAGGAGTGTATTTTCTTCTGTTCTGTCTTTGAGATTATGTACTAACTCGAGATTTCTCTGGGTTGCTGAATCGAGGAACATGAATGAGGTCTGTTTAAGTGTTGAGACCTTTTTAAAATTCAGATTCTCTTTCTGGGTTTCTTCAAGGTAGTTTATAAGCGCTCCTGCAGCAGATATTGCGGCATTCATACCTTCGCAGCCGTAGCCTTCAAGAGAAGAAACCTTGAAGTGCATCAAAAGGGCTTTATAAGCCTCAGCATAATCAAATGCCCAGTCCTCATATGTTGTTATATATAAATTCCTTAATATATCTGAATAGTGAAGATTGTCCTTCAGCGCTGCAGGGCAGAGAATCTCTTTCGGCTCAAACCTGCTGAATTCGTCTTCAGCAGGCTCTGAAGTCTCGTAAATGATAAATTCTCCTGTTGATATGTCGGCGGCTGCTATGCCATTTTTTTTGCCGTCCGGGAAAAAGCTTAGAATATAACTGTTTTCTTTCGGATGTTCCGGCGTGTGTGTTCCCGGTGTTATCACCCTAATTACATCCCTCTGAACAATCCCTTTTGCCTTTGATGCATCTTCAAGTTGCTCGCATATTGCAACCTTCTGTCCTGCCTTAATTAATTTTGTTATATAGGTCTCAGAGGCAAAATGCGGTATGCCGCACATGGGTACCGGTTCTTCCTTTGATTTATCTCTTGACGTAAGGGCTATCTGCAGGATCTTTGAGGCAATTTTTGCATCCTCACCAAACATCTCATAAAAATCACCGAGCCTGAACATAAGGATGCAGTCCTTATATTTTTCTTTGATGTTTGAGTATTGTTTCATTATAGGAGTCAGTTCAGACATTATTTAAATCCTCTTATTACTATTCCGCACTTGATGCGGAATTCCTTTTTTACTAAAACGTTCTTCCGATTATACTATAAACAAGATTCATACACCCAAACCCTTCCGCCGTCCCTTATCTCATCAATTCTTTTCACAAGCCTTTTCTTATAGAGATTCAAAAGCCTGGTGCCGCTTGTATTTGCAGGAAGTTTTAAGGTAGCAGAAAGGTCATTAGCTGTTATCTTTGCTTTTTTGGATACAAAGGCAAGCGTTTCCTGCAAATAATTGTTAAGATTGCCGATAAGAATTTTTTCCCCATTCTTCATCTCCACCATTACAGCAAGATCTTTTCTTTCAAGAGCGACCTCTATGTTTTCCTTCTGGTTTTCAGTTAGCCCTGTTAAGACAATATATTTATCCCCGTATTCATTGCTGACAAGCCTTGAAATGAGCTTTGCCACAATCTCATCAGCGCAGGAGTAGTCGATTATACCAATCTTCGAAAAATCGAGGGCGATAACCTCTCCGTCTTTTTCACCGGCGATATCCCTTTCAATCCTCTCCCTTATCACCTGCCCCGAATTCCTCGTGACAAGGTCGGCAGAACCGTTCTTCAGTTCTTCCTTAAGGAGTTTATAAAGGTCATATTTAATCATTGTTAAAATCTAATCTCAAAATACCTTCTCATACCTATCTTCTGTCCACATCCATATCGAGACATCATACTTGTCTGAGGCGTTTATCTCCGATGGTTTGTAACCATGATCATGAGCTATCTCTCCAAAGGCTCTCTTTAGCCTCTTTAAAAAAAATTGAAATAATTGACCTCGCTTGTCATACCTCTATTGACAACTACGATAAGATATTTGGATGTGAAGTTATGCATTTTTTAGTCTTTCTATTTCTTCCCTGATTTTTTCAACTATCTCTTTATTGAAAATCTTGTCTTCAGCACTAAAAACAATAAAGACCTTTCCGCTATGCTGTCGTTCGAAGTCACGAAATGATTGTTCCATGCGGGCTGTAACCGAAAAATTACCCATGCTGGCTTGCGCGGTGACAGGCTTGATCTGAAGACCAAATGCTTTATTGCCAACTTTGCCGATAAAATCAATATCACCGGCATGGTCGAGATCTGGATTCGTCTCTTCAAACACAATGTCAGGAAATTTCTTGGCAAGAATGTCATGAACAACTGACTTTTCAGTCAAATAACCATCAAATGTCCGATGAATCGTCAATTCGTATACATAATCGATACAATCCTGCAAGGTCAGTGTTGCAAGCGCCTCACGCAATTGCGGAGCAACGATTTCAGTTATCTTTTCATACAATCTCTGGCCGAGCTCTGTGAGTATTTCTTTTGTTATTTTTATCGGGTGTTTAGTATTTGTAAAAGCATTTTTAAAATACCATTCCTGCCATTCTTGGAATGTTTGCGGTTGGCATTGCCGTATCGATGCCATGACTTCACCAACTTTGTTAGTTTTTGTAAAACCCCAGCGCCTGTTTGCATAGTTCAGGATGATCTCTTTACTGCCAAAATTTTTAGCGAACTTCTTGAATGGCATGATGGCATTCCTTCCAGAGACTTGTAAATTTACTTTTGAGTTTGAAATTCAATTCAGTGTCTATTTCAGCAAGACCATTCTTGATTAGATGCGCATTGATAAAAGTCTTGTTTTTAAGATACAGATAGCATTGCAGATTTCCATCCTTATCAAATTTTTGACTGTCATATTTCATGAAAACCTTTTCGCCTTTGAATTTTTCGGCAAGAAACTTTACTGCCTCTCCATTTGTCTCTTTCTTTTCTTTTACCCCTATAAGTCTGACCTTAAGGCCATTGTCAAGGACAATAACTTCAGGTGTTAAGATTTCTTTGACTGTGTGATATGTCTCGCGTGAATGATCTGAATTGTCAACACGGGAGCCGAACTTTAGTTTTTTAGGGTCAATTTTTTTGTCGAATTTTACAGGGTCTTTGAAAATATAAGGCAGTTTTTTAATTTCATCCTTGAAATCAATTTTTAGTTTTTTCTGATTGATTATTTCAATATCAGAGGATTCTAATTTTGCCTTTATTGTTGGCAGAAAATCTTTATGAATTTCGTATCCGATTGAATTCCTGTTAAGATTTTTCGCTGCGAGGCAGGTCGTGCCGCTGCCCAAAAAGGGATCGAGAACGGTATCCCCGACAAAACTGAACATCTTAATCAATCTCCTCGGTAATTCTTCAGGGAACATGGCAAGGTGCTTATCCTGCCTTTCTCCTGCAAAATTCCAGTGACCTGAAAAATATTTATTCCACTCCTCAGTTGTGATTTTTGATTTTTCTTTGATCTCTCTGCTGACTTTTGGAGGGTCACCGAGCTTTTTGAAAATTAAAATAAACTCATAATCAAGCTTAATTATCCCATTTCGCGGATATGGGAAAGAACCCATGATTGTTGCTCCGCCTGTAGTATTGCATGTTGTAACCTTCTGCCAAATTATTGCACCCATGTAATCAAAGCCGATTGTTTCACAGAATTTTATTATTTCTTCCCTGATAGGGATAATCTTGTATCTGCCGTAATAAACAGACCTTGCAAATTGGTCTCCAATATTGACGCAGAGACGACATCCCTTATGTAAAACTCTGTAACATTCATTCCAGACAAGATTCAGATTATTTATATAATCTTCGTAGCTGTCATTAAATCCAATCTGGCTACCATTACCGTAGTCCTTCAACTGCCAATAAGGCGGAGAGGTAATAACAAGATGAACACTCTCATCATTTAGCTCGCTCATTCTCCGGCTATCGCCGATGATTATGGTGGATTTAGGGTTCATTTTTCCGTTTTAAAGTATCAAGAAGTCCCATTCTTTTAGGAGAAATAACATAATTAGTGAGTAAAGCAGGAAGTTCACTTAAAGCCGAAGGGTCATATAATCCATAAAGATGGTTTGATATTTGCCTCTTTTTTTGTTCTTCCTTTTCATATCTCACTAATTTCCAACCCATACTAATTAATTGCCATCCTCCAGCGAAAAGCGGTGGATTAGGTTGATAATATTTAGCAAGTTCTTTTTCGGTAAGGTCAATTTTTGCAAAGTTTATATCTTGTTGGTTCATTCTATATTTCGCCTTTAACAAATTATCAAATTCTGTAGGTGCTATAAAACCATTCGGTTGTTTGCTAAGATCGAAACAAATTTCTTTAAGCTTTTCATCAATCGATTCTGAATATTTAGCTATATCTCTAATTGGAGTCTCTTTTTGTTCGATCTTGCTTTTACCAAAACAACCTGCCTGTTTTAAGTCTTTAATAAACAAAATGATTGCCTTTACAATAGACCTTATATCGTTACGATCAAATGGAATGTAAGGCTTCTGATCTATGGCTTGAAGGGTGCAGTTTTTGTCTACTAAGTAAATTATCTTTTCGGGTTTATCTTTGAACTTGCGTTTTGCCTGCCCCATTTCATCGCAAACGCTTGGTGAAGGGAATGTCTTACCAAATCTATAGGATCCCGGGGTAATTATAAAAATTGCGCCATCGGCAAAATCAAAATAGTGTTCTTCTTTGTCTTGAAGGGTTTTCCCCTTATTAGATGATAAAGGAATCATGGTTACTCTAATAGCAAATTCAGCAAGTAAATATTTAAAGTCCCGGGCTAAATCTTCTTCTTGGGTATCATATAAAAGTAGAATATTATTCATGTAAAAGTAGAATATTATTCATGTTTCCTCCTTTCTACCTCTCCTTCCTCACCCCTTTAAACGGCTCCTTAGGCGCTCTTTACTTCAATTGATTCAATTGAATCATAAAAGAGAGGTATAAGTCAAGTGAAAAGTGAAGGAGAGATTGCCACGGTCGAAGCGACCTCGCAATGACAAGAATTTAAACCTCAGGAAGGAGGATATTTATCTGGCTGCCAGGGAAGTGCGTGAGGCTTGTTTCTTTTTCTTTACCTTTTGCCCAATCTGGAATAATTGAGAGTTTTGCCGTGCCAGAGCGGATTGAGAGTTTGCCGTTCCATTGATTTACAAACCGTCTTACAGATGCAAGGCCGTGGCCTCTGCCTTCATCAGCATAACGTGAGGCGCCGTGCAAAAGCGCCTTTTCAATTGCGTCAAAGTCATTGTTTAATCGAAATCGCTCTGATAGGGATTTTTTAAAACCTATTCCAATGTCCATCACCGCGATTTTGACAATATTTTTTTCAATGTTTTTCCAGAAATATTTCTGTATCCCTACAAATCCCTTTGTCTCGCTGTGCTCTATTATATTCTGGCAGACCTCTGAAAGGGCAACGATAAAGCCGTTTATTACTTTTTCATCGTAGTGAAGATGTTTTTTGAGGATTGCATTAGCCCGCTCTTTTACCTTTCCAACGATAAAATGGATGTCATCTGATTTTTCTATCGGCGTAATCTCAAGAAGGACATCTGAATATGAACTCCTCAGATATTTTCCCGATATCTTAGGCTTGAATGGTTCGAGCCTGAAATACTCATCAGCAAATTTAAAGAAATCCATCCTTTCTAGATATTTAAGAACTTCTTCTGACTCCGGCAGACAAATAGATTTCTTGTTGGATTCGGATTTCAGAATTTCTCCGATTTCAAGGATAGAAACCATGCCATAAGGGTCTACGAAGATCACATCACGAAGATCGATAGGTGATTTTTCAGAAATGGATAAGACTTGTTCAAAGGTATCTTCTGTTAACTGAGTCAGAATCATCAATAGCAATATTTAATATTATAAGGCATTGAAAGTTCAATAGTTATTCTTCTCTCCTATGAGAACTCTATGAGGTTATGCGTTTAGAACAAATGAGGAAACCTCTTGAATAAAGTATCGGCATCTTTTATTATGTAAAATATAGCTGAAGGAGGTTTTATGGTATCAAGGGAAATGGTCGAGAACGTTCTTGAGACGGTAAGGACAGGACTCAAATCTGAAGGGGGAGATATAGAACTTGTTGATATAAAAGATACAATTGTTTATGTAAAGTTAAAAGGCGCATGCGGCACATGCCCTATGTCAACTCTTACATTAAAAAACTGGGTAGAGACAAACATCAGGCGCGAGATACCGGAGGTAACCGCTGTTCAGGCTGTTTGATACATATAAAATGACAGACCTTAAAATCATTTGTAGGTCAGTTTTTCCATCAATACTGATAGCTCTTGTCTTGATTTTTTCCAGCCTTTCATTCGCTTCAGAATCTGCAGAAGTTAAAGATATACGGCAATGGTCGTCAAAGGGATATACAAGGGTTGTTGTGGATCTTTCCGGGCCTGTTGAGTTTTCAAAGAGCCGCATCTCAAATCCTGACAGACTCTATTTTGACTTGAAAAACTGCAAAATCCCGAAAGACATACATACAAACCTGCCTGTTGGAGACGGAATATTAAAGACAGTGAGGGCAGGACAGTTTAATCAGGATACTGTGAGGGTAGTTCTGGATCTGGAGGAAATAAAAGAGGTCAAGGCCTTTATGCTTAATGATCCTTCGAGGCTGATTATTGATGTATATGGTTACGATAAGGAAGTTAAGACTCAGGAAGCTCCGAGGACAATTGTAGTTCTTGACGCAGGGCATGGAGGACACGACCCGGGTGCAGTCGGTCCACGGGGTATTTATGAAAAAGATGTTGTTCTGGACATAGCCCTGAAACTCAAAAAGATCCTTTCAAAGAAACAGAATATTATGGTTTTTCTGACAAGGGATACGGATGTTTTTATACCGCTGGAAGAAAGGACAGCCTTTGCGAACAGCAAGCACGCAGACATTTTTATATCTATACACGCCAATGCTAGTCCGAACAGATCCCCGAGAGGGATCGAGACTTATCTGCTTAACTGGACGAATGACGAGGAGTCCATAGGAGTCGCAGCGAGAGAGAATCAGATATCATTGAAGAGGATGAAGGAGCAGATGAATAAATACAAAAGCGATGTTAACATAATACTGAGCGACCTTATGAGAGAGAACAAGAGGGATGAATCCATAAAACTTGCCAATTATGTCCAGAAATCAATCGTATCAAGTTTAAATGGAAATTATAATGATATTGTAGACCATGGCGTTAAAAATGCCCTCTTCTATGTGCTTTTAGGTGCAAAGATGCCGTCTGTGCTTGTGGAGGTCTCGTTCATAAGCAATCCTGTCGAGGAAAAACTTCTTTCAAAGGATGCCTACAGAGCTCATATCGCGGATGCAATAGCCAGGGGGATTGACACTTATATGAATACGGTGCCTTCTGAGCAGAAGATAGCCGGTCATTATGCCGGTTTTGGTCTGGAAGAATCTGATGCGAGGCAGAGATAAGCTTGTTTTTTCTGAGAACTTTATTCAGTCCTGAGTTAAAAATTATCCTGTATGTTATTTTTATCGGTCTCCTTTTCATTATTAAAAGCCTGTCAGCATATGCCCTTATTTTTTTATTGATTGTTGTATTTCTGGTGTTTCTCAGAATTCCGTTCGCCTTTCTGAAAAGAGGCTGGATACCAATAAGTCTATTCCTTATATTCACTTTTATAAGCAATATATTCTTCAGTCATGGAAAAGTTCTTTACAGCTTTGGCACAGTTGTGATTACAGAAGAAGGGCTTGCTGTTGCTACGGTAAGAACACTGAGGGTATTTTTTATGATCGCAGGCGCGAAGATCCTTACACTATCAACCCCGCTTGAGACCCTTGTAGGCGCGCTTGGGAATACGTTGAGGCCTTTTGAAAAGATAGGATTGCCTGTCAGTGATTTTTTCTCGGTCATGGGACTTACACTTAAGTGTTTCCCGAGACTAAAGGATTATCTTGCTGAAAATTATAAGAATCATAAAGATCGGGAGGATTTTGATGGATTCTGGATAAAGGCAGGGACTATAGCTTCTTTTCTCCTTCCGATGTTTATGCAGAGCATGCGCTCTCCAGAGATGTTTTTTCCTGACTTATCTGGATCAAAGGGGCAGGAGGGCTCTGAATGAGAAAAATGGATCTGCTGATAAAAGGCGGCGCTATATTTGACGGTACAGGCAAAGATTCTTTTGAGGCTGATATTGGGATTGTTGGAGATAAGATAGCTTTTATCAGTAAGCCTTCAGCTTTCAGCAGTCAGCGTTCAGAAAAAATCATAGATGCAAGAGGTCTTGCAGTTGCTCCGGGTTTTATTGATACCCATGGGCATTCTGATTTTACATTGCTTGCTGATCCCAGGGCAGAGGGGAAGCTCTTTCAGGGCGTCACCACCGAGATAAACGGAAACTGCGGGCTTTCTGCAGCGCCGCTTTATAATGAGGCAATAATTCAGAGGGAAAAAGACCTCAGAGAACTCGGTATAAGGGAACGGTGGTCGACGCTCAGAGAATATTTAATGATACTTGAAAGGAGAAAATTAGCTATAAATTTTGTTACCCTCGCAGGTCATGGAAATATACGCGCGTCTGTAATCGGATATAAGAATAAGACGTCTAATGCTGCTGAGATTAAGAAGATGCAGAAACTTTTGAAGCAGGCGGTTTCTGAGGGAGCAATAGGTCTTTCAACAGGGCTTATTTATCCGCCCGGAATTTATTCGGACACAAAAGAATTGATAAGTCTTGCAAGAATACTATCTGATAAGGACAGGTTTATTTATACATCGCACATGAGAAGCGAGGGAGAAAGGCTTATCGAAGCAATTCAAGAGGTGCTGCATATTGCATCTAAGGCTGATATCAGAGTTCATATCTCTCATATCAAAACGAGCGGCAGGGAAAACTGGCATAAGATTGATAAGGCAATATCACTGATAGAGGATGCAAGAAAAAAGGGGCTCAAGGTTACCTGTGACAGGTATCCATACACTGCTGCAAGCACAGACCTTGATGCGGTTCTTCCGCCATGGGTCTATGACGGAGGCTCTGAAGAAGAGATAAAAAGGCTGAAACATTTAATGACGAAAGAGAGGATCAAAAAAGAGATATTGCAAAGGCATCCTGATAAGGATTACTGGAAGAGTGTCAGTGTATCATCTGTATCATCAGAGAAAAACAGATGGATGGAAGGCAGGGCTCTCTTTTATATTTCAAAGAAGATACATAAAGATCCTGTGGATACGCTGTTCAGGATTTTAACCGATGAAAAGCTGAGAGTTAGTGCTATATTTTCATCAATGAACGAAGACAATCTTAGAAGATTTTTATCACTGCCTTATACAATGATAGGTTCTGACAGTTCAGCAAGAAGCACAGACGGACCGACGTATAAAGGCAAGCCGCATCCGAGAGGATTTGGAACTTTCCCGAGATTCATAGGAAGATATATAAGGGATGAAGGGCTTATGAGCATGTCAGAAGCCATATACAGAGTAACGATGCTGCCTTCAAAGACATTCGGCATTAACGGGAGAGGAATTATAAAAAAAGGCGCATTTGCAGATATTACTATTTTTGATCCTGACAGGATAATTGACAAGGCAAAATTCGGTAAGCCTTTTTTGAGGCCCGGCGGAATTTATTATGTTATTGTGAATGGTGTTCCTGCTTTATGGGAAGGCAGATCCACAGGCAGAAGGACAGGAAAGATTCTCAGAAAGGGCGTTCTTTGAGATTGACAAAGATCAGGAACAGGAAATATAATTAATAATCTCTTTATGGTTTAGAGGAGGCTTAGAATGGCTGAGGGGATAATAGAGGTTACAAGTGCCACATGGGAGAATGAGGTTATTCAGAATAAGGGAGTAGTAATGGTTGATTTCTGGGCTGTGTGGTGCGGGCCGTGCAGGATGATTGCGCCTACTGTTGAAGAGCTTGCAAAGGAATATGCAGGAAAGATAAAAGTAGCCAAGCTGAATACTGATGAAAACCCGGATACGGCGAGCAGATATAAGATAATGGGTATCCCGACTATAATGTTTTTCAAGGACGGACAAAAGGCGGATCAGATTGTAGGGGCTGTGCCAAAAAGCCAGCTTAAATCCAAAATAGATTCTCTGCTAAGCAGTTAAATCCACCCTAAGACGGTATGGCGTAAGCGGGATCCCGCTGAGTTTAATAATTGATAAAGAGGGCAGGATTAGAAACAGGCATTTAGGCAACCCGCCTGAGATTGGCAGGGAATTAACTGATGAAATTGAGAGATTACTTTAGATTATGTTTGAGTCACTGACCGAAAAACTCGAATCAATATTCAAGAAACTCCGCAGCAGGGGACTGCTTAAAGAGGAGGATGTGGACGCAGCTCTGAAAGAAGTCCGTTTTGCATTGCTTGAGGCAGATGTGAATTTCAGGGTTGTAAAGGACTTTATACAGAAGGTTAAGGAGAAGGCTGTAGGAAAAGAGGTTCTTGAAAGTCTCACACCAGGACAGCAGGTTATAAAGATAGTGAATGATGAACTATGCGCATTATTAGGCGGCGCGCATAGCAAAATATTCCTTTCGCCTAATCCTCCTACTATAATTATGATGGTAGGGCTTCACGGTTCAGGTAAGACCACAACCTCAGCAAAGCTCGCAAGGCTTTTCAAAAAGGAAGGAAGAAGGCCGATGCTTGTAGCAGCCGACCTCCAGCGCCCTGCAGCGATAGAGCAGCTGATAACTCTCGGTTCGCAGATAGACGTACCTGTTTTTCATTCAAAAGAGATAAAAGATCCTGTGACTCTTTGCGCAGACTCTCTCAGGAAGGCAAAGCTTGACGCAAGAGATATTTTAATACTCGACACTGCCGGCAGGTTGCATATAGATGATAGCCTAATGGCAGAGCTAAAAAGAATAAAAGAGACTGTCTCTCCCAAAGAGGTAATATTCGTTGCTGATGCAATGACAGGGCAGGATGCTGTAAATAGTGCCAAAAATTTCAATGAACAGATAGGCGTAGATGGAATAATTCTTACAAAGATGGACGGAGACGCCAGGGGTGGGGCGGCAATATCAATACGGGAGATAACAGGGAAACCTATAAAATTCATAGGCATCGGAGAAAAGATTGAGATGCTCGAGCCCTTTTATCCTGAGAGAGTTGCCTCAAGGATTCTTGGGATGGGAGATGTATTAAGTCTTATAGAGCAGGCGCAGAAGACATTTGAGCAGAACGAGGCTGAGAAATTTCAGGAAAAGATACTGGCTGATTCGTTCACATTCGACGATCTTAAAGAACAGCTTAAAAAGATACGGAATATGGGCCCGCTCGAAAACCTCTTAGGTATGATACCTGGGTTTAAGAAGATGAAAGGGCTTTCAGTTGACGAAAAGGAGTTTGTCAGGATGGAGGCAATAATAAACTCTATGACGCTTTCTGAAAGGAGAAATCATAATATCCTGAATGGCAGCAGAAGGAGAAGAATTGCGATGGGAAGCGGAACAACAGCTGCAGACGTAAACAGGGTCGTGAAGCAATATGTAGAACTTAAAAAGATGCTCAAGATGTTTAAGGGAAAGAAGGGACTGAAGCTGCCGAAATTTTTGCCTTTCTGATTTATGGTTGACAGTTTAGTATCTTTTTGATAATCTTAAAGTTCAGGATATTATATCGTTTTCAGTAGAGAATACAGGAGGAGGTGAAGTTTTGGTAAAGATACGGCTGAGAAGACTGGGCGCCCGGAAAAGACCCTTTTACAGACTGGTAATAACCGATTCGAAAGCTAAAAGAAACGGGCCGTTCATAGAGATTCTCGGAACATACGACCCTTTGAAAGAACCTTCTGAGATAAAGGTTGATTTAGAGCGGGCTAAGTATTGGTTGCAGCGAGGAGCACAACCTACTGATATTACTAAAAGGCTTTTGCAACGGGCTGGACTATAGCAGTCAAAATTCTAATGGAGGTATGGAGGTGGAGAAGATGAAACAATTGGTTGAGGACATGGCTAAGGCTTTGGTGGACAAGCCGGAGGATGTAAAAGTTTCAGAGGTGGAGGGTGAAAAAACCACTGTCTTCGAACTTCGAGTTGCACAGACCGACCTCGGAAAGGTTATCGGAAAGCAGGGGAAAACTGCACGTGCAATGAGGACAATACTCAGCGCTTCCGGTACAAAGCTCGGAAAACGCTGCGTTCTTGAGATCCTCGAATAAAGATTAAGAGATTTATACACTAAAATTTAAAAGGGGGAATAATGGGTGAACCATTATCCCCCTTGTTGATTTAATCCCCTTTATGATTGACAAACAAGCGATTCTTTCTTTTTTCAGAGAAAAGACCAAAAGACCTTTGAGTTTCAAGGAGATAGTGCATCTTCTCGAATTAAACCGTTCAGAAATGAGGACATTAAAAAAGATATTGAGATTGATGCTCAAGGATGGCGAAATTGTTCTTACAAGAAAAGGGCTTTATGTCCCTGCACAGCATGTAAATCTACTGACAGGCTGTTTTGAGGCTCACAGGGAAGGTTATGGCTTTTTAATTCCGGAAAAACCGGGAGAAAGAGATATATTCATTCCATCCCGGGCAACCTCAGGTGCGATGAATAATGACAGGGTAATTATCAGGGTAGAAAACCCGCACAGAAGAGAAGGAAGGATAATAAAGATTCTCGAGAGGGCGCATTCGAGGATAGCAGGCAGGCTCCATAGCTCTAATAATGTTTCATATCTCAAGCCAACGAATAAATTCATTCAATTTGATTTTTATGTATCTCCCCAGGACAGAGGCAAGGCCAAAGACGGCGATACAGTTGTTGCCGAGATTATTAATTATCCGGAGGAGAAAAGATCGCCTGCTGTAAAGGTTTTGAAGATCATTAAAAGGCCTGATGACCCTGCATCAGAGATAGACGCGATAATGGATGAATTTAACATCCCCAGGAAGTTTCCTAAAACCGTGGCGGATGAGGCAAAGATGATATATGGGGAAAGGAAAGGATTAACAGACGAAAAACGGAGGGATTTAAGGAGACTTCCTACTGTTACGATAGACGGTGAACGTGCAAAAGATTTTGATGACGCAGTCTCAATAAAACTTACAGAACATGGCTATAAGTTGTGGGTGCATATAGCAGACGTAGGTTTTTATGTGCCATGTGACTCCCAGATTGACCTTGAAGCAAGGAAAAGGGGTACAAGCGTATATTTCCCTGACAGGGTGATACCAATGCTTCCCAACGAACTCTCTGATGATCTATGCAGCCTTAGGCCTAAACTTGACAGGTGTGCATTCACTGTTGAAATGGACTTTGACAGGCATGGCGAGAGGCTTAATGCAAGGTTCTACCCAAGCCTGATAAGGAGCGATGAGAGGATGACTTACACATCTGTCAAAAAGATACTCATTGACAATGAAAGGCATGAACGCGAGAAATATGGTTACCTCCTGCAGGATTTTGAACTCATGGGAGAACTATGCAGTATCATGAGAAGCAGAAGGTTTGACAGAGGAAGCCTCGATTTCGACCTCCCTGAGCCTGAGGTCCTACTCGACATGCAGGGAAGACCAGAAGCAATAATAAGTGCAGAGAGAAATTTTGCACATTTAATCATTGAGGAGTTTATGATTGCCGCGAATGAGGCTGTTGCAGAACACCTCTCAGGACTTGGAATCCCGGGCATTTACAGGATACATGAAGAACCTGATCCTGCCAAGCTTGAAGACCTTATGAAGATTATAAAACCGATTATCAGAATGAAGACGGTAAAAAAGGCTAAGGATTTTTCTGAGCTTCTGAAAAAGATAAAAGGCAGACCCGAAGAGGAGATAATAAATTACAAGGTGTTGAGAAGCCTAAAACGGGCAAGATATTCCACTTTGAATGCAGGCCACTTTGGACTCGCTTCAGACTGTTATACCCATTTCACGTCACCAATCAGACGCTATCCTGATCTTATAGTTCACAGGGTATTGCGAGAGGCGTCACATAAAAAACATCTTTCAGACAACAGGATACAGGAACTTGAAAAGATACTTCCTGACATTGCATTCAGTTCATCGAGAATGGAGAGGTTCGCTGATGAGGCAGAGAATGAAGTCATTGATGCAATGAGGGTATGGTTTATGAAGGATAAGGCAGGTGAAATGTTCGAAGGAAAGGTTGTAAACATTACTCCGTATGGCTTGAAGGTCAGGCTTAAGGACTTTTATGTCGAAGGCTTTCTCCATGTATCATATATGTCAGATGATTTTTATGAGTTCAATGAAGGCACAATGACCCTCCGCGGAAAAAATACAAAACGCTCATTTACTATAGGAAAGGAACTTACTGTAAGGATTGACAGGGTGGATATGGAGGAAAGAGAGATTATACTGGGGATCTGAAAGATTTTATTGGTTTTCTTATTACAACGGGTGACAAACCTTTTATTTTATTGTACAATAATGTACAGATAGTACATTTCAGAATAGAGAGGTATAAATGAAGAATGTAATTTCCATAACAGAGGCGAGGAAGAGGCTTCCGGGCATAGTAAAGTCTCTTAAACATTTTCCTGATACCGTTTATCAGATAACTGTTCACAATGAAATTGTTGCGGAGATTAAAACTCCTCCTAAGATTAAACCGGGCGAGGCAGCAACTAAGATGCTCGAAATCAGAAAAAGGCTTAGGCATAAAGGGAAAAGATATAAGACAGCAGTATCTGAAAATATCAAAGGGCACCTGTATGTTGCTGAGGGCAAAGATTGATTTTCCAGCAGAATAAGGTATTTTGTGATACGTCATTCTTTTTTGCCTCACTGTGTCCTGATGATTTCAATTTTGAAAAAGCAGGAGAACTGCTTGAATATTGTAAAGAGAACAAAACAGTGCTTTATACAACGTGGGATATTATTGGCGAAACAATTACTCTAATAAGATATCGCGCAGATTATAATACGGCTGTTGAATTTTTTGATAAGGTCAAGCCTGCTCTTTCTATAGTTCGATTTGATGATTCTGTAAGAATCGCTGCTGAGACTGTTTTCAGAAAACTCTCTAAGGATAAAAGGCTCTCTTTCTGCGATGCTATTTCCTATGTTGTAATAACCCATATGCTTGACAATATCCCCTGCCTTTCTTTTGATAAAGATTTTAGAAGTCTCGGCTTAATGGTTTATCCTTAACGACAATTATTTCGAAAGTGATGCATCTGGAGGAGAAAATAAGCAATGGTTTAAAACATTTGATGAATAAGGTCAGTTCAGATAAAATATAACAAAAAGAGAGGGGGTGCTCATGACAACAGTACAGATAAAGTCTGATTCAGACAACGATACTATGGACATTATAAAAACTGCAATTAATGCTGAAGTAAAACGGCTTGAACTGGGGCTTCAGAAGACCGAAAGGCAGATTGCAAAGTTTGAAGAGGAGTATAAGATTTCCTCAGAAATATTCCTATTAAAATTCACCGCTGAAGATATGAAAAAAGGCGACTCTGAATATATAGTATGGGCTGGAGAACTGAAAATAAAGGAAAGAATACTCAAGGATATAAATAGGCTGAAGGAAATTCAGTATGTTGCTAAGTAAATACCTGTCAGACCCCTCTCACTCTCCAGAAGGAATTCGCAAAGCTCGTTGAGGACATTGAAGCCAAGAAGCAGAGACAGGCAGAAAGTAAAAAGAGGCTCAATGAACTCTTCAACAGCCTCATGCAGCGGGCTTTCACAGGGGAATTAGTGGCGTGAAGATAAAAAAGCGGACATGCCCATCATCTATTGTGCTTCCTTAACTCTGAAAAAGCCCGCTGAAGCTCTCTATCTCCCCAATCCCGATCTCTCCATGAGAGGCATCTTTAAGTTTTTTCCATTTAATCCTGCCTGACTTAAGTTCGTCCTCGCCGATGATGAATACATAATCTGCGTTGAGTCTGTCAGCCCTCCTGATCTGGCTTTTTAAAGAGGCATTACCGTATCCGAGTTCGACCTGAATGCCTTTTGAACGAAGTTTCTCGGCTATTGATAGTCCTTCCCTGTCAGCCTGTCTGCCGATTGTGGCAAAAAATATTTTTGGCGATGGAGTTTCAAGTTCAGATTGGCAGGTTTTCAGTATTTCCACGAGCCTTTCCATACCTATTGCAAAACCTATTGCAGGGGTTGGCGGGCCCCCGAATTCCTCAACGAGCCTGTCATATCTTCCTCCTGCCGCAACTGCTTTCTGTGCGCCGAGGTGTTCGCTCGTTACTTCGAATGTTGTCCTTGTATAGTAATCTAACCCCCTTACCATGTTCGGGTTAATTATATGAGAGATGTTTAAAAGTTTTAAAAGTGCAAGAAGTTCCCCGAAATGTTCTTTGCATTCTTTGCAGAGATAATTTGTGACCTGAGGAGCGCCTTTTCTTAATTCGATGCACGCATTGACCTTGCAGTCGAGGATTCGCAAGGGATTATGGCTGTGTCTTCTCTGGCAGTCAGGACAGAGTGCATCGGTCCTGTCACCCAAAAAAGCGGTTAAGGCCTTTTTGTAATCAGGACGGCACATTTCGCATCCTATGGAATTGACCTCGAAATTCAGTTCTTTTAAGCTGAGTCTTTCAAGAAAAAGTTTCAGCATAGAGATTATCTCTGCATCGAGTTTCGGCTCTGCAGCGCCAAATGCTTCTGCCCCGATCTGATAGAACTGCCTGAATCTCCCTTTCTGAGGCCTTTCGTATCTGAACATGGGACCTGCATAAAAGAATTTCTGAGGGGAGGGCATATTATAAAGATGATTTTCGATATAGCTTCTTACCACAGGCGCTGTGCCTTCGGGCCTGAGGGTAATGCTCCTTCCAGCCTTATCAGGAAAGGTGTACATCTCTTTTTCGACAATATCAGTGGTCTCGCCTATGCTCCTTATGAATATGTCGGTTGATTCTATAATGGGGACCCTTATCTCATGGAATCCGTAAGAGGATAATACTTCCTCTGCAACTGATTCCACTTTTTTCCATATGTATATGTCAGGAGGGAATATGTCATGGATACCCTTAAGGGCAGTATACTTCACTTTTATTCTTCTTCCCTGCGCGATTCTTCGCCTTCTCTTTCCTTATCGAACTCGAGCATCTTGAGGTGGCTCTCTATCATTCTCTTGAGTTCTTCCTTGAAGTGCACCCTTATTCCCTTCAGGTCAACAATATCCTCGTGTATTTTGATAACCTTTTCCTGTGCCTCTCTTAGCACTCCATCTGCCCTAATCTCTGACTCTCTTACCAGAAGCTCTGCCTCTTTTCTCGCATTTGTTTTATAATCCTCAACCATCTGCTGGGCAGTCATCAGAGTTTCCCTGAGGGTAGTCTCCATATCCTTGTATTCCTTGATCTGGTTTTCGGCCCTCTGAACAGCCTCTTTTAATGATGCATTTTCTCTGAGCAGTTCTTCCATCTCTTCACGTATGACCTCAAGGAATGCATATACCTCTTCTACGTCAAAACCCCTGAACTTCATGGGAAACTGTTTTTGCTGGATGTCCAGCGGGGTAATTCGCATAAATACCTCCTTTATAATTTATTAGCAAAATCTATCAAAGATTTTATCAGGAATTTTTGAAGAAATATAATAACAAGAATCACTATTAAAGGGGAAATGTCAATCGGTCCTAATCTGTAACCTATCAGTCTTCTTATTGGCCTGTAAACAGGCTCTGTTACAGCATGAAGAAATCTCACAATAGGATTATATGGGTCAGGGTTTACCCAGCTTATTATGGCAGAAATTATTACAATCCATTTATAGACATCAAGACCGATGTCGCTTATGTTTGCAACAGCGATAATAAGGTTCTCAAATAAGAACATTATTCCCTCCTTCCCAACTCTTCTGCCCTTGTCTTTGCTGCCTCAAGGACATTGAGTACGATATTCTTAAGTCCTTTTTCTTCAAAGACCTTCAATCCGGCTGCAGTTGTGCCTCCAGGTGATGTTACCATTTCTCTGAGTCTTTCAGGAGACATGCCTTCTTCGAGAAGCCGCGCAGTACCGATGAGTGTCTGTATCGCAAGTTCAGAGGAATTGTCTCTGCTGAGTCCTAATTTTACCCCACTATCTACCAGCGATTCTACAAATAATGCAATGAATGCAGGCCCGCTGCCGGAAAGGGCGGTCACCGCATCCATATATTTTTCTGGGAGGGTAAGCACCCTGCCGATTGACATGAAGATGTCTCGAATAGCAGCTATATCCCTGTCAGAGAAACATTCACATAATGACATCACAGACATTCCCTCCTGAACAAGGGCAGGGGTGTTTGGCATGACACGGATTAGTTTTTTGGTATTCAGTCTTGATTGCAGGTATGAAAGTGTGATCCCTGCTGCTATTGAGACCACGGTCTTTTTATCTGTTATCAGCTCTTTAATCTCAGTGAGCACTGTAGCCATATTCTTGGGTTTGACTGCAAGAATGATTATATCACACAATGATGCAACCTCTTTATTGTCAGATGTTGTCTTTACGCTATATGCCTGCTCAAGGTATTTTTTCCTCTCTTCTCTTGGCTCAGATACAAGTATTTTTTCCCTTGCCCCTTGGGCCTTGCCCCTGATCCCCTTTATTAACGCCTCTGCCATATTTCCACCGCCGATAAAACCTATCATTTTACCTCCTTTTTTATGGCTCTTTCTCCGAATATTGCAGCCCCGATTCTTACCATTGTCGCGCCTTCTTCGATTGCGACTTCAAAGTCATTTGACATTCCCATCGAAAGTTCCCGCAACTCGTAACCCGTAACTCGTAACTCATTAATTCTATCTCTTAATGCGCACAACTCTTTAAAATATGGCCTTGCCATCTCAGAGTCGTCAAAAAAAGGCGGGATTGTCATGAGCCCCTGAATATCCAAATGATTCAAGCCCTGAATACTGCTTAATGTATCAAGTAAATTATCTTTTGAAATTCCAGACTTAGATTGTTCATCTGAAAGTTTTACTTGAACTAATATCTTCTGTATTTTATTGAGTTTTTCAGCCTGCTTGTTTAGGAGTACTGCAAGCTCTATGGAATCAACAGAGTGGATGAGATCGAATAACTCAACAGCAAGCCTTGCCTTATTAGATTGCAGATGTCCAACAAGGTGCCACTCAATCCTATTGTTTGTTACTCGTAACTCGTCACTCGTAACTTTTTTCTGCGCCTCCTGTATCCTGTTTTCTCCAAATCTCCTCAATCCAGCATCTATGGCCTCTCTTATCATTTCAATGCTTACTATTTTTGTGACTGCGATGAGCTTTATATCTGCAGGATTCCTTTCTGCTCTTATTGCCGAATCAGACATACGCCTGTATGTCTTTTTTATGTTTTCAAGAAGCGTATGCTTTATCATAATCTTGACATCATTGTTCACAAGTGTATTATATTTGAGAATGGCAAAGCAAGATGTTCATAATATAACAGTACTGGAAGAAAGTCTCGGATATTCTTTTAAAGACAAGGAACTTCTTTTAAAGGCGCTTACTCACAAGTCATTCCATCATGAGAGACCCAAGATATCACCTTCACATAATGAAAGGCTTGAGTTTTTGGGAGATTCTGTTTTGGGTCTGATTGTTGTGGAATATCTTTTTAAGCACGATAAAAGTTATTCTGAGGCAACGATGTCAAAGATGAAGTCATATCTTGTAAAGGAATCTGTTCTGTCAGATGTTGCTGGAGGAATAGGTCTTGGACTGCATGTCAGACTCGGAAAGGGTGAAGAAGAGACAGGAGGAAGAGAGAAAAAATCTATCCTTGCTAATACAATTGAAGCTGTGTTTGGCGCCATATATTCAGATGGAGGCTATGATGAAGCACGGAAAGCCGTGCTAAGGCTTTTGATGCGCAAGATGGACATGGCTCTGTCATCAGAACAGTTTTTTGATTTTAAGACAGACCTTCAGGAAGAAAGCCAGCTCAGATTTGGCGTGCTGCCAGAATACAGGGTGGTGAAACAGGAAGGCGAAGAACATAAAAAGATATTTACTGTTGAAGTCTTTATCAGGGACGATAAATTAGGGCAGGGCACAGGAAGAAGCAAAAAAGAGGCTGAGACTCTGGCTGCAAAAGAGGCATTGTTAAAGATGAGGGAACCCTGAATTAATCATCCAGCACTTCTCTGACCCTTGTTAGGAGTGCTGTTGGTGTTATAGGTTTAGACATAAAGTTTAATCCTTGTTCAAGGATTTCCTTCTCATGTATGAAATCAGCAGAATAGCCACTTACAAACAATACTTTTATATCAGGTCTTATTTCTTTTATCTTTTCGAATGCTGTCCTGCCACTCATCTTAGGCATTATTATGTCAAACAAAAGAAACTGAACCTTGTCTTTATTCTCAATAAACTTGTTTATTGCATCCTCACCATCTAAAGCCTCTATAACTTTATATCCAGCCTCCTCAAGCACAGTCTTTGCGATTGTTCTAACCTTTTCCTCGTCTTCTGCCAGGAGTATTGTTTCAGTCCCGCCTTTTACTTCAGTAATCTCTGCTGATTTTGTCTGTACAGTATCCTTTAATTTAATAACAGGCAGATATATCTTGAATGTTGTTCCTTTACCGAGCTCGCTATAATAATCAATAAATCCATCGTGTTGTTGGACTATTCCATATACTATTGACAACCCAAGACCTGTCCCTTTGCCGACCTCTTTGGTTGTAAAGAATGGCTCAAATATCTTATCCTTTGTATCTTTATCCATTCCGATGCCTGTGTCTGAAACAGAGATTAAAGCATACCTCCATGCTTTTTCGTGGTTATTTACTGTTATGAATTCTTCATCCGGTTTTGTAAGTTCTGTACATATGGTCAATGTGCCTCCATTTGGCATAGCATCCCTTGCATTTGTTGCAAGATTCATCAAAACCTGCTCTATCTGACCGCTGTCTACAATTACTGTTAAATCTTCATCTGTAAGCGTTATTTTCAGCTCAATATCCTCGCCAATAATCCGTCGTAATAGGTTCTCAACTCTATTTACTATCTCATTTATATTTAATGGTCTTGGATTTGTTATCTGCTTTCTGCTGAATGCAAGAAGATTGCGTACGAGGTTAGCAGCCCTTTCTGATGAGGAAAGTATCTGTTCTGTAAAATGCAGAAGCGGGTCATCGTTTTTCATTTTCATCTTTAAGAGATTTCCGTACCCTATTATTGCCGTGAGGATATTATTGAAATCATGGGCAACACCCCCTGCAAGCGTGCCGACTGTCTCCATCTTCTGGGCATGTATAAGCTTGGCTTCAAGTTTCTTGTGCTCAGTGATATCCATGACCATCCCTGATATGATATCATTTTCCAGTTTTGCGCTTATAAGTACATTTACGGGTTTTCCTGACATTGTAACCATTTCAAGTTCGAAGTGGTCAATTTGATTTTTACTCTTAAGATTTTCAATCAAAACCCCGCGATCCTTAAGGTTTTTATATCTTGATATAGCATTCGTTGAGATTAATTTTTCAGGTGATTCGGCTTCAAAAATCTTTACCAAGGCATCGTTAGCATAGAGGAAATTACCTTTCAGATCAGTTCTGTAAATTCCTACAAGGGCGTTATCTACAAGGTCTCGGTATTTTTTTCAGAATCCTTCAGTGCTTCTTCTGTCTGCTTGCGTTCAGTGATATCACGCACTATCCCGACAGCATACCATTGCCCTTTTCTTTGAATGGCAGAAACAGAAACCTTAATCGGAAATTCTGTTCCGTCCTTCCTAACAGCCATAAATTCAAGTGTATTTCCGATGGCAGGGCCTTCACCGGTTCTTGCAAATTTTCTGAAGCCTTCCCTGTAGGCATTATGATATCTTTCAGGGGCAATGATTAGATGGAATTCTTTGCCTTTTATTTCATCTCTGCTATAACCAAAAATCTTTTCTGCTACAGGATTCCAATACTCTATTTTCCCCTCATGATTCATTAGAATTACAGCATCTGTTGCAGTAGTTGTGATTGCCCGAAATTTTTCCTCGCTGTCTTCCAGCGCTTCTTTAGAGACCATAGTCTTCTTAAGGTCTGCAGCCATTTTATTAAAACTGTCTACCAGTGTCTGTATCTCTCCTGTTGCTTTAATCCTGACCTGTGTAGATAGATCTCCATCTGCAAGTGCCGAGGTTGCTCGGGCAAGTTCAGCAATCGGCGTCAAGACTATTCTTTTTGAGGCACTAAACAATACGATTCCAAGTACAAACGCTACAGCCAAGTTAAGCGTAATAACAAACATTATAGTTTTTAAAACCTGCTGATTGATTCTGTGTAACGTTATGCCCATAATAACTTTACCGATAGGTTTAATGTCTATCATGATAGGGGCTGAGAGTTCTATAACAGTCTCAGCTTTTTTGATAGCACTTATAATATCTTGCAACTCAGTGTCTTTTGATAGCTTTGAAAGAACAGCCATAATTTTGGGCGACCCATGATTAATACTGGCATATTGGGAAGTTAGCAGGTTGCCTTTGGTGTCCTGAATGATGGTATATATAAAATCTTCTTTATTTGAATCATTTACAATAGTATCCAATTGAATGGTATTGTTTGCAAGCAGAGGGTCTATGCTGAGTTTAGCGATGAAAGCAGCACGTTTTTGGCCTTGGAGTTTCAAGGAGTTTATCAACACTGTTCTTTCGTTTGCTGAGATAACAATGCTTAATATAGTAGTGCTGAGCAGAAGAATAGCTAATATAAAAAGCAAAAATCTGAACTGTAAGCTTTGTCTATATTTTTCTTTGAACATTGTCAGTATTCTATTCAAGCATAGTTAAGGTTTTATATATAGTTATTGTATTTTCCTCTTTACCTTTTTCATAAATTCAGGCGGAATCTGAAACTGTCCTGCCTTTGCTGTCTTCATGTTAATCATTAAATCATATTCTTTCATAGATTCAATAGGAATGGATGACGGCTTAGCCCCCTTTAATATCTTTATTGCCTTTTCCCCTGCATGACGGCCAAGAAGATAGCTATCCGGGCATACGCCCAGCAAAGCCCCTTTCTCTACTATGTCTTCAAGATGGCTTATAGTAACGACTTTTGCCTTATTCGCCATATCTATGGTTATTGGAATAACAGTGCTGACCAGATTACTGCCGGTAAAATAAATTGCGTCTGATGTGCGTACGACCTCTGACAGGAGTTGGGAAGCTTCTTCTGTTTTGGTCAAGGGAACCGGAATAACCTTGAGCTTATAATCCGCTTGAATTTCCTGAAGATTTTTGAGTTGTATCTCTGAATTTTTTTCACCGGGAGAGTAGAGCACTGCCAATCTCTTTACTGCAACAAGCTCTTTCAGTCGATCCATTATTATTGACATTGGAACATTAGGGCTTACGCCGGTAGTGTTGTTGCCTGAACTCTTCCAATCCTTGGCTATCCCTGCTCCTACAGGATCATAAACCATGCCAAATACTATCGGCACGTCCGTAATCTCGCGTGAAACAGCTATGGTTGCAGAAGTGCCTAATGTAAAAATCAAATCCATCTTTGCTGCAGCGAATTTCTGCACCAGTTCTGCTGCTTTTGCTTTGTTGCCTCCTGCATTTTCTATAATGAACTTTACGCTGGGCTCTCCAAAACCATTTTCTTTGAGCTGATCCATCATGCCTTTTGACGCCTCGTTATAGCGGCTCTCTTCACTAAACATAAGGATACCAATTTTTTTCTCAGCTCTCGCATTCACAGAAAATAGGGTGATGCTCAAAAAAAATATTGCAAAAACAAAAAACTTTTTAGCTATTCCCATTATTTTTTACCTCCCCTTTTCCCCTTGATTTTAAAATAGATGGCTGATTCATAACAGATAATAACAGAAAAGATACTAATGGATATGGAAGAAAAGACATAATAATAGACGAAATCAAATCTCATTTTCTTCGATAAAATAACTTCTAATGAAGGTAATGTCAAGTTTTTTAAAGAGAAAATATTTTGGTTAGAGCCATTTGACCTTCATGAACTCTTTATTAAAAACTTTGAATGTTTTAAAATAGCCATTACTAAACCATGATTTTAGAGATAGGATATAATATTTGAGCGGCATTATTTTGCCGATATTCCGGCAGTATAAAATACAAATAATAAAGAGGTAAAATACCTCGGAGGTCGGAACGACCGAGAATGAGTGAAAATGTTATATCCTGTCTCTATGAATTTAAATATTTTTAGAAACGGAGGAGGTTTTTATGCTTTCTGAAAGGGCAGGAAAGATTAAGCCATCACCAACCCTTGCAATGGATGCAAAGGCAAAGGCAATGAAGGCATCTGGGATTGATATCGTTAATTTCGGAGTAGGCGAGCCTGATTTTGATACGCCTGAAAATATAAAAGAGGCTGCTATAAAGGCAATAAGGGAAGGCTTTACAAAATACACACCTGTTGGAGGCATAGACCCGTTAAAGGATGCAATCATAGAAAAATTCAAAAAGGATAATAATCTTGATTATACCCGTGATGAGATAATTGTATCATGCGGTGCAAAGCACAGCCTTTATAATATTGCACAGGCACTCTATGGAAAAGGTGATGAAGTAATAATCCCTTCCCCTTACTGGGTCTCCTATCCTGATCAGGTTATCCTGAATGACGCAATACCTGTTTTTATTAAGACCAATGAAAAAGATAACTTCATGCTTAAGCCTGATGTGTTTGAATCGCATATCACAAAAAAGACAAAGGCAATAATCCTGAATTCTCCGTCAAATCCAACTGGGGTGACTTATGATAAAAAAACGCTTGAAGGGATTGCTGAGATTGCTATAAAACATAATCTCTATGTAATCTCTGATGAGATATATGAAAAACTTACATACGATGGCTTTACACATATAAGCATCGCATCTCTTAGTAAAGATATAAAGCAGAGGACGCTTATTGTGAATGGGCTCTCAAAGTCATATGCAATGACAGGATGGAGGATTGGTTATACTGCAGGTACTAAGGATATAATCAAGGCAATGACAAATATCCAGAGCCAGTCTACATCAAATCCAACATCAATTGCACAGAAGGCAGCAGTTGAGGCATTAAGAGGACCGCAGGATTTTATAAATACAATGCTTGCTGAATTCGACAAAAGGAGAAAGTTTCTGGTTACTGAGCTTAATGCCATCTCAGGCATAAGCTGTCTCACACCAACAGGGGCATTTTATGCATTTCCAAACACGTCAAAGTTATACGGCAGGCATACAGATGGAAATAAAATATCTTCTTCATCAGACCTTGCAATTTATTTTCTTGAAAAGGCAAATGTTGCCCTTGTGCATGGAGAGGCGTTCGGAAATGATGATTACATACGGCTGTCTTATGCAACTTCAATAGATAACATCAAAAAAGGATTGGACAGGATCAGAGAGGCTGTAAGCAGGTTAACATAGATTGAATAATTACATGGTATAATATTAATCTTGAATTTGTATACTGCAATACCTAAGGTTTAAAAAGCATGCTTGTCCAGATGAAGGTTGAGGGTTTGTTGTTCGATCCGAGAAGCGGGATGTATATTCTGCTCCTGAAGGATATGGACGGTGTGACTACACTGCCTATATGGATCGGAAAACCAGAAGCTGATTCGATTGCGCTTGCACTCGGAAGGGTTGTAACACCCCGGCCGTTAACCCATGACCTGATAAAAAATGTGATTCACAACCTGCAGGTTAAGATATCAAAGATTGTTGTTACAGAGATACTCGATAATACCTATTATGCATTTATTTATATTACGGACGGCAAGAATGAGACATCTGTGGATTCAAGGCCGAGCGACGCTATTGCTGTTGCCCTCAGAGTGAATGCACCCATATTTGTTGAGGAGAGTGTTCTTGAACAGCGCAGCACTGATGAACTCGAAGAATGGCTCAAGAATCTGAAACCTGAAGACTTTGGTAATGTGATGTAATGTTGCGTCGAACTGAGGGCATTGTTTTAAAGACAGCCCTTTTTGGAGAAGCAGACCTTATTGTTACTCATCTCACCTCTGATTTCGGCCTTATAAAAACATTCGCAAAGAGTCCCCGCAAGATAAAAAGCAGATTCGGGAGCAGTCTTGAACCATTAACATACTCTAAGATCTCATTTTGGGGAAAGGAAGATGCAAATCTTCCACGCCTCACACAGTCAGATATTATCCTCTCATTTCAGTTAATACGTGACAGGCTGGAGTGTTTTCTCAAGGTCTCGGAGATACTTGAACTGACGGCAAGTTTTTTGCCTGAGCACGAGGCTAACAGAAAGGTGTTCATGCTTCTTCTGGACGTATTGAAGGAAACAGAGAAAGACTGTACGCTGCCGCTGCACATAATCCTATATAAGATACGGTTCCTGAATCTCATAGGATATGCGCCAAGACTTGACGGCTGTGCAAACTGCGGAAAAACAGGATTCAGCTTCTATATATCTCATGGCTCTGTCATCTGTGAGAGATGTATCACTGGAATGGATTCTCCGATAAAACTCTCCCCTGCCTCTATCAAGCTCTATGAGAGCCTGAGCAGATGGGATTTGTCTCTAATAGAGCGGATAAAACCTTCGCGGAATCTTCTGGCAGAGTTATCTGATATGCTCAATGACCACATCAGATACAGGCTTACAAGACCGCTTAAGTCAGGGGCGTTTCATAAGGTTTTTTAGGCTAAGTTATACCTCTATGAGGAGTGGCCTGTGCGTAAAAAGCAGAAAATTTTTTGTCTTTAGTGAAAGTATCTTGCTGACTGCTTCTCTGTAAATCTCCATCTGAAACTTATATTTTTCTATCAGCTCAGGCAGTTCGCTGTCTTTGACAGGAAAAGTCTTGTAATCATAGATGCTGGCAATGTTGCCTTCAACAATGATCCTGTCAACTCTCCCTTTGAACACAGTCTTGCCTTTTTGGAGGATAAACGGCATTTCTGAGAATGCATTATTACGTGGAAAAATTATATCTTTCAGATGGCCGCTTGTCTCGAGGCCCTGAAAATCATTTATGATTATATTGCTGAGCCTTGGAATATCTTCATCAGACACGAATTCATTTCTCAACAGAAAAAGCGCTCTCTCATTTATCCTGTCTCGCAGAGCCGAGTCTCCGTCTTGTGCCAGTATTCCTTTTGACAGCTCTTCAAAGAGTTTGTGGAAGACCCTGCCGAGCAGGACCCAGTCCTCTCCGTGCTTTGTACGGATATCTATATCCTCTGTGACATCCCTCCATCTGACAGCAGGCTCATATGAAAGAGGATTTGTATATACAATCTCTGAGACTGATGGTTTTGAAGGATGAAGGAAGAAGGATGAAGGATGAATTACTGAATAAAGGTTATCAACCTCTGCTTCAGTCATTATTTGAAAAAGTCCGGCAGTGTTTGTAATTTCTTTGTTTTTGAAGATGTCAAAGTTCTCTGTTATATAAGAGAGTCTGCCTTTCGGCTGCTTGTCTTTTTCCAATGCGCCGAGCATGCAGAGAAAGTCTCTTGCCCGCGTCACTGCAACATAGAAAAGGCGTTTCTCTTCTTCAGTCTCTTTTTCCTTCCTTATCAAAAACTCAGGTATCTTTTTCCTTTTGTCAGAATCTTCTTCATATGCAATGGAGAGTTTATTATTTTCTTCGTCTATAACAATAGAACTGCTTCTGATAGTATGCCCCTCGTCAAGTGATGGAAGGAAGACCATAGGGAACTGAAGCCCCTTTGCAGCATGTATGGTCATTATCTTTACAGCATTCATGCCCTCTGTGTTGATGTTTGCCTTTGGTTCGTCTCTGTCCCGTGCCTTGATAAGTTTATCCCGGATCTCCAGACGCGAGAATCCTGATGATTCATACGATTCGATCAGTCTTATAAATTTTTTTATATTTGCCAGCCTCTGCTTTTCCCAGTAATGCTGCCAGCCTCCTGTCTCTGTAAGCGCTTCCTCAAGAAGTATTGCGAGAGGGATATTCAATGCCTTTTCTATCCATGTATTCAGCATCCTTGAAGTTTCAACTGCCCACTGTTCATGATTCGTCTTTATCTTTTCTATTAACGGTTGTTCATCTTCAGAGATTATATCTATAAGTGTCTCATAACTTATTCCGAAGACAGGGCTTCTCAAGACACAGAAAAGGCTGTAGTCATCCAACGGGTCAATGATGAATGAAAGAAGTTCTCTTAAGACAGCAACCTCTGGTTCGTCATAAAAACCTATACCCTTTACTGCAATAAATGGGATATATTCTTTTCTCAAGGCATTTTCGAACAGGGGTAGATGGGTTCTTTTTCTCAGCAATATTGCCATATCTTCATATCTGCATGGTCTTTTTTCTGTTCCGTCATATACAGAATAGCTTCCAACAAGCGAGCTTATTCTTTTTGCCAGCAGATTAGCCTCTCTGTTCCTGTTTTTTTTCATATTCCCGCCTGTTTCAACAAGTATCAACTCTACGCGTCCTTCGCCCTGCCTTGTTGCCTCAAAGGGGATGTATCGCGTTCGCCAGTGTGAATCAATAGTGTTTGGCATTATCTTTTCGAAAAGATTATTTGTAAAATTTACTATTGCAGGAAGACTTCTGAAGTTTTCTTTTATCTCTTCATAGTAGTATTCCTTGCCCAGCCATTCTGTAAATCTCTCTTTTGCTTCATGGAATACGCTTACATTAGCGCCTCTGAACAGATAGATTGATTGTTTGTCATCTCCGACAAGGAATATGGTTGGAATTTTCCCTGAATCCCTTTTTGCTCCAACGCCGGAACGCCACTCCTCAGTGAGTTTGTCTATGATCTTCCATTGGAGAGAACTCGTATCCTGAAACTCATCAACGAGTATGTGATCTGTATGCTCATCGAATGCGTAGAGGATGTTCTGCCATTCGGGATGGCTCAAAAGTGAGTTATAGGCAAGAAGCTCAAGGTCATCAAAATCAAGCAGATGCCGTTCAAGTTTTTTCTCTTTATATAGAGAGAGGCACTTTGAGTATAGTTCGAGAATGTCTTGTTCATGTTCTTCCCCGAGCTGCGATTGTTCCTGCAAAAGAAGTTCTGAGAGAGGTCTTTTTTCATAAAGACTCTTCAGTGCCGAATAGAGAGTGTTCCATCCCTTTATCCCTCTGCTTTTTATCATCTCAAAGAACAGGGATGGCTTTTCTCTTTCTTCCCTGAGACATTCATAAACTGCTTCCAGCCAGAGAAGCAAGGCATTGAATTCATCTGTAATCTCAAGCGAGGGATCAATTCCGAGTTCTATAGAAAAGCGTTTCAGCAGTTTAAGGCAGAATGCATGAATTGTGGATATGCGCATTAGCGGCATCTGCTCTTTGATCTTATGGAAAAGCTCGGGATTTTCTTTGCCTAATATGCTGAGTATCCTTTCTTTCATCTCAGCAGCAGCCTTTTCAGTGAATGTAATACAGAGGATTTTTTCAATCTCAACGCCGCTCAGGAGAAGGCTGATATATCTTCTTGAAAGCTTTTCTGTCTTCCCTGAACCGGCAGGGGAGGAGATTATTACGCTTTTTTGGGTGTCAAGGTAGCTGTTCATGTTTATCCTCAGAATAACACAGGGAGATTTTTGCTTGCAATGCCTTTTGGGGACAGTGGTATTTGCAGCATTTCAAAATTGGTGGTATTCTCAGATAAGAGAGAGCAAGGCGCAATGGAGAGAACTTCGTCAAAACAGAAGATAATTAAGGCATCCTTCAGGATCGCTCTGATTTATGCAGTTGTCGGAAGCCTGTGGATTTTAGTCTCTGACAATCTTATCGCCCTCTTTATAACAGACCTTACAGCGCTCACCAGAGTTCAGACATACAAAGGCTGGCTCTTTATCATAGTAACCGCCGGGCTTCTTTATCTGTTAATCAAGCGGGAGGAGGCGCTGAAGGAAAGCGAGGAGAGATTTCGCAACCTTATAGAAACCACCAGCGACTGGGTGTGGGAGGTCGACGAAAATGCTCTTTATACTTATGTGAGTCCGAAAATAAAGGTATTGCTCGGTTATGAACCTGAAGAAATGCTTGGCAAAGCACCTTTTGACTTTATGCCGCCTGATGAAGCCAAACGGGTTGCGGACATATTCGGGCCGATAGCCGCAGCGAAAAAACCTTTCGCAAACCTCGAAAACACAAACCTCCATAAAGACGGCCATCCGGTCGTCCTTGAAACAAGCGGCGTCCCGTTCTTCGACAGTAGCGGAAAATTTTGCGGTTATCGCGGCATCGACAGGGACGTAACCGAACGCAGGAAACTTGAAGACCAGCTCCGCCATATGCAGAAGATGGACGCAGTGGGACAGCTTGCCGGAGGCATTGCGCATGACTTCAATAATATACTTACAGCGATAGTTGGCTATGGTCATATCGCACTGATGAAGGTGGCAGCGGACGACCCGCAGCGTTTGAACATAGAGCATATGCTTAAAGCGGCGGACAGGGCGGCGCACCTTACGCAGAACCTTCTCATTTTCAGCAGAAAGCAGATAATGGACAGGAAGCCTGTGGACCTGAATGGGATAATAAGGATGGTTGAAAAGCTTTTATTGAGGATTATAGGAGAGGATATAAAGGTTGAAACGATATTGCATGAAGGGGCAATAGATGTCTTTGCCGATTCAGGCCAGATAGAGCAGGTATTAATGAACCTTGCCACGAATGCAAGGGATGCCATACCAGAGTGCGGAACATTCACCATTGCAACAGAAGTAATAGATATTGACAATGAATTCATAAAGATTCACGGATACGGCAAACCCGGCGCATACGCGCTTATAACAGTGACGGATACAGGCACAGGCATGGATGAGGCGACAAGAGAAAGGATATTTGAGCCGTTCTTTACGACAAAGGAGGTCGGGAAAGGCACAGGGCTTGGGCTGTCAATAGTGTATGGTATAATCAAACAGCACGACGGTTATATTAATTGCTATAGTGAAATTGGCAAGGGCACAGCATTAAAGATATATCTTCCTGTGTTTAAAACAGCAGCAGTTAAGGACGCAAGGCTGGCGGAGACTGTTGACATTCCTCCAACACGCGGAACCGAGACAATTTTGCTTGCAGAGGATGAAGAATCAGTCAGAAGACTCATCAAGGATGTGCTTAAGGAGTCAGGATATAAGGTCATAGAGGCGGCTGACGGAAAGGAAGCGGTAAGCAAATTCATGGAAAACAAAGATAAGATTGATCTTCTCCTGCTTGATGTTGTAATGCCTAAGATGAGCGGTAAAGAAGCATATGAGATAATCAAAAAGGTAAAACCTGATATAAAACTGCTTATGACAAGCGGCTATTCAGCAGATTTCA
Organism: Nitrospirota bacterium; assembly: GCA_016208915.1. Taxonomy (GTDB): domain Bacteria; phylum Nitrospirota; class Thermodesulfovibrionia; order Thermodesulfovibrionales; family UBA1546; genus JACQXE01. Next base: position 26,926 of record JACQXE010000004.1, on the reverse strand, counting down.
TCAGCAAAAAGGGAATGCTTGTCGTAGACTCGACTCTACGAGAAGAAGGGTTGAACTTTTTAGCGAAGCCCATGTCTCCGGCAAATCTTCTGAAGAAGGTAAGAGAGGCTCTTGATAAATGAGCAATAAAGACCGCTATAAAGTTATTATTCAAACTTGTGCTCTGTTAACAGCCGGCATCGGATTCATTGCGATAATCGGCTGGCTTACAAATCTATGGCTGCTTCATAGCATCAGACCCGATTACATTCCCATGGCGCCCAGCACTGCATTGGCATTTATCATTATGGGCGGTTCATTATTCGTATCCGCACGCTGGGACTCACGCTATCTTGCAATCCTGTTCTCAAAAGTATCCGCTGTTCTTGTCGCTGTTTTTGCGCTGCTGATGCTTATCCAGTTCTTTATCGGCACAGATTTCGGAATCGAGAGGCTGCTTGCCGGTGAATCAAGGACATTGCACGGGTTCCCTATAGGCCGTATGTCACCTGTTACAGCAGTGTCTTTTCTTTTGTCAGGACTGTCCCAGTTGTTGATGCTTTGTGTCCCGCAAACGCTGAGGCCCGGCAGGTATCTTGCCGTTGGAATGGCAGCTGGGGTAATGATAACCGGGCTTGCAATAATTATTGGTTATCTGATTGGAACCCCCTTGATGTATGGAGGAGCTGTAATACCGGTAGCCATGCCGACGGCTATTGCATTTGTGCTGTTGGGTTCGGGTCTGTTCGCTGCTGTAATGCCGCATCTGTCTTTATCTGTTTCAGGAGCTGATGTTTTGGTTCGCACCATGCCGATATTCCACGGCCGCTATTTACCGGCAGCAGTTGTGTGCATAACAGGGGCTTTGATAACCCTCACCCTCTACAGCATTGTGCAGAAAAACAGATTAAAGACTATTCAGGACAGCTTTATTCAGCAGACAGACAGCCTGTCAATAGCTTTACAGAGGAAAGTTGACAAAAATCTTGAGGTCATTAAAAGTGTCAGGTCTTTTTTTATCGCATCTGAGAAGGTAACACGCCATGAATTTCAACTTTTTCTGGAGGACATTCTGCTAAGTAATCCCGGTATTCAGGCTGTTGAGTGGGTTCTGCGCGTACAGGGTTCAGAGAGGTCAAGATATGAAAAAGCTGCACGTATGGATGGATTTAAGGATTTTCAGTTTACTGAAAAAGATGCAAATGGCGGGATTGTAAAAGCCGGACAGCGTAAAGGGTATTTTCCTGTTTATTTTGTGGAGCCCCTTAAAGGAAATGAATCAGCGCTTGGATATGACCTTGCTTCTCAGCCGGACCGTCTTAAAGCTTTGGAAAAGGCACGCGATACAGGCGAGATGACTTCAACATCAGGAGTAACGCTTGTTCAGGAAACAGGGCAGCAGTCAGGCATCCTGATTTTCTTGCCTGTTCACCGGCATGACAGCTCTTACAATAACGAGGAAGAACGCCGTAAGAATCTGATGGGTTTTGCCATCGGTGTTTTTAGGGTAGGGGATATGGTTGAAACAGCGCTGTACGGTATTAGTTATAAAGGCATTGATTTCCGTCTTTCTGATGCTATGGCAGAGGAAAAAGAAAAGTTGCTGTATGCGAGCGCAAAGGATATTGGAGTAAGCCGTGCCAGGTTTTACCGCGCTGTGGCTTTTAATATGGCGGACCGTAAATGGATTCTGGAGTTTTATCAGGCATCAGAAGTTCCTTCCTATCTGTTTGAAGGCGCTCTGGCTGTTTTATCTGCGGGTTTGCTGTTTACAGCGCTGTTGACATTATATCTGCTCACGATGGAAAGATACTCAATAGCGTTGAAAAAATCACTAACCGAAAGTGAAAAACTCACCTCTGAACTTCAGGACGCACTTGCCAGAATAAAGACACTAAGGGGTTTTGTCCCTATCTGTTCTTATTGCAAGAAAATCAGAAATGATAAAAACTACTGGGAACATCTTGAAACTTATATAACTGAACGCTCAGAAGCGGAATTTACCCACAGTATATGCCCCGAATGTGCAAAAAAGGCAATGGCAGAATTTTCGCAAATGAAAAAAGATAAAGAGAAAGCAGAAGAAACATAGGCAATTGTTACAAAAGGAGGATGAGAGCAGATGAAGGCTGTTGAGATTAAGAAGGATATCTACTGGGTTGGAGCTGTTGATTGGGCTGTCAGGGATTTCCACGGTTACATAACGCCCCGAGGCACAACCTATAATAATTATCTGATAATGGATGATGAGATAACGCTTTTGGATACAGTCAAATACGATTTCGCAGATATTACCATCAAGAACATCAAATCTGTTGTTGACCCCTCGAAGATAAGGCATGTTGTTATAAACCATATAGAGAATGACCATGCAACGAGCATTGATAGGATAATGAATCTGACCCCGAAGGCTACTGTCTACATGACTGAAAAGGGCAGAAAAGGTCTCGAGAGGTTTTTTGATATGTCTGAATGGGATATAAAGATTGTAAAGACCGGTGACACATTGAAAATCGGTAGAAGGACTCTTCTTTTTCTGGAAACTCCAATGCTTCATTGGCCGGATTCCATGATGACATATATAAAAGAAGAAAAGCTCCTTATTAGTCAGGATGCATTCGGCCAGCATATTGCATCTGCAGTAAGATTCGACGATGAATTCGTCACCTGCGAATCCATGTCTGAGCTTGAAGATGCAGTTGTGGATTATTACGCCAATATCCTGATGCCGTTCGGGCAGTTGATAAAGACGAAGATTGCAGATATACAAAAATTGGGTTTGGAGATTGAGATGATCGCGCCTGACCATGGAATAATCTGGAGGGCAAATCCGCAGAAGGTCTTGCAGATGTATATGGATATGGCAAACGGAAAGGCTAATCTCAGCGTGTCAGTCATTTACGATACCATGTGGCACAGCACTGAATATATGACATTGCCTATAATACAGGGCATTAAGGATGAAGGAGTTGATTGCAAAGTGATAAAGCTCAGGGCAACGCCCATGAGTGTTGCTATCAAGGAGTTTTGGAAATCAAGGGGCTGTTTGATAGGCACTCCCACCTTAAATAATCTCATGTTTCCGTCTGTTGCTGAGCTAATGGCTCATCTCAGAGGCCTGAGACCGAAGAACAGGATAATGGGCGCCTTTGGCAGTTTTGGATGGGGAGGCGGCGCAGTAAAAGAGGCTTATGAGGAATTCAAGAAAATGGGACAGGAGATTTTTGAGCCTGGACTCCAGGTTCTATACAGGCCATCTGCTGAGGATGAAGCTAAGTGTTATGAATTCGGCAGGGAATTTGCGAAGAAAGTAAAAGACTATCATAAAAAATTTGAAAAGGAGGGTTAGATGTCTAAGACTGAAAAAAATCTAATGGATGCATTTGCCGGTGAATCTCAGGCAAACAGGAAATACCTTGCTTTTGCAAAAAAGGCAGAAGATGAAGGCTTTAAGCAAATTGCGAGGCTGTTCAGGGCAGCTGCTGAGGCAGAGACTGTTCATGCGCATAATCACCTGAGAGAGAGCGGAGGGATAAAGGGCACAAAAGAAAACCTTCAGGAGGCGATTGACGGTGAAGCATACGAGTTTCAGAAAATGTATCCCCAGATGATCGAAGATGCTAAGAGCGAGGGGAAAAAGGGAGCTGAGAGGAGTTTTGTCTACGCCAATGAAGTTGAAAAGGTTCATGCTGCGCTCTACACAAAAGCTCTTGAAAATCTCAGCAAGAATCCTGATGTTGATTATTATGTTTGTCAGGTTTGCGGAAATACTGTAGAGGATGAAGCGCCGGACAAATGCCCGATATGCGGTGCAGGAAAACAGGCATTTAAAAAGGTTGACTAAACGATTCTTGACCCTGTCATTCTGGCTTGTCCAGAATCTCTCCTTGTTTCAGGAAGGATTCCCGACAAGCGGGAATGACGGAATTGCGGCAATTAATATTATTGTAATGTCTTGACTTTCAAAAGGAGGGGATATGAAATCCACGGCAATAAAAACAGGCATGTTTTCGTTTTTCATGGTGGTGTTGTTTTTGACGTCACTGAACGCCTCTGAAGATAAGATAGACAAGAAAGCAGAGCCAAACATCAGCACTCAGACACAGGCATGCCTTGCATGTCATAAGATATATACTCCCGGTATTGTGGAAGACTGGCTTTCAAGCAGGCATTCAAAGACAACTCCGGCAGAGGGTATAAAAAAACCTGTTTTTCAGAGAAGAGTTTCAGCTGCTGAGATTCCAGTTGAATTATCAGAAAAAATTGTTGGATGTTATGAGTGCCACAGCCTCAATCCTGAAAAACATAAGGATAATTTCACTCATATGGGGTATAAGATAAATGTAATTGCTTCACCCAATGACTGTCAAACATGTCATCCTGCAGAGGTAAAACAGTATTCTGACAGCAAGAAGGCTCACGCTATAAAAAATATAATGGAAAACCCTGTGTATCATACTTTGGTGAGCACTATTACAGGGGTAAAAAAAATAGATAACAACAGAATAACAACAGATAAACCATCGGATATTACTCTTAATGAAACTTGTCTTGCCTGTCATGGAACAAAAATAGAAGTAAAAGGCATGAAAAAAGTTATGACTGCCAAAATGGGCGAGATTACTGTCCCTGACCTTACAAACTGGCCAAATCAAGGGGTAGGAAGGGAGAATCCTGATGGCAGCCTTGGCTCCTGCACTGCCTGCCATCCAAGACACGGATTTTCCATAGAGGTTGCAAGAAAGCCCTATACCTGCGGACAGTGCCATCTTGAGCCTGATGTGCCTGCATTTAATGTATATAAAGAGAGCAAGCACGGGAACATATATGCTTCGAAATATTATGAATGGGATTTTAACGCAGTTCCCTGGACAATCGGCAAAGATGTAAAGGCGCCGACATGCGCAACATGCCATAACAGTCTTCTTGTTTCTCCTGACGGCAGTGTGCTTGCTGAGAGAACGCATGATTTTGGTTCAAGATTGTGGGTCAGGCTTTTTGGTCTGGTTTACAGCCATCCGCAGCCGAAATCAGGCAATACAAGTATTATAAAAAATAAAGACGGTCTGCCGTTGCCTGTTACTTTCACAGGAGAGCCTGCCTCAGAATATCTGATAGATAAAACAGAGCAGGACAGAAGAATTGCATCAATGAAACGGGTATGCGGCGGCTGCCACAGCACAGACTGGACCAACGGGCATTTTGAAAAACTCGCAAATACAATTAAAGAAACAAATGATATGACTTTGTCAGCGACACTACTGTTGGTTGAGTCATGGGAAAAAGGGATAGAAGATAAGACCAATCCATTTGATGAAGCGATAGAGCAGCTGTGGGTAAAACAGTGGCTTTTTTATTCGAATTCTATTCGCTATGCATCTGCCATGACAGGAGCTCCTGATTATCAGGCATTTAAACTCGGATGGTGGGAACTGACGAATAACTTAAAAAATATGAGAGATATGATTGATCTTAAGGAAAAGATAAGCAAGAAGAGATAAAGATAGAAAAAAAGAAAGATAGGCAGGATATAGTATTTGAGCGGTATTATTTTGCCGATATTCCTACACCCCCCTCCATCCCCCCTTGCTAAGGGGGGAATATGAGGGGGGTGAGGCAAAATCCCTCTTCGCCTCGGCGAATCCGCCTGAGGCGGAGGAGTCGCATCGGAACGACCGACCTGCCGGCCGGCAGGCAGGGAATGAGCGAAAATACCATTATCTGTTTATATAACAAATCATTGTATTTATGAAGCGTTCAGCCTTTTCATAAATCTTATTTTGGACAATTGTGATAACAAAGAATGAACAAAGAAGAAATAATCAGATTATTGGAAGATAAAAGATACGATGAACTTTTGCGCATAGCTGCTGATAACAGAAGGATTATTAAGCTCCTGATTTCTCTGACTTACGATAAAAAAAGCATTGTCTGCTGGCGAGCTATAGAGTCAATTGGCCTCATAACAAAAGAAATTGCAAAGACGCAGCCTGAGCATGTGCGGAATCTCATTGGCCGTCTGTTGTGGATGATCAGGGATGAGTCAGGCGGAATAGGGTGGAGCTCTCCAGAAATGCTCGGTGAGATAGTCAGAAACAGCCCTGAACTTTTTGCAGATGTTGCTCCAATAATAGTCTTTTTCCTCGAGGAAGAAAAACTTAGCAGAGGTGTGCTCTGGGCAATAGGCAGAATAGGCGAGGTTAAAAAAGAACTGGTAATACATTCGGCTCCACAGATACTCCAGTATCTTCATAATCCTGATCCAATGCTTCGCGGGCTTGCTGCTTTTGCGCTCGGAAAGATTGGAACTTTAGAATATTTAAAAACAATCGAAAGGCTTAAGAATGATAATGAACTCATACAATTTTATGAAGATGAAGAGTTAAACGATAAGCGTGTATGTGCTATTGCTGAAGACGCTATAGCAAGAATCAATACCAAATAAATTAGTCTGAAACCTCCCTGAGAAAAGTTGCATAGTTTTGCACATAAAAACTTGACTTAACAGTTGATTGGTGTTATCTTTTTTAAAATTAATATTTAAGGAGGTTTTTTTATGAAGCGATTGTTTGCGGTTTTTGTTGCACTCGCTTTGTTTCTGCCTTATACCTCATTAGCTGCTGACCCAACGACAGATCTTATGCAGAAGATTGACTCGCTGTCAAAGGAACTCGAAAAAATGAAACAGCAGTTAAATGAAATTCAGAAAAAAGAGACTGCAAAAGAGGAGAGAATCACAAAGGTCGAGGAAAAGGCTGAAAAAGCAACAGGACAATCATGGCTGGATATAGGCGGTGATTACAGATTCAGACTCGACAGCCTGAAAGGAAAGACGCATGATGCAAAAGTAATGGGCAGCGGTGTTGCAGGTAAAAATCTCGCAAACGATGCGCTGCTGACTAACCGATTCGGGTTGAATCTCAAGGCAAAGGCAACAGAAGACATTCAGGTAAAGGCAAGATTGCTGATGTATAAGGTATGGGGATGGGAGAGTTCTGATCCTGTTACAGGTTCCAATGCCTATTTTGCTGACAAGCAAAGCATATTTGATGCAAATATAGGACATACACCGCAAGACAACACTCTGAGGGTTGATCAGGCATACGCTACATGGAGCAATGTCGCTGGTATGCCCGGATGGATTTCTGTTGGCAGAAGGCCGTCAACAGGAGGCATACCTACAAATATAAGGCAGAATACTGAAAGAACAAGCACTGCAGGCGTTCCAGGCTTTATGATAGACTGGGCTTTTGATGGACTGACTGTTGGTTATGCGCCTGATATAGCTGATTTGCCAGGCGCATATGCAAAGATTTGCTATGGCAAAGGATTCGACAGCGGTTTCAGACCTAATAATGGGCTGAAGGATGTAGACATGCTCGGCATTAATATTGTTCCCCACGATACTGATAACCTCCATGTTGAATTGCAGTGGAACAGGGCCTTCAATATATTTGCAAGCGCTACTGATATTAGTGGAGCTACCAACACTAATCTTGGTGATGTGGATCAGTATGGCAGTGTAATTGTGGGCAGGCTTGATAATGTTGGCATGGGCGATCTGAATCTTTTCTTATCTGCTGCTCTCAGCAAGACTCATCCCAATAATAATTATTATCCACCTATGGCAGCTTTGGGGCAGTATGGTTTACTTTGGGACTCTTACGAAGGGAAAAAATCCCGTACAGGTAATGTGATATATCTCGGTGGAAGATATGACCTTAAAGCAACAGGCACTAAGCTTGGTCTGGAATATAACCGCGGTTCAAAGAACTGGCTTGCATTTACGCCAGCATCAGATGATATGTGGACAACCAAGCTCGGCACAAGAGGCAATGTCTATGAGGCATACATAATACAGGAACTCAATCAGAAGCCAATCTCGAAGAAAGGCAAGGCATTCTTCAGGCTCGGTTATCAGTATTACTCTTTCAAGTATACAGGGAGCCAGAACTGGGTTGGAGCGCCGCATAAGATATCTGACTTGACAACAAGTGATACAACATCACAGATGTTTGCGCCTCTTAAAAACGCAAAGGATCTCTATCTTACCTTTGATGTCGTGTTCTAAAATTTTTTGGGAGGGGATAAAACCCCTCCCAAAAAGCATCTGCTATACCTACCCTGAAGACAAATCATTTTTATTGACATCTTTCTTATTTGATGGTATTAATTATATGACTAAATTTTTAGGGAGGTATGGATGGACAAGCTTTTTTTAGCGCTTTCAGTCTCAGCCATATGCATAATGGTTTATGCATTGGTTAGAGTGTTCAGTCTGTCTAAAAAGATTCCTGGAGGAACTGTAGGAGCAAGCTGGAAATTTCTTTCATATCTAGTGGTTCTTTTCACCATAGGGTATCTTTCAACGCCGTTTTTCCCGAATCTTCCGGAGATGTACAGGCAACTCATTGTAGGAATAATATTCTTGGCAGGCGCTGTCTTTGTTGTGATAGTGATCAATCTTTTCTATAAGGTCATAAGAGAGTTGGGACTCTAAGGGCCAATGGATATCAAGCATGATTTAAAGAGCATCATACATGGACAGCTCGAGAAAGCCTCAAGTCCTATTTTTTTAAAGAGGGTATTGACTGTTATAGAAGATGCGTCAGATGACCAAAAAAGTTTATTGGAAGCCGCTGAAAAGATAAGCAAGATGGTTGCGCTCTTTATTGATAAGAATCTGGCTAACACAATTTCAGAGGCTCTTAAAGCTAAAATAAACAAAATTGTATAAACGCTGATAAAAAAAGGAGGTGTAGTTGTGGGAGAGAAGAAGAAAAGAATGGCAATCATCGCCTCAAAGGGTAGTCTTGATATGGCGTACCCGCCCTTGATCCTCGCATCAACAGCTTTTGCAATGGACGTGGAAGTGGGTATATTCTTTACCCTTTATGGTGTCGATATAGTAAACAAAAATAAAAATCACTCGTTGAAGGTTTCACCTATAGGCAATCCTGCTATGCCATCGCCTGTGCCTTTTCCTAATATCCTCGGTGTGCTTCCTGGCATGACCGCACTTGCCACAGCCATGATGAAGGGGATGGTGAATAAGATTAAGTGGCCTTCTATTCCCGAGTTTCTGACTACCTGCTTAGAGGGAGGCGTCAGGATGATAGCCTGCGCTCCTTCTCTGGAGATGACAGGAGTTGCCAAAGATGATTTGATTGATGGTGTAGAGGTAGCAGGCGCTGCTGAATTCCTTGACTTTGCGCTTGATGCAGACATTACGTTATTCGTATGAAAGACTGAGATAGAACCTGAAGGCAAGAGGGAAAAATCAGAGTAATTGGATAACTGAAAGGAGAGGGAAATGAGGCATAAGACTTTTCTTTTTATCTGCTTAATGCTTTTCTTGTTTGTATCTGTAAGTTTTGCCAGTGAGTATGGTGTTTATGTCAAGGTTGTTGAAAAGGCCCAGGGAGATTTTGACGAAATAAGCAATAAGGTTAATGCTGCATTAAAAAATTCAGGATGGGAAATACTTGCAGTCTATAACACTGGCGTGCCGGAAGGCTGTAAGTTTCGCTCGAGAGTTATAGTATTCGATTCTTCCGCATATACAAAGTCCATCATATCAAACGGCGTAAAAGCCGCATTTGCCTTGCCTTTAAGGGCAGGGATATATGAGGATGAAACAGGCATTAATGTTGCTGTCATTAATCCTGCGTCCATTAACAGAACAATCATTCATGAGACAAAACTCAATGACCTTTCACTCTCTACAATAAATTCTATGGTTGATACAATTGCGAAGGCTGTTTCAGGCAATGCTGTGAAGATGCAGATAGGAGAGATAAGGAGCAAGGGAAGGGTTGGAGGAATGGGAGGCGGCGATTTCATTGATAAGGTAGAGGAGATTTATCTTGCCTCTGATGATTCTGATGCTACATTTAAAAGAGTGTCAGAAAATGTAAAAAAGGGAATTCTCGAAAACAGGAAAAACTGGAAATTGATTTACACCCTTGATCTTTCAGCGCAGGGTGCAATAATCTTCGGGGTCACAGAGTCAAAGACAGAGGCAAGGGCATTCAGGATTGCTGGTGAGAAGCGGGCGTCTGATTCTTATAAATTTCCTGGAATAGACCACAACTCGTCATTTCCGATAGAGGTTATTGTTTATAAGGAAGGCGGAAAGGTAAAGGTTGCCACTTTGGATGAGATGTACAGGATGAAGGTTTATTTTGAAGATGCGGGCAACTGGGCATTCATGAAAAATATGAAGATGCCCGGTAAGATACAGGATGAGATTGTAGAGATGGCAACAGCCCATCTCAAGTAAGGGGAGGTGAAAAGAGAGGGATAAATGGCAGCATTAGTTGTAAAAAAATATAAGGAGGATAAAAGATGAGAAAACTATTGCTTTTGTTTTTGTTGTTAGTTTTAATCTTAGGTATTAGCAATATTGCACAAGCAACAAACGGTTATTTCTCACACGGTTATGGACTGAAAGCAAAAGGCATGGCAGGGGCCACAACTGCAGTGGCACAGGATGCAATGGTGGGTGCAACAAATCCGGCCGGGATGGTCTTTGTCGGAGAGCGGCTTGACGTTGGGTTAGACTGGTTCAGCCCGAAGCGTAACTCTAATCGTACCGGTGCTGCAGCAATAAGTGCTGCAGTTAGCAGTGACAGCACTAATTTTTTTATCCCGGAGTTTGCCTACAACAGGATGATTAATCAAAATCTTTCTCTTGGAGTAACTGTTTACGCCAACGGCGGGATGAATACAGACTATCCGACAGGTCAGATTACGTCTGCTGCTGGTGTTGGTACCTGCAATAATTTTCTTACCATGGGTGGTCAAGGAACTGCAGCAAGTAACAATATATTATGCGGTACAACTGAATTAGGCGTTGATCTGTCGCAATTGGTAATTGCGCCGACAGTTGCGTATAAGATTAATCCTAATCATGCTATTGGTATTTCTCCTCTGATAGGTTATCAGCGGTTCAAGGCAAAAGGACTGCAGGGATTTGCAGCATATTCAGAGGATAAAACAAAGCTAACAAATAATGGCTATGACACTGCGACTGGTTTAGGAGCACGCATTGGATGGATGGGCAAGATTTCAGATGCAGTAACACTGGGTGCGGCATATTCTACCAAGATTTATATGAGCAAGTTCGACAAATATAAAGGCTTGTTTGCAGAGCAGGGTGATTTTGATATGCCAGAGAATTATAACGCAGGCATTGCAGTGAAGGTAATGCAGCCTTTGACAATTGCTCTTGATTATCAGCGTATTAATTATTCTGATGTTAACTCTGTTGGCAATTCAAGCAAAAGTCATGGATCAACAATTGCTAATACTCTCGGCGGCGATGATGACAGAGGCTTTGGCTGGGATGATGTCAATGTGTGGAAGATCGGTGTTCAGTATCAGTTCACTGATCTGACTGTACGTGCAGGCTATAGCCATTGCGATAACCCTATTCAGTCGCGTGATGTGACATTTAATATTCTTGCGCCTGGAGTTATTCAGGACCATTACACCTTTGGTTTAACCTACAACATAACAAAAAGCTCTGAGCTGACTATAGCTTATATGCATGCTGTCAAAAACTCAGAAACAGGCTCGAGTCTTTTTAATGATTTTGGTGTTGCTGCTGGTAATGAAAAGATCGAGATGTACCAGAATGCTTTTGGTATTGCCTATGCCTTGAGATTTTAAAAGAAAGAACGCCGCATCAAGATTTATTTGCTGCTTAAAAGGGGGCAAATCTTGCCCCCTTTTATATTTGTCTTATTCCAAAATCCTGCCTTAATCCCATTTCCACAAAGCTATAACAAAGACGATGAGAAACACCAAAGCAAGATTAAGATAGGCAAAGAAATAAAAAAGCTTTTCATAAAATGGCTTTGCTGTTTTTTCTATAGCAGGAATAAGGTGCCCTATCTTCGGCATTGCAAGTATCTTGTCTTCTCCATGGGGAGCGGTTTTTAAGGCGTTTGTAAGGTTGTGACCGGCCAGATGTTTCTGAAGGTGCGAGCCGTTTTTCCAGAGCTTGCTCTGTGTAACATCATAAATGCTTCCTTTATATGCAACATATGCAGGACGTCCTTCTTTGCCGTCAAAGCTATGGAGTTCTTCGCTTGTCAGGTCTCTTTTATTGCCTGACAGGTCTTCCTTGCCCTTAATCCCCCATCTTTTCCTCATCTTGGGACCAATGTAAAATGTGACTATAACTGCTGTTGTAACCATGAGGATGAAAAGGATGATTTTTATGCCTAAAAGTATTCCAAATCTCGTCATGTAAAACGCCTTCCATGCGGGTATTATAGATAAGGTCAGAAGAGTGCCTGTTACGGAAAGGATTATGATAGAAAACCACCCAAGAATCAATTCGCCTTTTGGAAGCCCCTTTGAAGCATACGCAGGTTTCAGAAGGATATGAACGTAAAGGATGGTTCCAAACCATGCAATTGCTACAAGCAGATGGATGTAGCCGATCATCAGGCGGATTGCCTTCTGGGTCATTGTCAAAGGCATGTATAGGCCTTTGATCCTCATCTCATCAAGAAACTTCTCGCCTTCCTTTGTAAGCTGTCCTCCTCCGATTGCCTCTGTATGGCATTCACTGCACTGCAGACCTGTTTGCCTGGCATAATCAGTTGTTGCAGATGATATTGATGAAAATAGGGCTGTTACAAAAATAGAAAGATATATGATTAAAAGCAATCTTTTCAGGACCTTCGGTCTCATATTTCTTAATCAGTTTTTTCGAACTGGTCTTTTTGTGCTCCGCATACAGGGCATGTCCAGTCATCCGGAAGCTTCTCAAAAAGTGTATTTGGCGGTATTCCGCTGTCAGGGTCTCCTGCTTCAGGGTCATAGATGTAACCGCATACAGTACATTTGTATTTTTGCATATCTTATCCTCCTTTTTAGAATAATTTAATAGCTATTAAAAATACCTTATTAACAAAAAAATAAAGAGAAAAGGGGGGAGCTTGCTCCCCCCTATATATTACTTTTTCGCAGCCTTTTCAGCCCTCAACTTTTCTGCCTCATCCTTAATTTTCTGCAATGTCTCCTTCATCGGAGCCCAGCCGTACCAGTGCATGTAGTCAGGGTTCATATGGAACGCGCCCTGAAACGCCCTCATCCGGTATTCGAGAAACATGACATAGAGGTCCTGCTCGACCGAGCTTTTTGCCTCATAGAACTGAAGCAGATCAGGCGCAAACGTCCAGTTCGCAGGTTTTTTGAGTATTCCATCTTTGTAAAGACCCTGAACTTCTCTTATTGCCTCAGCCATTATCTTGTCTACATCCTTAATAACCATATCAGCAGCCTCGAGCTGGTTTTTTGCATATGAAGTTCCATGACAGTTTGCACAGATCTTTATCATCTTGTCGCGTTCTTTTTGGAACTCTTCTTTTGTGAGTCTCGCAACCTTGCCAGCCTTTACTACATCAAGCCTTGCAGTCGGGTTGCCTTTATCATCAAGAACACCGAGTGCCTGAAGTATCGTCACCCTGTCATTCAGCCAGTCCTTGTCATCTTCAGGAAGCCTTAATGCAAGAAAGCCCCATGATGTCATTACATTATGGTCTCCTCCAGCCATATGGCATGTCTGGCAGGTAGGCGCGCGCTTGCTTCCCTTGCCTTCTATCTGCCAGATTGACCCATGCTTTGATGTCGACCACATTTCCCACTGGGGATGGTCAAAACCCATGTGGCATGTCTGACATGCGCGAGGGTCCTGCGCCTCTGATTTCTTGAATGAATGTCTTGTATGACATGAATCGCACTGGGCATTCCCGTAATGATATTCGTATTTCTCTTTTTCACCCTTTACGCCTATCTTGTGGCAGCTTGAACAGCCCTTATAACCTTCCCCTACAACACCCTTTGGCTGATGCGCCCACATGGGCATTGCGCTTGCCGCAATCCATGCGAGATTATGTTTTCCTGCCTTAAACTGGTCTACCTGTTTTGAATGGCAGCCGGAACAGGTTTCTGGTGTAGGCATCTTTGCAAGCTTTGCATCATCAGCCTTCTTATGTTCAGAGCCGTGACATGTTGAGCAGTCAATGCCCTTTTTTGACATCTTGCCATCAAGATGCTGCTGAACTACACCGGGAGTTATTTTTTTGTGGCAGTCAATGCAGACGCTTTTCTGGCCGGCGGCAAATGAAAGACTGCTCATCAGAAGAGCGCAGCACAATACCAGCAAAATCCTTAAAATATTCATAAAAACCTCCTGTTATTTTTTTACCAGATAATCTGGATTTCAGAAAATTTTAAAATCAAACTGTTTTTTATTCCATGATTTAAATCATAAATTATTTTTTAGCTGCAGAGGCCATTGCATCATTCAGCAGTTTTATTCCCTTTTGAGATGCATCAATAGACCTCGCCAAAGATTCCCTTGCAGCATCCTGATTATGGAAGCCATCGCTGTTTTCAGCAGTCCACCATTCCCAGTATGTTTGGGCTGTATCGTGCAATGCCCTTGCTTCTTTTAAGGTTTCTTCTGGAGCACCCGCAGCCTTTGCCTTTGCAAATGTGTCTATGAACTGTCCAAGCCAGAATTCCGCCTTTGTGAGTTTCCCCCTGATGTAGTTCTGGATTGCATCTATCTGATAATCAGCTTCCTGTTCTGTCCAGTCCGGATGACATTTTACGCATGTATCTCTCTTCATGTATCTTGCGCTCCTCTGTCCATGCCATGTGTATGCCTTGTTTCCTTTTTTTATCTTCGGCATATGGCAGTCTTTGCATTCAACTCCTGCCTTTTCGTGTTTGCTTCCCCAGAATGTCTCAACCTCAGGATGCTGAATCTTTGAAAGGGATGCGCCGGTGGTTGCGTGCTTAAAGTCTTTAAATTTATACTCTGCCATCTTTTTGTTATAGTCAAATACATTTACCCACTGAAATAGGTTTGTCCTTCTGTCAGTCATCCCGACTGCTTCGCCTGTCTCAGGATTATGTCCCGGATTGCAGTTATACTCAACATGACACTGGGCGCATAAGAGATTGGAATCAGGTTTGTTAAGAATGCCGATTGCCCTGAAGTCCCTGAACATAACTTTTTTTATCGTGACCTTCTTGCTCTTTTCTTTATCATACGGATACGTCCCTTCGCCTCTGTCAACAACTGCTTCTATGAGCGCATCCCTTACAACCCTCGGCTGTGTTGAATGCGGGTCATGACATGCAAAGCAGTTTATCGGATGCCTCAGATCTCTGGCGAGTTCAACAACCTTTGATGTCCTGTCCCATTTTGCCTTTGGGTCTTTGTCTCCCATATATTTCCATCTAAGTATGTTATCCTGAGTCTTACACTGGAGACAGACTGGATTTGCTGCTGTTGCAGTCTGCGGCATGAATACTTTCTGATCAGATGTTGAAGGTTCTTTATCTGTAAGAAGTTCCCATGCTGATTTTTCAGAAGCCTTGCCATCAGTTATATTGGTCCAGTTTTTAAGCTGGAATCTTCCGCCGTAGGCTCTGTCAACAGTATAATGGTCAATGAGCATAAATACATGGCTTCTCGGCTCAGCGTGCTCTTTTGTAAAGCCATGAGGGGCCATCAGCTTGTCGAATAACGGCGATCTGCTCTTGAATGTGGCTTTTTCCACTTTTGCCTTTGATTCGAGATTTACTGAAATAAAAGACTCATATTGTTCTTTGTGGCATTTACCACAAGTGGCATGATCCATTTTTGTGACAGGCGCTGTAGATGAATTCTTAAGATGTTTGTCTATGCCTTCATGGCAGTTCGAACAGCTTACCTTTGAATGTTTTCCTTTTGTGTGAAAGTCTTTAATATCTACATGACAGCCATAACATGCCTCTGCCTTGACAGGTTTTTCAGTCACTGCTTTCTGTGCATCAGCCGGTGCATAATAAACAAAACCTGTCGCAATAAGCGTAAGGAATGCTAATAAAAATACAAAGATATTTTTTCGCATCAGACGCCTCCTTTTTCAAGATATTAAAAAATAATCCCCTTTTACTGAAAAAATCAGTTTATTTCACCCCCTTTTGAGCAGCCGAACAGCTATATTTGAAGCATAGCAAAATCAAAATATAAGTCAAGGTATAAGTTTGCTGTAATTTAAAACAGCAAGTCAGATTAATCTGAAAGCGCATTTATTTCATCTACAATCTTGTTTGGGTCAACATTGTGCATCATAGCTCCGAACGCGATAGATTCAACCTTTACTCCCGGGCATGTGAAACAGCCGTTGCCAAAATATTTCTCTATAATCTTGGTGCCTGAAGGGCTGTTTTTTATTACATCTCCTATTAAGGTATCTTTTGTTACCTTTATTTTTGTTGCTGTCATCTTAACCTCCTTTTTGCTTTAGTTTAATGCTTGTCTTTTATTAAGTTGTATGATTTAAGTCATAAATTTAGAAAAGCAAGGTATGGTATTTAAGCGGTTTCTTTTGCTGATATTCCTACACCCCCCTCCATCCCCCCTTGCTAAGGGGGGAATATGAGGGGGGTGAGGCAAAAGCCTCGGAGGTCGGAACGACCGACCTGCCTGCCCTGCCTACCGGCAGGCAGGCGGCAGGCAGGGAATGAGCGAAAATACTGTACCTTGCTTTTTATTCAACCTTCTTTTCTCCAAGTACATTGCCTTTAACACCAATAATTGTCTCTGCAAAAGGTATGTCTTTCCCTGACCTCTTTATCGCTTCCTTCAATATTGCTGTTATGCCGCCGCAGCATGGGACTTCCATCCTGAGACAGGTGACAGTCTTAATAGGGATGTTGCTGAATATCTCTGTGAATTTTTCGACATAAAACTGCGCATTGTCGAGTTTCGGACAGCCGATCAACAGCTTCTTATCCTTCAGAAATCTTTCGTGAAAGCCTTTCACGGCAAAGGCAGTGCAATCTGCTGCAACGAGAAGGTCTGCATTATTCAGAAAAGGTATGACTGTCCCCATTAATTTAATCTGTATAGGCCAGTGTGAGAGCCCATAATCATTTTTCTCGGGTTTTTCTAAAATCCCGATGTTTGAACATGACGGGCATTCGATATTTGTATTCATCTTTTCCTCCTTTTTTATCATCTTATCTCTAAATTACACTAATTCAAAAAGGAGTTCTATGACGAATATCATATAAGACAAAAATTTGTTTTGTATTATGACTTTTATCATAGCAATTGCGCTCTCTGTTGAATATAATTTAAACATTAACAAAAATTCAGGAGGGATTTATGGACAAATTTGTAAAGAACTTTATCTTAATGAGCATTGTTTATCTTGCAATAGCATCAATACTGGGAATATGCATGATAAGAATACCGTCTCTTCTTTCATTGAAATTTGTGCATTCCCACCTAATGCTTCTCGGATGGGTCTCAATGATGATATACGGTGTCGGCTATCACATACTCCCTAAATTTGCAGGCAGGTTTCTAAAGAGCAAGACAATGGGAGAGATGCAGTTCTGGCTTTCAAATATCGGGCTTGTGGGGATGCTTGGCTTCTATGCGCTTGGGGTTTATAATTCTGAGACTGAGGTGTATAAAAATCTTACAGTTGTATTTGGAATTATAGAGGCCTTATCAATCTTTTTGTTTTTTTACAACATGATTGCGACATTGTATGCGAAAGAGAATAATACTTAGAGAAAGACAGGGTATAGTATTCGAACGGATTTCTTTTGCTGATATTCCTACACCCCCCTCCATCCCCCCTTGCTAAGGGGGGATATGAGGGGGGTGAGGCAAAATACCTCGGAGGCCAAAGGCCGAGAATGATGTAAGAATACTATGCCCTGTCTGATTTAAAAACTATCAGGGACTGTTATTAACCGCAAAGAGCTTTCAGTTTATTGACATCCTTTATAATAATTTTTCTGCTTTTTTCTGACACCAGACCAAGCTTTTTGAACTTGCTCATTGTTCTTATGGATGTCTCGACTGTTGTCCCGACCATCTCGGCAATATCCTGCTTGGTGAGCTTCATGTCAATGGTAACTGTGCTGTCTGATTCAATCCCGGTCTTGTCAGCGAGCTTTATGAGAAGTGAAGCTATTCTTGACTCTACCTTTTCAACTGCAATATTCTTCAACGCCTCATGGGAGCCCTTAATCCTGTCTCCGATGTTCATTGCCATGCAATACATGAGATTAGGAAACCTGTCAAGAATGCGCATGAGATTGCTCTTTGAGATTTTCGAGACCTCTGCGTCTTCCATGGCTACTGCATTTGCAGGGTAGGGGAAGCCTCGCATTACAGCAACACCCCCAAAAAAATCCATTGGCGAGATTATTTCAAGTATTATTTCTTTTCCGTTCTGTGCGAGTTTGGTTATCTTCACCTTTCCATTTATTACTATATAAAGCCAGTCAGAAGGATCTCCTTCCGAGAATATAAGCTCTTTTTTTTTGAATCTCGTCGTAATCAAATAGGGTTTTATCTCGTCCAGATCAGAGGCGCTCAGTGTGTTGAATATGGGGATCTTTTTTAAATCTACCATGGCATTAGGATAATGGATACACCGGCTTAATTCAAGCTTTTGTACATAGGTAAAAAGTTGTTCTTATATTTACTTACCAAACAGGATGGACCCTTCAGTAAAAAATGTTCCTGCGACTGAAGCTGTCATAAGGCAGGCGAGGGTGGCTGATATAAGCGCTCTAAGCCCAATACGAGAAAGGTCTTTTGTTCTTTGAGGGACAAGGGCTGCGGTGCCGCCTACAAAAATGGCGAGTGAGGCGATATGTGCAAAACCGCAAAGGGCATATGCTGCAAGCACTGCAGAACGGGGATCTTTAAGCGCACCAGAAGAGAGGAGCAAGGAAAGGTCTTGGTATGATTTCACTTCTGTAAGCACTACCCTTTCTCCAATGAGCTTTGAGATCTCGAATGCATCTGGATATGGAATACCTATCACAAGGGTAAAAGGATAGAAGATATATCCCAGAAACCCTTTTAATGACCAATCCATCTGCATGCCGGTGAGATTATTCAAGCTTACGCCAAACCCTCCAATGAAAAGATCTATAAGGGCAACTATGCCAAGAAACGCAAGGAGAAGGGCAACTATGCCGACAATCATCTTAACGCCTTCGTTTGCTCCTTTTATGATGGACTCCATGAGCGAGGATTCTTTTTCGTAATAGGGCACTACATCTATGCCAAGCGTTTCCGGCTTGTCGGTTTCCGGCATGATTATCTTTGAAAGGACAATTGCTGCTATGGCTGAGAGTATCGATGCAGATACGAGATGTCCGGCTATTGTCGGAAACTGTTTCTGGAGGATGAATACATACAGGGCCAAGACATTGGATGCTGTTGTGGACATTCCTGCTGCAAGTATTGTGCAGAGCTCAGATTTAGTCATTTTTTTGAGGTAGGGAAGCACTGTCATGTTTGCCTCTACCCCAACAAAGATGTTGCTCGATACACTCATGGACTCTGCACCGCTGATCCGCATCAGCTTTGTAAAAATCCTTGAAAATACCTTTATAAGTTTCGGCATAATTCCAATGTAATAGAGAACTGCCATGATGCTTGCAAAGAATACAATTGTAGGTAATGCCTGAAAAGCGAGAAGGAACCCTAAGGATTCTTCACCCATTTCATTCTTTGTGCCCGGAGGAAGGGCAAGCCTTCCAAAAACGAATCTTGTGCCAGCAGTGGCGCTGTCAAGGAGCTTTACGACTGTGTCATTTACAAACAGGAATACCTTTGAGCCAGCAGGAACTACGAATATGAAAAAGGCAAATATGAGCTGCAGGATTACTCCCCAAATGATGACGCGCCAGTTAATAACCTTTCTGTTTGCAGAGATCAGCCAGGCAAAGGCCATTAAAATAAATATGCCGGAAAAGCTTATAAGGTTATACATAATGAGGATATATTATATTCCTTTACAGCCAAATTCAACCTTTTAATATCCCCTGCTGTATCCAAATAGAGATAAGAAGAATTAAACGAAACAATTATTCAAATAAATAAGTTTTTGTTGTAAAACTTGATGAATTTTTCAAAAGTTTCATTTATTATACTGAGAAGGACGATGCGATGCAGACGACTACTAACTTAAGACCGTACAAGACGACAAAGAAAAAAAACGCACGCGATTTGTTATATTGGCGTTAGAGAGCCGTTCAAGGGGTGAGAAAGGAGAAGTAGAAGGAGGCAATCGCCACAGCGACAGTGAGGTAAAGAATATTAAAATATAAAATGAAAAGCACGGCTAAAGCTAAAAAAACAAATTTTAAATATCCTAAAGACGTTAAGGAATATCTTACCTTAAGAGAGACGCAAGCAGCTTACTCTCAAAAATTGGATATCCCAACTCATCGTGCATGCGATTGCAAGTTGACACACATTAACTGTCAAACTCCTAAAGACTGGATTAAATCCCAATTGGGTGTCTGGCAGTTCTTTTATGAAAAGAGAGACATCAGAGATAAAACTTTGCATCCAGCAACCTTCCCTATCTCTCTCGCACGGAAAGTGATAGAACTTTTCAGTCATCGCGGTGAATTAGTCTTAGATCCATTTGTTGGTTCGGGAACAACGTTAATTGCAGCCCGCGATTGCGGTAGAAACGCAGTTGGCTTTGATTTAAAACAAGAATATATTGGGTTAAGTAGACAACGTCTCAGTCAAAATTCTCTTTTTGGTAATACAAAGCAAATTGCGATTCAGGACGATGCCTATAATATACCTGCATACCTGCAAGAGGAAACCGTTAAGTTAATCCTTACATCACCACCATATGCAAATCTTCTAAACAGAGCAAGAAAGAATAAGAGTCGCCGAGGCGAAGAAAGGAAAAATGGGCAATATTTAAAAGTCGAACAATATAGCCAAAATCCACGCGACCTCGGCACAATGAGTCTGGAAAAGTATACTAAAGAAATGGGCGACATTTATGAAAAATTGCTGCCGCTTTTAAAGGTGAAAGGGCACTGTGTTATAAATATTCCGGATATGTGGTGGAACAATTCGCGCTGGTTGAAGAATTAAGAAAACGTGGATATGAATTGCGGAATATTATTATATGGGATAGAACAAATATCGTAAACAAAGTAGGTATTTTTGGCTGGCCATCTAATTATATTACAATGGGCGTTACATACGAATATCTGTTAGATTTTTGGAGACCGGAATAAGGAGTATGCATGCCAAAATCAAAAAAAGATAAGGCTGAAAAATTGCAGGCTGACGTAGTCGATCTGGGAATTCTCGAAAATCCGTGGGATAACGTTTACTGGTTTTCTCGCTTTTTAATAAACTCGGATAAATATGGTGGCGTCGGTGCCGAGACCGAGACTATGTTAAAGCTTGCTTCTGGGTTGGAAGTTCTAATTGATAAGTTAAAAGGGAAAACGGACGAAGAGAGCATAGTTCAGTCTGCCAGCGAATTTATTAGGAATACTTTATTAGAAAGGTGGGGTTCGACTAAACGAAGGAAGCAAGTGTTGAATCTCTGTCAGGACATCGGTAAGAGATTAAATAGCATTATAGATATTGAAGTTTTTAGACTCTCTTGCGAGAAAATTCTCGTCCCGATCAATGAGGCACTGAAAGTTATCCCTAATGATGACAGGATATTTGCAGAATCAATGGCAACAGCCTTAATGAAGACAAAGGGAGAAAGCGGCCTATCAGAAATAATTAATCTTTGGGATGATCTTGGCGTGCAGGGCTGTCTATCGGCTGAACGCTCACAGGTTGTAAAGAAGTTTGGGAATCTTAGAGAATCGTTAGATACCAAAATGAAGCCGAAAGAGATAGACATCATACTTACAGCCTTTTGCCAAGAATTTGAAAGACGTGTAGGCCAAAAACGAAAAGGCAGAGCAGGTCGCGGTGTCGAAAGCGTGACTTCATTTATTTTGAATTTTTATAAGATTAAGGCAACACATGCTCCTGAACATTTCACGACTGGATTAGAGGTAGATCGCTGGATTAAATGCAGGGATGGATGGTTCATAGGAATTTCCTGCAAACGAACACTCAGAGAGAGATGGAAACAAGCATATACAACAGATCTCGGACTTCTTGATCGGCATAGGATAAAAGCATTATGGCACTTGATCACCTATGATCGTGATTTGTCGGATGACAAAATCACGGAAATGGGAAGTCATCGAGCAATTCTCTACCTTCCAGATAACAGTGAGCGGTATTTGACGGTAAAAGCTCATCCAGGTATGCGAAACTACATAAGGCCGATGACCCAGTTTGCATCTGATTTAAAAAAAGAAACCTAAAGCATGAGGCTAAAGGGATTCAAAAATAAAGAGGTAATTTATGCGCTGCACGGGATGTTTTAAAGAATTTGAAGCTGGCGAGAAAGCATACGCTACTGCATCTGGCTGCATAGCAGATGATCCCATGATAGACGGGGGCGAGGGGTTCTATATGAACGATATAGAGCCTTGGTTGTCGGTGCTGTGCGAGGAGTGCGGGATGGCGCTGCATAATGATTTTATTGCTGGCAAATTGCAGGCGAGGTATTTCAAAGAATCAAGACCACAAAAACAAAAATAGACCAGAAGTGCTGATATTCATAGTCGAAAAGACATTTAATATAATAGAGATTCTGGACGATCCTGTTGCGAGAGAGAGGTTTTTCACCGAGTTGTTTCATCACGTGTTGAGGATGGTATAGCGATTAAATCGTGAAGAATGAATATGCAGTCAGAAGTCGGCTCTTTTTTTATTCATAGCTATTTTTCAAATCCTTTGCATCCAGTTTTCTTAGCATGTTTTTTTGATTTTGGATATTCTTTACATACAGTTGGCTTTACTTTATGAATTCGACAGACGTACTTATTTTTTCCAGGTAACCTTCTCAACCAAGGGCATCTTTCGACATCGCTGCCCGTTTTAGGATGAAGCCAGATATCATACGCAAAGACATTATTAGCAATCGGAATAAGAGCAACCCATTCTAAAATATCTTCTCTTCCCTCGCCTTCCCAAAGCAGCAAATCTTCTTCTAAAGCCGTTGTTACGGGAAGATTCAAACAACAATTTCCACATTGTTTGCAACTAAAATCTTTCGGAGGCATATTATTTTAAAATTCCTTCACGTTCCAAGACTTGACGTATTTCCTCAAAAGCTGCTTTTATTTGACCCTTAGAGAAACGAATATACTGAAGCCCATAGATATTTGAAAAAGTTTTACAACCCTCTTCCAGCAAAATAATGGCTCGACGAAACCCCAATCGCCCTTGAAAAAGGCCAGCTTCATGGATTACATTTTCCCTAGCGTGTAACGAACTGTCAGCGTGCTCATCTTCCGCAGTCATTACCAAGAAAGCAATCCATGCATTATCTAACATTTCTTCAAGCCTCTCTTTTGCTGTAACGCCCGCTGGTGATTCTCTATTAAACTCATCCCATGGAAGTTTCAAACGATCTTGAAGAAAATCTTTTAACTCTTTCCATATGTTGGAACGTCCATGACCGATAAAAACATTACCGGAATTTTTTGCATTTGGTGTATTCATAATTGGAACCCTCTGCTTTTGTTTAATGTAACGCAAAGCATGGCGAGAAATCTTTGCTAATTCCTTAAGCTGGTTTTCATAAGATTGCATTTCAAATAACCAAGCCTGATATCCAATATGTAGAGGGGTCTGTAATCCTTGAGTTACAGCCATAGAATCACGACTCATAAAATGCTTTGGCATTTCCGCTCTTAAAATATCTGCTCTGTTAATATGACTTTTTAAATCACCAAGCCGTTTTCGTAGATCCTGTAAGGTAGAATCATTATATGTTTCTTGCAGAACATCAAATGTTGGAAGTAGTGCAGTTTTACTTTCTTCAAAAATTTTCTCAGCATCTTCCGATAGCTTTTCAATCAGAGTGGTGTCAGATATTTTTGCTCGTTTCAGTATTGTGCTTTCGATCTCTTCAAATACATGTTCGCGCCAAGGACCAGTTGTTCTATTACTAAAAGCATGTTTTAAACCCCATTCACTATCAAAATGTTCTCCAGGTCTTTTAGGCCGAAGTCCTTCGATATATACATATGCGTGATATCCTAACCATGAGCCTGACCACCCTTCTCCAACACTGTCAATAGCTTTATGAAGCCTTTTAAATAGTGATCTGGTCGGTTCTTTATTAAAGACTTCAGCGGCTTTGTCGCAGCGATCAGCAATTTTTTCGATTTCCTCAAGAATTTCCTTCATTTATAAAACTCTGTTTCTCTCCGGGTCTTGCTCATTTTCCACGAAGGATGTCGCCCTTAATGGGGTCATGGCATGTTTGAGACTACTCAGAGCTCCACATCTCTCTTTTTCCTCTCTTAAAAACTGCAACTCCACATTTCCCCAGTACAAAACTTACAGTAGTATCTCAAAAAGCGATAAGAAAATTCTACACATTTCTTGCAGCAGCTTAGAAGAGGGCGAAAGTTTAAAAGTGCAAAAGCGCAAAAAAGCAGAAGTCCGAAGCGCAATAAAAATACTGGATATCCCGACTGTTACCAGACTTTTTTCAGAGATTTTAGTCCTTTCAGGTAATCCTCATGCTCCAGATTAGCTTCAACTCCGTGTTCCTTGAATATGTCCATCATCTTTGAGATTGAGACCCCTGCTATCCTTGCGGCCTTTTCTATGGACGCCTCTGATTTTTTATACTTTTCTATGGCAAGCATTACCCTGCCGAGATCGACAAGCTCTCTTACTTTTTTAGAAACATCTTCATGCTCTTCCTCTGCAAGGATCGCAAGAAAACGGTAATCTTTATCATCCATGCGTATGCTCAGGGTTTTCGGCATTTTAAATACCTCCTTTAATCTGTTTTCCGGCATCTTCGATTATCGACTGACTATATCTGGCAAAAGACTCAAGTTTTTGTAATTTGATAAGCGTTTCATCCCTGGCGATTAGCTTTTTTTCGTAAGCCCTTATCAGAATGGCAATGGCTGTTGTAAATTCCACTTTCAGCATTTTACAAGCCCTTATCGCATTCCTATCATCTGTTGCGATAAGGGAAGCGTTTTCTTGCAGTGCCAGCGCTATTGCCTCAGCTTCACCTGTATCGATGTGAAAATCTTCAATGAGCCTCTTCATCAGCTTAGCATCTTTTGCCTTTAAAACAAGGATTTTTTTGTTCTCGATTAATTTCCTCAGCAAGGGTGTTTCCTCCTGTCTCCGGATGAAGACCTCCTCCTTAATTTTCTCCGGAATTAAAAGCTTGCCGCGAAAGTTTGAAATAAAAACTTCAAGCATGTCTATTTTCGCGAGCAGGATTAATGTCGACGCATCGAAAACAATCATATATGATAATTGTATGACAAATGTATGATATTGTCAAGCACAAAAGACTGAAGCGCAGAAGTCAAAAGAGCAAAAGTTCAAAGTCAGAATAATCTGACCTGTCCCTTTATCTCTTTTCTCTCGATAGCTTCGAATATCTTTATCTTGCCGTATTCTCCATCAAAACCCGGCGCTATGTGCACCTTGCCATTCCTTATCCTTGATATCGCCTCTGCAATCTTTTCAAAACCTGCCTTTTCAATATCCTCTATCCTGTGATCCATCAGGATTGTGAATTCATTGCCGAGCTTTTCAAGCATTCTGAAATATTCATTGATAACTTTTTTGCTGTTTACCCCGATTTTTAATGTCTCAGCGATAATCTCTGGAAGGGGAATTATCGAGAAGAAATCCGGAGCATTTTTTGGTCTGAATCCGTCTTCTCTGTCTGCAAGTTTTTCGACCCTGTGCAAGACTCCAATGGTGACTTTTTTCCCGCAGACAGGACAGAGATAGTCCTGCCTAATCGTTTCACTGGGTGAAAGACTCACCTTGCATAATCTATGGCCGTCATAGTGATACTTTCCTTCTTCAGGGAAGAATTCTATTGTGCCTAAAAATCCTTTTTTATTTTTTATTGCATCGGTTATTGCCTTATAAAAAATGACTGTATCGAGTATATTTGCCTCACGCCCGATCTTCTGAGGTGAATGCGCGTCTGAGTGGGATGTTAGTGTTATCCTGTCAAGGGCTGAAAGCCTCCAGTTCATTCGGGGATCAGAAGAGAGTCCTGTTTCTATGGCGTAGATGTGTGGGGTGAGATCTTCGAAGCATTCTTCAAGCAAGTCAAAGCCTGAACTCGCGCCAAAAACCGAAAAATGGGGTGTCCATGCATGGGCATGGATGAGCATCACATCATCTGATACTTCAAGGCAGATCTTCAAAAGCAATTTTGCATCAAGGCCGAGGATAGGTCTGCCGTCTGCTGAAAGATTTCCTATTTTTGAAAGCCTTGCATTGATCTTTGCTGCTACATCAAAATCAGGAGCGAGGACAATGCTGTGTATCTTCCTCAGCCTTCCATTTTTGCTGTAGATACAGCTTATCTCAGCAGTGAGCATGAAATATACATCAGAACGGCAGGATTGCGGCACATTACCTAACGTTAAGTTTTCTTTTAATTTAAATAGGTTATTGTCTAAAACGTCAAGTTTTTCTTCAAGTTCTGTCAGCCATTTAGGGTGTGTAAAATCACCAGTCCCGAGAACTGTTATGCCTTTCAGTTGTGCCCATTTCCAGAGATTCTCAGGTGTCATGTCAGGGCTTGTTGCGCGGGAGTACTTTGAGTGCATGTGAAGGTCTGCAATAAATTTCATGCTCAATTATAAAGGAGTAGATGATGAGAAATAAATCGAAAAGTTTCTACAGTTTTTATCTTTTGTCCCAGAAAAGAGGATTTAACATTTATAGTTTTTCTAAATACTCAGAATACTCGTCAACCGTAACTTCTATTTCCCGCAAAATTTCTCTTATCAATGGACGCGCTAAAATTCTTCCTTTATGATGTGGCACAGTGGTTGTTCTTCCATCGGGATGATCTTCCCCCGTTTTTACGGACACTAAGTTAAGTTAGGCTGCCATAGCCTCCAGCTCAAATGATACCGGTGAACGGTATCCCAGGGCTGAATGCCTCCTCTGCCGATTATAGAACATTTCAATATATTCGAAAACACT
>JACQXE010000068.1 GCA_016208915.1 Nitrospirota bacterium | reverse complement strand
CTTAAAAGAAAACAGGACGGACTGCCTTTTAGAAAGGCTGTCATGGCTACTGCTCATAAGTTGATTAGAACTATTTTTGCTATGCTTTCTCATAAAACTCATTTCCGTGTTAAGGAGAATTCTTTATAGTTGACTCCTTTTTCTTTTTAGCAGCTTCTACCCCAAGCAGTGTCCAGAAATTGCCTGTGAATGAGCCGTGGATGAAGGAGAAGACGAATGCTGTTGCTATAGGCAATAAAGCGTAAAATCCTCCTTTTCCAGAATATTCATTAATAATATCCTGCTTTAATAGCAGTGTCGCATATAATGCTGCCGCAATTATTCCCAAGAGAAACATCTTAGCAACAGGCTTCTTTCTGGGGTTACTAATCTGAGCCATAATCTTTCCTCCGTTTTCTTTATTTGCTTACGCCAGCAGTTTTAACAGTAAGAGTTGTATAGTCGCCATATTTTTTGCTTACCCTTTCCTGCGGCAATTCTTCCTGCTGCATGATCTCCCTTGCTGTATCATATTCACCCTCTTCTGCAAACGTCACAGCAGTCATAACACTTTCAAATTTGTTTAAGAATCTTTTCAGTCCTTTCATTTCACTTCCTCCTTTTTTACCTATCCTCATGCCTTAGCCTCTGCAGGCCTTGTAATGGTAACGATAGGTTTTGTTATGTTTTTAAGTAATTTTTTGAAGTCAATGCATTTTCTGTTCTCTGAAAGGTTAGGGCTTAAGAGAACCATATCAATGCCGGGTCTTTCTTTTAGAAAATGTTTTATTGCATTTATCATGTCACCAGCAGCAACCTGATAAATGAGTTCAAGAGAATTTTCCCTGCACCTTTCAGTCAATTCCTTTATCTTTCTGTCCTGAATCATTGTTATCTCTTTCTCCTGCTCATGCATTAGCTCTTTCACTGTCTCGATCTGTCCTGCCTCTGCAAATGCAACCGCAGCCATCACATCATCGTATGTATCCATCACTCCTTTGCTATAAACCATCAGGACTGAGATCCCTGCATTAAGCGTCTTTGCAAGCTGAAGGACATATGAAAACCCTTCATCACAGTTCTCTCCGCCCTTTGTTACAAATAAAAGTTTCTCTTTCATTTTTTCTTTGCCTCCTTTACAGCTTTTAAATAAGTAATCCAAAATCCATGCCACCTTGTAACTTATTGAAACTAAAGGAAAGACAAGAGTGGATAATGCCTGACTACTGTTTCAGAAATGAACAGCGGTGAACAGCACAGGGAGACAAAATCTATCAATTATTATTTTTTTGTGGTGTATAATTATCCGTGAGGGTTAAACTCTGTGAGAGAGATAGAAGATAAGAAGAATTCCAGAGTCCTCAACAGGCGCATTCACATGGCGAATGAGAGGACATTTCTGGCTTGGGTAAGGACAAGCATTGCCATAATGGCATTTGGTTTTGTTGTAGAAAGATTTGCTATATTCATAAAGCAGGTTTCGTATTTTTTGGGAAGACCAGTTGAAGTTGGTGCACCACAGGCAGACCGTGGTTATTCATCAATCTTTGGAATTTTTCTAGTAGGTTTGGGCGCATTAATGGGTGTGCTTGCTTTTATAAGATACAAAAAAGTTGAGAAACAGATAGATGCAGATTCATATCAGCCCTCATTAATACTTGATGCGCTTCTTACCATCTCAATCATTGCAATTGGAATCTTTCTCGTAATTTATCTGATTCATAGCATCTGACTTATTTCTTCAATATTCTCCAGAGACTTGTTCTTGAAATCCCTAAAAGCTCCGCTGCCTTTGACTTATTACCTTCCGAAACCTCAAGAACCTTCTCTGCATATTCTTTATTTATTTCATCAATGGTCCTGATCCTGTTAGGATCTATGGCTTCTACATGAAACAATTTTATGCTCTGCGGAAGGCTTTCAGCGCTGATATGCGATGTCTTTTCCAGAATTACTGCCCTCTCAATAATATTTTCCAGCTCTCTTACATTGCCAGGGAAACCGTATGACATGATCGTATCCATCGCTTCCCTGCTGAAACTGTCTATCTTTTTATTTTCCTTCTTAGAATACTTCCCTAAAAAATGTTTACTGAGCGGTGAGATATCTTCTTTCCTTTCCCTGAGAGGTGGTATATAAATATCCATGACATTAAGCCTGTAAAATAAATCCTCCCTGAACTTGCCTTCAGAGACAAGGGCATTAATATTCTGGTTTGTAGCAGCTATAAATCTTACATCTACCCTTATAGTTCTTGTACCTCCGACTCTTAGAAATTCCTTATCTTCAATCACCTTTAATAATTTGGCCTGCAAGGGAGGGGACATCTCAGCTATCTCATCGAGAAATAATGTGCCGTTATTGGCGACCTCTAAAAGCCCCTGTTTCATTGTCACAGCGCCTGTGAAGGCGCCTCTTTCATGACCAAAGAGTTCGCTTGCCAAAAGCTCCTCTGTAAATATCGCGCAGTTCAATGATAAGAAGGGCATATTCTTTCTAAGGCTCGAATTGTGGACGATCTTTGCCACAAGTCCTTTTCCAACCCCAGTTTCACCGGTGAGCAATACATTGCAGTCGGAATTGGTTATGCTGTTGATTATCTCAATAACCCTTTTCATTCTTTTACTTTTTGTGATAAAAGACGTGTCTTTATCAATGTCGAGGGAGACTTTGAGGGCTATATTATCCTTCTCTAACCTTTTTTTTTCCAGAATCTTTTTGAGTTTTATATTCAGCTCATCAAGATTAAACGGTTTGGTTATATAGTCAGTAGCCCCTCTCTTCATGGCTTCAACCGCTGATTCGATTGTTCCAAAGCCAGTGATTATAATCACTTCGGTATCAGGGTATTTATTCTTTACTTCTGCAAGTAATGTCAGACCGTCCATTTTAGGCATTTTTATATCAGCAATTAGGATATCTGGGACTTCTTTTTTGATTTTCTCCAGCGCATCAAGGCCATTGTTCACACCTGAAACTATAAAGCCTTCGTTCTCAAGGGCATATCTTAGATGCTTTAGTGTTATCTCTTCATCTTCTGCAATTAGGACTCTGAGTGCCATTATCTTCTCGGTAACCACCGTTGCGTCTAACGGGGCAAGGTTATTGTGAATGTAGTGCCTTTATAAGGCTTGCTTTTAACATCGATTTTCCCGTTATGTTTTTTTATTATACTGTAAACAATTGCAAGACCTAAACCCGTGCCTTTCTCTTTTGTGGTGAAAAAGGGGTCAAAGACTCTTGAAATATTTTCTGCAGGGATTCCCTGCCCTGAATCAGAGACTTTAATATTTATTCCGGTATCTTCAGTACCTATTTCGATGCCCAAAGATCCCTTACCCTCCATAGCATCAATAGCATTTGTGAAAAGGTTGACGAAGACCTGCTGAAGGAGATGGCGGTCTCCGGACAGTTCTATATCCTCAGAACCCTTTATGTTGAATTTTATATCTCCTTTTTCACCCGAAGCTGCCATCTGGTTGAGCACTTCCCTTATGAGATTAACTATCTTAATCGTCTTGAACTCGGGGGTCCTCTCTCTTGCAAATTCGAGAAGGTCACTGACTATTCTTTTGACTCTCAATGTCTGCGAGAAAATATCCCCAACAGTTTCCTTTACCATTGGGGGGCATGATTCATGGCCTATTTCCTTGGACAACACCTGTGCTGCAAGATAGATATTATTCAATGGATTATTGAGTTCATGAGCAACTCCAGAAGCAAGCGTGCCTAAGGAAGCGAGTTTTCTTGACTGAAGCAATTCTTCGTTTTTTTTGCTTAGTTCTTCATCCCTTGCAATCAGATCCTGTTCCATTTTATTAAAGGTTGTAATCAACACGCCTACTTCGTCATGCTTTTCAGGGTTTGGTAAAGATGAAAAATCCCCTTTGCCGGTCTTTTCTATTGCGGCAGTCAATATTTTCAGGCGCTTCACCATACTATGGCTTATGACAAAAAGGGCTGCAAGACCGAAAACAAGAAAAAGAGGGAAGAGGACTAACACAGCCATCTGGGAAATCCTTATAACCTCTTCAGCTTTTTCTCTCGCTGACTTATCGAGATCCTTTGAAAGTGTTAGCATTTCTTCCCCATTTTTTCTGAGGGAGCTGATCTCTGAGTTTAGTTCTCTGAGGTTTACTACTGCGGGATTGCCTGCTTTCAGCAAAAAGATCTTTTCGATAAGATCTGCATTTACCAATGGACGCTCTAAAAAAGTAGATTCGATGAGAGGAAAGAAGGCGGAATATTTAGGATAAGATGGTTTAAGCTTTGCAAACTCTTTCTGAAAATCCCAGAAAACACCTTCGACCCTGTAAAATCTTTTCGCATATTCATTTATTTTGTTTTCGAGATTAAGCAAGCTTTCAGTTTTATAATTTGTGCGCCCATGTTGCAGAGTTTCATTCAGCTCTTGTAGATACCTGTGCACTTCTTCTATTTCTTTCGTGTCGGCATAGAGCAGAAAATTCTTTTCATGCCTCCTGAGCTGAAGAGATTTACTTCTTACAGTATCAGCAAATTCGAGATACCGTATCTCTTTTCTGATCTCTATAAAATTGATATATGTTGAGGCTGCAAAGATTGCTATTATTGTTGCACTGATAATAAAACTGAGGATTATCTTCTTTTCAAGCGACATATAGCCTATATTATCACCAAAAGATGGAAAAATAAAAATACTGTAAATATAAGATTTAGAATACGATGATTTTGTCTTACTATTGCGAAGAGCTTAATCTTGAAAGTTTTATAAGTTTAATTCTTCAATCTTTAACCTTTTGACTTTAATTGTTCCTTCAGCCTTTTATTTTCTTTCTGAAGAGAGACAAACTTTATAGCCTTTTCTATGGTAAAAAGTATCTGCTCTTTTTTAAAGGGTTTTGTGATGAAGTCAAAACCGCCCTTTTGCATGGTCTCAATAGCAGACTCAACAGTGCCATAGGCAGTAATGAAAATGACTGGGATATCCTCGTCAAAACGTCGTATGGATTCCAGTAGCTCGATCCCATCGAGCCCGGGCATTTTCAAGTCTGTAATAACAATGGCAAATTCTCCCTTTTTAGCCAGTTCCAATGCCTCATAGGGATTATTGGTGGTTATAGCTTCGTAAGAAGTCTTTTCCCTTATTATCATACTCAAAAGCTTCAACATATCCGGTTCATCATCTACGATTAATAATTTCTCTATCATATCTCCTTCCTCCTTTTAAGTGTCAGTGTTTAGTGTCAGTTAAAGACTTAACCAAACCATTTAGCATCATGCTAATTTGTTCAACTTCGGCAATCATGATAAAATATTTGCTTTCTTCTATGTATCCAATATCTTTTGCAAGCAGCATGTAATACTTCAATTCACCTGCAGACCCTTTAGCAATACCAGCAAATTGGCGAAATTCCTTTTTATTTAATCTATGGCTGCCCTCTAATAAGTTTGCACAAATGGAAGATGATGCTCTCCTCATCTGAGATACAAGTCCAAATTTTTCGGTTTGTGGAAAGCCTTCTGTAACTTTGTAAATATGCAAAGTTAATTTATGGCTCCTCTTAAAAACCTCAAGTTCTTCTACAGATGCAATTTTGCCCACTTTTTATCTTCCTTTCACTGACACTAATCACTGACACTGTCCACTGCCTTTACTGCCGGCAAAGTTATTATAAAAGTTGTCCCTGTTATTGAAGACTCCTCCTCGGTCTTTGTTTCAAATGTTATTGTGCCGCCGTATTTTGCAATGATTCCATACGAGACAGAAAGGCCCAATCCCGTGCCCTCTCCCACCTTCTTTGTGGTAAATAACGGGTCAAATACCTTTGACCGGTGTTCTGTTTTAATACCGTGTCCTGTATCTGAAAACCTTATCTCAATTTTTCGGTCACCTGTTGCCCGTGTAACAACAGTAAGAGTGCCGTTGCTTTTCATAGCAGATATTGCATTGTTGATAATGTTGAAGAAGACCTGCTGGATCTCCCTGGGATCTCCCTTAACCATTAGGAGGTCTTCGGACATCTGTTTATTAACAACGATCTTTTTGAGTGACAGAGTGTTTTCAACAATAGTGAGCACCTCCCTGAGATTTTTATTGATATCTATATCTTCTTCCTTTGGTTCCCTGTAGCGGGCAAAACTTAACAGATTTTCAACAACTCTCTTGGCATTGTTCCCCTGTTTTTCTATGGTTTTCAATATGTCATAAAACTCAGAATCATGTGGTGTCTTCTCAAGAAGCATATCTGTAAAACCTAAGATTATAGCCAAAGGATTATTTATCTCATGGGCAACGCCTGCTGCCAACGTTCCCAATGATGCCAGCTTTTCGGTGTGATACATCTGTTCTTCCCTTTTTTTCCTCTCTGTAACATCCCTTGCTATTCCAAGGACTGCGAAGACGTTTCCACCTTCATCAAGAAGCGCATTAAAATTAGTGCTTATCCAGTATTCATCAGCTCCTATGTTAACAGGATAAGTTATCTGTTTGCTTTCTGTTGTGTTAGAAACCTCTTCTATTGCCTTAAACTGGATAAAGGCGCTGTCCTCATTAAAACATATCTCTCCAAGGCTACGGCCATTAAGGTCCTCTACTTCTCTATTGAAAAATTTAGCGCCAGACTTGTTTATAGACAGGATATTTCCTTCGCGATCCACTGTAAAGATTATGTCTTCGGCATTCTCAACGAGTAACTTGTATCGCTGTTCAGATTTTATAAACTCTGCAGCCTTCTTCTCAACCTCATGCTCCAGCGTGCGCGACCAGTTAACCATGAGAGAGATAACCGTGAGACCGCCAAGCAGAATGACGACAATAATGATTGCCTGCAATGAAAATTGTCTGACTTGAATCGAGTGGATTGCATCTTCTACCTCGCTTATAGGTGCTACGACGGCAACCGACCACAATCGTCTTTCAGATGCATCTAATCGAATCGGGGCATATGCAATCAGCTTCTTCATCTCCCTTTCTTTGCCCCTGTGCCAGCCTGAGATATACCAGCTTGTTCCCTCTTCCCCTTTCAGCATCTTTTCTTTCTGTATCTCATTGATCTTTTCAAAGGAAATTGTGGGTTTCCTTTCCTTGCGGGCTTCAAATGCATTTTTGCCAATAAAATCTCTTTCAGGGTGATAAAGAAAAGTCCCGGTACAATCTATTACCCATGCATATCCTGTTTTCCCTGACTTTATTTCTTTTGTTATCTTTTCTATCAGTGCAGTTGTATCTACAACAAAAACTAAAAGCCCGGAAAATTTATTTGTAGGCACCGGATGACTCTCATCCATAGAAACCTGCCAGACAGGGATCATCATTTTCATTGCGCGTCTCTGGTGGTCTTTGTCATGCGCTATTGGTATAGTGCCACTAAATATGATATTGCTTTTGTTTTCCTTCTGTCCTGCCCAATCCATGTAATATTGATCTTCAAAAGATGGCTTTACAGTGCGGTGCCCATGGCTATCCACTACATGGGTATTTGTTTTGCCGTATTCGACAGATCTTATCTCTAAGATGCCCTGCTCTCGAATGCTCGAAAAAGTGATCCCCATCCTGTTGCCTATGGAAACTTTTTCAATGTATTGTATGGATGGCGAAAGACTTAACAGTGATAGCTCTTGCTTAAGGATGTTGATATTGTTCTCTATCTGCCGGGCTGCGTGGCGTGCGAGAACAAGTTGCTGCTGGTTAAAGTCATTGGTGACGATCTCTTTAACCTTTTTTGAAGATGTCAAACCGAGTATCAGGACAGCACCCAGAAGTATTAAGGTTGTTACTATTACCAATGTCTGGAATGTTCTTACATTGAAAGGACAGATTTTTTCTATCAGGTAATTTATTAACCGATTATTGCTAAAAGAAGCTGATTTTTTCTCTTCCACCCCTGAACCTTTAAGAATATTTTTCTGGTATATTAACAGATATTAACATTAACAAACCAGAAACTTTTCCCTGTTTCTTAATATAGTTCTTATGAAACAGTAGAAGCTTTGGCTTTTAGATTTTTGACTTATTCCAGGATCTGATATATCTAACAACGAGATAATTTCCTGTTGATATATCCTTACAATTAAAACATTTTATTCTAAGCTGATTTCAGTGCGTTCTGGTAAAACTTCTCCGCATACTCCTTAACCATCCTGCGCGCGCTGAACAGCGGGGCTATGCTTCTTATTGCCTCTTTCATGACCTTTACCCAATCGTGAGGGATTCCATCATCATCAATCTTGTAATAAAGGGGAATGATTTCGTTCTCGAGAATTTCGTAAAGCGCCTCTGCATCAGATGCATCGCCATTTTCCCGCTCTTTTCCGCCGAATCCCCAGCCATTTTTCTTGTTGAAACCCTCTATCCACCATCCATCAAGAATACTCAGGTGAGGAACGCCATTCATGGATGCCTTCATACCGCTTGTCCCACAAGCTTCCATTGGCGACAATGGGTTGTTGAGCCAGACATCCACGCCATGAGTCATGTATTGTGCAAGCTGCTCATCATAGTCCTCGACAAAGGCAATTCTTCCACCAAGATCTGGGTCATGTGCAAAATTAAAAATCCTTTGCAAGATTCTTTTCCCCGGATCATCTGCGGGATGGGCTTTGCCTGCAAATATGATCTGCAGTGGCCTCCAACGACTCATCAGCAATTTTTTCAAGCGTTCAATATTTGAAAAGATGAGATCTGCCCTTTTATAAGTAGTAAAACGACGGGCAAAACCAATAGTCAATGCTGATGGATCAAGCAGCGTGCCTCCTGCTATGATATTTATAGGGCTTACCTTATTTTCTACCCAACGCTTGCGTGCCCTTTCCTTGATGAAATTAATCAACTTAGTCTTGAGCCATGAGTGTATCTGCCATAATTCCTGATCAGGGATGTCGTCTATCAATTCCCAGACTACGGGGTTGTCATGATCCTCAAGCCATGTTGGACCAAGATATTTATTAAAAAGCAGTTCCATCTTTGGTTCGATCCATGTCGGAACATGCACCCCATTGGTAATATGGTCTATCGGTATCTTTTCTTCCGGCAGATCAGGCCAGAGGGACTGCCACATCCTGCGGGAGACCTCACCGTGTTTACTGCTTACACCATTATGATATGCAGACATTCTGAGGGCAAAGGCCGTCATATTAAAACCTGCTGCAAGCTCTTTTGGTAAGGCGCCCATTTGAAGAATGGTATCGCGGCTTATGCCTAAGAGCGGATAGTAATGGCTGAAATATTTATCTATTAAATGAAAGGGGAATACATCATGTCCGGCAGGTACAGGGGTATGGGTGGTAAATACTGTTGTAGCACGCACCTGCTTTACCGCAGCATCATAGCTCATTGTTCCTTCTACACGCTCTCTTACCCTTTCCAGTATTGCAAAGGCCGGATGTCCCTCATTCAGATGAAGTACAGAATGCTTGATCCCCAGAGTATTTAAGACCTCGCTCCCTCCGATGCCGAGAACGATCTCCTGACGCAGTCTTTGTTCGGTATCACCTATGTAGAGATGCGCTGATATGGATCTATTCCATGGATCGTTTATCTCAATATCCGTATCTAAAAGGTAAAGTGATATGTGTCCGACGGATACCTTCCATACAGCCACATAAATCGAAGGTTCGATAAAAGGCACCTTGACCACAAGTTGTTCACCCTTTTCCTCGAGCACCCTCGTTATCGGGGCTGCGTCCCTGAAGAGGATTTCATCCACATTTTCCTGCCACCCGTCCATACGGACTTTCTGCCTGAGATATCCTTCAGGATACATGAAGCCGACAGCCACCAAAGGCATCCCTAAATCGCTGCATTCCTTTATGTGGTCTCCGGCAAGAAACCCAAGCCCTCCTGCATAAAAGGGTAGGGAATGATGGAGTCCATACTCTGCAGAGAAATAGGCAACCGGCAGGCACTCAGGATCCGTAATGTTTTCAGAGAACCAGCATCCTCTTGTCTGCATTTCTCTATAGAACGTTGCGATCACCACATCGTAGCGGTGAAGATACTCAGAGTCATTCGCAACCGTATCGAAGACCTCCTTCGGGAGTTCCTTCAGCATCTTCACAGGATTGTGGCCGCTCTCTTTCCATGCTATGCGATCCAGGAGTTTAAAAACCATTCTGGCTGATGGATGCCAACTCCACCAGAGATTATATGAAAGTTCTCCAAGCCCTGATATTCTCTCCGGGATATTCGGAAATTTTTCCTTTATGTTATCCATATGACATTTTTTATTACTAAAAGAATTTGCTCCCTACAGGTAAGTATCGTATAAAGAGGTTTTTCATGCAAGTAATTTTCAGTGGCTTGTCCTGCGATATTGCACCGTTGCTCTTTTCGCTTCGGTCCGCGCTCGGGCGACTGCACTATGGTGCTTTTGCACTTGTTTTCGGTTGCGCTTTATGGCGGGTTTTCGTATGATATTTTTAATTGATTCAAAGAGAAAGGGATGGATAGAAAATGGAATATCTCCTTGTAAAATTTCAGGAGTCACGAGGGGTTATTATTGACGGCGCCAGCGAAGGCATGACCAATCAGGTGCTGGAGCTTGAGACAGGGTTTCACTCCGTGACGCTCGAAGCGCCCCCGGACTTCACCCCTGAACTGCATGAGTTTATATTAAGAAAAACCTCTGTCATCTCTCCAAAGGTAATCAGCTTTGAAAAAGCATAGGCTGAACAAATATCTTTTTCCGGCGCTTATCGCTGCGCTCTTCTTCCTTTGTTCCTGCGCTCATTATCAGAAGAACCTTCCCCTGACAGACATTCATCAGAACGAACCCTACACTTTTGACGCCTTTAACCCCGAGATGCTCGGGGATGCGGACGAGACCTTTGTGATACTAACTTTTTCAGGAGGAGGCACCCGCGCAGCGGCTTTTTCCTACGGCGTGCTCGAAGAGATGAAGAATACCCGCCTTCCGGGATTGAACAAGACCATTCTTGATGAAGCGGACATCATCTCGACAGTTTCAGGCGGTTCTTTCACCGGAGCATATTATGCGCTCTTCGGCCCAAGGATATTTACAGACTTCAGAGAAAAGTTCCTCTACCGCAATATTCAGAAGGAACTCGCTCTCGCGCTCCTGAATCCCGCAAACTGGCTGCGTCTCTCATCTCCTTACTTCAGCCGCATTGATCTCGCCGCGGAACTGTATGACAGCACAATATTTGAAGCCGGCACCTTCAAGTCATTGGCTGACAGGAAAAAACGGCCGTTTCTAATTATAAATGCAACCAGCCTTTATCAGGGCAGCCGCTTTGAATTCACCGGCGGCCAGTTCAACTATATCGGCTCTGACATTCTTTCCTATCCGATAGCCAGAGCCGTAGCTGCGTCCTCGGCATTCCCCTTTCTCTTGTCTCCGATAAGCCTTGTTAATTACCCGTATCCTGATGGATACAAAATGACTGATGCCGATAAGATGGCGCTCAAAGACTACTGGAATAACAAAAGCAGCTATTATAATGCCCTCAACAACACCATGTATGCCGATAAAAAGAGGCACCCATATCTCCATCTCATGGACGGCGGGCTTGCGGACAATATAGGGCTGAGGGCTGTTAATGCCCTCTATTTAAGGGGCGGCATCAGAAAGAAAATAAACAGCGGGGAGATCAAAAGGCTCCTCGTAATTGTGGTGAACGCAAAGAACGAACCGCAGGAGACGCTTGATAAGAATGAAAGCCCTCCCGGACTGTCCACTGTTGCCTTAAAGATGTCCACGGTCTCTATGGACAATTATTCCTTTGAGACAGTTGAATCCATAAAGAAGATGTTTGCGGACAGGATAGAGGCGCAGATGAATCTTGACGGCTGCCAGCAGAAGCTCGATGAACACTGCAAAGACGGATATAAACTTCCTCCACTCGCAGGCGGGAAGATGAAATTATATGTCGTGGACATTTCCTTTGACAACCTCTCGGACGAAGCTGAAAAAACTTTTTTGAAACACCTGCCCACTACATTTCATCTTGAAAAGAACGAGGTGGAAAGATTGATCAGCGCAGGCAGGCTCCTTTTCAAAGACCATCCGGAATTTAAGGCATTCATGGATGAGTTCAAATAAAAGCGCCTTCCCCGCAATAACCTCCGGATTTAAATTTCTGCGTCCCTATTCTTCTACTTGCGACTTGTGGTTGTCTTATCAGATTTTCCTTGACAGAGCGATAGATTATAATTACCATATATTATGGTTATGTTACCAATTATTATGGTAAGGGAGGCTTAAATGTTGGAAGGCTTGTTTGGAAATATCATTATTGAGAAGATTCTGTTCTTTCTCTATGTTTATACTGAGGGCTATCCTCTTGGCATGGCAAGGGTCTTCGGGGTGCCCGTCAACAGAATTCAGCAGCAGCTTAAAAGGCTTGAGAACGGCGGGATAGTTGTAAGCCGCCTTGTAGGTAAGGTTAGACTGTACACATTTAATCCGAGATTCCCGTTTCTGAAGGAATTAAAGGAGTTGATGGCAAAGGCTTATGAATTTGTACCGGAGAATGAAAAGGAGAGATATTTCAGAATGCGTAAAAGGCCTCGAAGAGCCGGAAAGCCATTATGAAAGTTGATTGGGAAACAAGCGCTGGTCAGAAAAAGAAGGGCATAAAGAAAAATATAATGTCTTCATACGTATGATGAGAGGACGCAAATAATTTCGCGTCTGCGTTTCCACTCTTCTCGCAGCGTCAGCGGAGAGCCGCCCCCGCACTCAGGCGGATTTGCCGAGGAGAGCCGAGGAGAAGAGGCAACCGCGCGGACTATCTCACTAAGACAAAATTCATTTTTAAGATTAATAAGAAAACCGATCGCTGTCCTATTTAATTTTTCAAAACATAAAAATCTGGTATAATGACAAAAATTAGTAAGGAGGTATACCATCGAGCCTATTTCATTATTAACTGTCGGGTACGAAGGAAATGACATAAAAGAATTTATTAATAGGCTTCAGAACAAAAAGGTACATACACTTATTGACGTAAGAGAAATACCTGCCAGCAGAAAATCTGGATTTTCAAAGAATCGACTCTCAGAACACCTTGAAGAAGTCGGCATAAAATATATTCATGTTAAAGAATTAGGAAGCCCAAAAATATTAAGGGAAAAACTCCATGAAAATAATGACTACGACTTTTTCTTCAAGAAGTATTCTGCATATATACAGACCAAATTAGACGTAGTTAAAAATTTATATGCAGATATCATAATGCATGAGACAAGCTGTATTATGTGTTTTGAAAGGGATCCTTTCCAATGTCATAGGAAAATAGTTGCTGAAAAAATAAAAGAAATCGACGGTAACGGCCTAATAATCACACACATGTAATCTATGGCATTAGAGACAAAACAAATTCTCGTTACCGTTAAGGCTTATCCAAATCCAAGCAGAAAATATGAAGAAACAGTTTGTGTCGCAGGGATAGACCTTAAATCAAATCAATGGATGCGTTTATATCCGATACCCTTCAGAGACTTGGACGATGATAAAAAATTCAAAAAATATAGCATAATCGAATTGAAGGCTGAAAAAGCTCCTGCTGATACAAGGCCAGAAAGTTATAAAGTTGATAGTGGAAGCATTAAAATTTTTGAACACTATGACACAACAAAAGATAAGAACTGGGCGCTTAGAAAAAAAATAGTCCTGCCCACTGTATCAAGCACCTTATGTAGCATACTGGAAGAAAACAAAATTAATGGAAAATCATTGGGCATATTCAAGCCGCAAAATATTCAGTTCGTTTATAAAAAAGTAAAACCGGAAAAAGACGAGGAGCGTGACAAATATTACGCCCAACTTAATTTCAATAAAAAACCAAAGAAGGCAATAGAAGATGTTCCCTTTGATTTCAGATATACATTTTCTTGCGATGGGCGCTCAAATTGCCAAGGCCATAACTTGCCTATAATTGATTGGGAAATATTCCAATCGTTTAGAAAATGGCGGTGGAAGTATAAAGATGAAGACACTTTATTAAAAAAGATTTCTGAAAGATGGCTTAACAAAATGTGCTCAGAAAAGAATGATACTTATTTTTATGTGGGAAATATGCAGAGGTTCAGAGATAATTTTATGGTTCTTGGTGTTTTCTATCCGCCAAAAGTATAAAGATGCCTTTATAGTTCTTTTTCAACTCATCTTTTGCACTTCTGAACTTTTTAATTGTTGCAGAGGAAATGGGGGAAGTGACCTTCGGCTATATTCCTATTGACATGCAATATTACTTTATGGTTGAATATTTGAAAGCGTGGACTCGCTTTTAGTAAAATAAAGGCGCCGGACGGCGGAACGGAGGTGATAATGATGAAATTAATTTGAACTACACAGGTTGGGCTTGTGTAGTTTTTTTATTTTATAAACCCAGTAACACAGGACTGTGTTACCCAAAGTGCCGGATGGCAGGAGAAATTTAAATGACAAAGTCAAAGTTAAACAAATTTATCTTAAAATCAGACTATTCTCGTCGTTACCCAGATCCATTAAATAAAACCGAAGAGGGCAACCCTTATAATATTGAACATCATGTTCTCTTAATCAGAGCTATAGATGTTCCTTCAGGGATACCCAAGACGCCGAACCCAAGAGAGCAGCGTATAGACAAGGGCATTTACAAAGAAGTTACAGAAAGCTTGAAAAGCACTGACGAACTCTCTTTTCATCTGAAAAACAAAGGAATAACAATGCTGGCTCATCAGGTTGAATACGGCACACCAGATAAAAAGGTCGCTACTGTTTTTTTTGGTGAAAAAGATGGTATAGCTGATGGGGGACACACTTATGAGATAATACTTGCAACGCAAGCCGATGGGTCGTGTCCGGAAGAGCAGTATGTAAAGATTGAGATAATCACTGGTGTGCCACAAGAAATGGCCGTAGATATAACCGGGGGACTTAATACAGCCGTTCAGGTAGATGATGCGAGCCTGATGAATTTGGAGGGAAGCTTTGAATGGGTCAAAGAGGCTCTCAAAAAAGAGCCGTACGCTGACCAAATATCTTATAAGCAGAATGAGGAAGGCAAGTTTGACATTAGAGAGATACTAGGCCTCATGACTCTGTTTAATGTAAATAAGTACCCTTATCCACAGCATCCTAAGGACGCGTACGTCTCGAAGGCAAAATGCTTAGATGTATACAAAGCTGATCCGGACTCTTTTAAGATGCTAACGCCTCTTTTAAGAGATATACTCTCTCTTCACGATTACGTACACTTAATGAGCAGAAAACGCTATAACGATGTTATGGGCGGTAGGGCTGCCGCTATGAAAGGGGTGTATGCAACGAGAAAAAGAGGTAACTATGAGTTCATCTTTGTAGGCAATGAAGCAGCTAGACAGCTTCCTGGCGTGAAACTTGACGCCATGCTATATGATGGGGTTTTATACCCCATGCTCGGTGCAATGCGTTTCTTAGTAGAACAAAAACAGGGCGAAAAAACTTATTCCTGGAAATTAAAATCTTTCAAAGAGGTAAAATCCTTCTTTGATGAGATAGCGCCGGAACTTGTAAGCACAACCTATAATATGTGCAGAACCTATAATAATAAGCCGAATCCTGTA
Organism: Nitrospirota bacterium; assembly: GCA_016208915.1. Classification (GTDB taxonomy): domain Bacteria; phylum Nitrospirota; class Thermodesulfovibrionia; order Thermodesulfovibrionales; family UBA1546; genus JACQXE01. Next base: position 1,247 of record JACQXE010000068.1, on the reverse strand, counting down.
GGTAAAGACAATAACCACTGGGATAATATGTATAAAACAGTGGCGTTAGCATATCTACAAAGAAACGATAAATAATTAGGGTTATAAGTGATTATAAGGAGGATGGGTCTAAGCACTCATCCTCCTTATATAGTTGTATCAGATATACCCTATTCCCCCTTCCCCTTAAGATAATCTCCAAGCAGCCCTCTGCTGTGCTCGTCGTCATGGCAATAGGCGCAGAGGTTCTCCCAGTTGGAGCCGTTAGGAGGATTGTTTTGGTGGTCGCCGTCCGACAGCGCAAAAGTACGATAGTCCGAAGAGGGTCAAAAAACAAAAAATGTTAATTGATAAAATCATATATGTTATGCTAATAATGTAGTGTTAACGGGGAGGGCGAAGACATGCCGAAAGGAATAACATTAGACAAAATAGAGAAAGAGGTTGAAAGGCTCACGCCTAAGGAACAGTTGAAATTGCTGGAGAAGCTTGCCCATCAGCTTAAGAAAACAGGTGTTGCCATGAAAAAAGAACTCGACTGGAAAGGGCTTTACGGCCTTGGAAAAGGATTGTGGAAAGGCAAGGATGCCCAGGAATATGTCAATCGTTTGAGAGAGGACAGGTGTGACCTTATCTGAAGAACTCGCCCTTATAAGCTCTATTTTCGTAGACACAGCGCCTGTTATCTATTACATAGAAGCACATCCTCAGTTCGGCCCTCTTGCAAAAGAAGCAGTCACAGCATTTCAGTCAGGAACATTGAATGCCTTTTCTTCTGTCATAACTCTTACCGAGGTTTTGCCAAAACCGATTGAACAGGGAGATGAAAAGCTTGCCAGAAAATTTGCGGAATTTCTCAAGCACGGGAAAAACCTCACCATGATAGAGATATCGGAAGGGATTGCAGAGGCAGCAGGCAAATTGAGAGGGCGATATACTTTTCTGAAATCAATCGATGCCATACAGCTATCTGCGGCCATTGATGCAGGAGCAGACGCATTTCTTACAAATGACAGAAAGCTGAAACAGATAGAAGAAATAAAGGTATTGATTTTAGCAGAATATTTGTAACCCACGTCTATCCTTTCTCTGCCTTGTTTGATTCCTAAGACCCCATACTTAATTTTCGGGCTGTTGCCCAAATCATCCAGAGAGATTGAATACCTGTTATAATTAATGCGGCAGAAATCTGATACAAAGGAGAATATAACTCTATGATGAGCTATCAGCCACCGCCGCAAGAGAAGCTCTTTTACACAGGAATACAT
>JACQXE010000076.1 GCA_016208915.1 Nitrospirota bacterium | reverse complement strand
CAAGAATGGCTATGACAGGAGCGATAATGGATATGATAAAGACAATGGTATCATCTGTCATAGATTTTTTCATAAAAGTTAAATCGGGACTGTCTTTTATAAAAAACATGCAGCAGGAAGGGGCAATGGTTGTAGTTTAGGAGCGCTGTACTGATTTGGGCAACAGCCCGTAAACAATACACTTTTATGTTCTTGTCTCGCAGTTCCCTGCCCCTAAAAGTTCATGGGGATGATCTCGAAAAAGCGCTTAAACATCAACTTCAAGATGAAAAGTCAAAAGAGCAGATTCAGATTTCTCTTCTTCCCTCAAGCGCCTTGCTCAGGGTTACTTCATCTGCGAATTCGATATCGCTTCCGATAGGAAGGCCATATGCTATACGTGTTACTCTGACATTCAGGGATTTCAGAGCATCCTTTATGTACTGCGCTGTCATCTCCCCTTTTGTATTCGGATTTGTCGCAAGAATAACCTCTGACACGCTGTCGCCTCTTACTCTTTCAACGAGTTCAGAGATCCTTAGTTTATCAGGCGTTATGCCGTCTATCAGTGAGATGGAACCCAAAAGGACATGATAAAGGCCATTGAATGCTTTTGCCCTCTCTACCACAAGTATATTGCTCGGCTCTTCGACAACGCAGATATTTGCCTTATCTCTTGATTCATCTCTGCATATCTCGCAAAGTTCTGAATCTGTTATGTTGAAGCACCTGCTGCAGAATCTTGCCTTTTCCTTTACATCAGTTATAGCTTTTGCAATAGCCTTTGCGCTATCCTCAGACATTGTGAGCATGAAGAAGGCAAGCCTCTGCGCAGTCTTTCTTCCTATGCCGGGAAGTTTTGTAAGCTCAGTTATAAGATTTTCTATTATGCCTTGTGCCATTTTTTAGTTATTGGTTGATATGCGTTGTTGATATGCGTTAGTGTTTAGTATTAAACCATAGTTGTCCAAAATAAGATTTATTAAAAGGCTGAACGCTTCATAAATACAATGAATCGACAGGATATTAAGATGCGCAACCTCGTTTTGATAAGCAGCTTTAAAGGGAACAATATGACAGATGTTTTTATTAATACTTAGAAGTGGATTAATTTTATCCGCCTCAGGCGGATTTGCCGAGGCGAATAAGGTGTCGTCATTGTATTTTTTCATCATTCAGCCTTTTTTCAGTTATTTTGGACTGTACTGATATTAAAACTTTTATCATTCAATGTCATTTAGAATATCGGTTGTAATCTTTTGTTGTCAACTTTTGCGCCTATTGATAGCATCAAAATCGTGGCTTTTTTGTTATAGCCTTTCATAAAAACGCCATAACCCTTTCCGAAAAATTTATATTAGTCGCATCAACCTTGGACTACGGCACTTAAGTCGGAATTTCAGACGCTTTTCCTGTTTAAAAAATACTTGACAAACATTTTAAAACCTGATAAAATAAGACCAAAATAGTCCTATTTAAGGAGGTCAAAAATGGAACTCGTAAATGTTAATAAGCTCGGCATAAGCAAAGGCACGGCAATTGAGGATGCTGTTACGGCTAATTTCAAAGGAGAAACCGGTGAAGTCGGGCTTTATCTTGCAATGGCAAGGCAGGCGCAAACGGAAGGTTATCCTGAGATTGCAGAAACACTTAAGAGGATAGCATGGGAGGAGGCAGACCATGCAGCCCGGTATGCCGAACTCAACGGACTCATTTCTGAAAACACAAAAGAAAATCTCGAAAAAATGCTTAATGGAGAGATTGGCGCAAACAAGGGAAAGAGGGAAGCTGCAGTAAAGGCAAAAGAGGTGAATGTGGATGAAGCTCATGACTTTTTTGATGAGTCTTCAAGAGATGAAGCAAGGCATGCAATGATGCTTAACGGCCTTTTGAACAGGTTTTTTCCCGCCAAAGGCGGATCCGCCTCAGACGGAAAATAAGCAATGTATGTAACAAGGAAGGCAGATTACGCTATACGCTGTGTGCTTTATCTGGCCAAAAATACAGGGCGGATAACCAGTGTTGATGAAATATCCAACGCAATGTATGTGCCAAAGAGTTTTCTGGCTAAAATCCTTCAGTGCCTTATGAAGGCCGGCATTGTAAGTTCTACCCGCGGCATTAAGGGAGGATTCCAGCTCGCAAAAGAGCCGAAAGATATCAGCCTTCTGGAGGTCATAGAGGCTATTCAAGGTCCTTCGGCTGCGAATATCTGTGCAATTGACAAGAGAATGTGCAGCCTCAGCGGCAGATGCACTGTCCACCCTATCTGGGTGAAGATAAGGAAAAAAGTTGAACAGGAACTTAAAAAACAAAATTTTGCAAAACTCGCTAAAAAGCGATAGGATTCAGTTAAAGCATGATAATGCTTTAGTAACAAAAGGGGGATATGTTTTATGGATGTATTAACACTAAGCAGATTGCAGTTCGCTGTAACAGCAGCATTCCATTTCATATTTGTGCCATTGACGCTCGGGCTTTCAATACTTGTTGCGTATATGGAAAGCCGCTATGTCAGGACAAATGATGAGATGTACCTGAAGATGGCAAAATTCTGGGGGAAATTATTCCTGATTAATTTTGCCCTCGGTATCGTAACAGGAATCACAATGGAGTTCCAGCTCGGAATGAACTGGGCGGAGTACTCAAAGTATGTCGGAGATATCTTTGGCGCTCCTCTGGCGATTGAGGCAACAGTTGCATTCTTTCTTGAGTCTACGTTCATAGGACTCTGGATATTTGGATGGAACAAGGTATCAAAAAAGGTGCATGCGCTTTCAATCTGGCTTGTTGCGATTGCAACAAACCTTTCAGCGCTATGGATACTCCTTGCAAACGGCTGGATGCAGGAGCCTGTCGGCTATGTATTGAGAAACAACAGGGCAGAGATGGTTGATTTCATGGCGCTGGTTACCAACCCATACGGATGGCTGAAGTTTTCCCATACCTTGATTTCAGGTTATGTGCTTGCGGCCTTTTTTGTGATGGGAGTATCTGCGTATCATCTTCTCAAAAAGAACAGGACAGATTTCTTCAAAAGGTCTTTCAGAATTGCAGCGGTATTCGGTCTTGTGACATCAATTCTCTTGCTTGTTTCGGGCACTTTCCATGCCGAGAGAGTTGCAATGACCCAGCCTACAAAATTTGCTGCTATGGAAGCTGTATGGGATACACAGAAGGGCGTAGCATATAATCTGCTGGTAATACCGGATGTTGACAATGAAAGAAATACAGTTGAGGCTGTAGGAATACCCAAGTTCCTCAGTCTTCTTGCATTTCATGATGCTGACGCAGAAATAAGGGGGCTTAAGGAATTTCCTAAAGAAGAAAGGCCGCCTGTTGCTTCTACATTTTACAGCTTCAGGGTGATGGCAGTTCTCGGATTCCTGTTTGTCCTGCTGTCACTTATCGGTACAATCGTTTCGAGAAAAGACGAACTTGAAAACAGAAGCAGGTTCTTGAAGCTGATGCTGTTCGCCATTCCATTACCTTATATCGCGGGCCAGTTAGGGTGGCTTGTGTCAGAGCTTGGCAGGCAGCCGTGGATTGTTTATGGGGTCTTAAAGACATCGGATGCTGTTTCTAAGTCTATTACTCCACCACAGGTCTGGACATCTCTTATAGGATTTACATTGTTTTACGGGATGCTAGGTATAATCGATATATATCTTCTCGCAAAGTACTCAAAGAAGGGCCCTGACGATGACCTTTCAGCGATAATTAAATCGTCACGGGAGGTGTAAGATGGAATTCCAGATAACATGGTTTATTCTGTGGGGTGTGCTTTGGGCAGTTTATTTCATGCTCGATGGCTTTGATTTTGGAGTTGGAATACTGCACAGCTTTATTGGGAAGAATGATGCGGAAAAGAGGGTAATTATCAATACCATTGGACCTGTCTGGAATGGAAACGAGGTCTGGCTTATTACTGCAGGGGGAGCAACATTTGCGGCATTCCCAACAACATATGCCTTAATGTTTAGCTATTTATATACGCCCTTGCTGATAATCCTGTTTGCATTGATATTCAGAGGCGTTGCATTTGAATTCAGAGGGAAGGTTGACAGCGATGGCTGGAGAAAGGGCTGGGATATTGCTATTTTCCTCGGAAGTTTCCTGCCCGCACTTTTTTTCGGCGTGGCATTTGGAAATATATTCCAGGGGATTCCTATGGATGCAAACGGTTATCATGGGACACTTTTTACATTGCTGAATCCTTACGGGCTACTTACAGGAATCCTGTTTGTGCTTCTATTCATTGTTCACGGAGCTCTCTGGCTTACTGTAAAGACAAACGGAGACATGGGAAAGCGCGCTTCTTCTGTTGCTGATAAGGCATGGTATGCGCTGCTTGTCGCGGCAGTTCTATTCCTGGCTCATACAGCATTTGCAACAAATCTTTATAAAAACTATCTGGATAATCCGGTCTGGTTTGTGGTGCCTGTAATCGCTGTCCTCGCTCTCATGGGAATAAAGCTTTTTGAAGCAAAGGGAGCATATCTTAAGGCATTTTATTCTTCATGCCTGACGATTTTGAGTGTTACATTTACAGGCGTAATAGGGCTGTATCCTAATCTGATACCTTCAAGCCTTGACAAGAATTACAGTCTTACCATCTTCAATTCATCTTCAAGCCCTTATACTTTGAAGATAATGACAGTGGTCGCCGTGCTGTTTGTGCCTGTTGTCATCGCTTATCAGATATGGGTATACAGGGTTTTCAGGAGCAAACTGACTGTGGATGAGATGCTAAAGGACACAGAATCGTATTAATTCATTGTTTCTGTTATCCCAAATGTTATAATGCCATAAAACAGAGGGAGCAAAGAGATATGACTATTGAAACAGGCCTCCTTATACTTGAATCCATACTGCTTGTCGCAACTATTGCGCTTTTGATTTTTAACCTTAGAGAGGGCAGGGGAAGAAAGGATCTGCTGCTCGAGGTGGAACGAGCAACAAAGGTTCTTACACGTCAGGAATATTTTCTCTCAGTTACTGATTCTATGATGGATGCAAAGGAAGAGGTAATAGGGTGTATAACAGGCAGGCCGCCGGCAGGGGAAGACAAAAAGAGGACGAGGGATATTATCTCAGGCATCGAGAAACTTGTCAGGGCGGGCGTTAAGGTAAAATACCTTCTCCCAAAATTTCCTGACAGGCTATATACTGGTTATCTTTATATGAAGGCAGGCGCTGAGATTAGATACAGCAACTGCCTTATGGTGCATAATGTCCGCTTTATCAGCGTGGACAACAGAATTGTCGTGATTGGCATCCCTGAGAGCATAGGCGAAAAAGAGGCTACAAAAAAAGGTTACAGGATACCATCTGAAGGGCTTGCAATGATACTTAAAGACTACTTTCATAGCTGCGAAAACCAAGTGGGCTTTATAGAGTATCTGAAAGAAGTAATGGCTCAGACCGGCGCCACTCCAAGGCACCTTGCTCAGGAGTTTCATATCGACGAAGGAGAGTTAGAAAAATTTGCCAAGTCCTCCTAAGCCCGGTAGCTGAAGACCTCCGGTCAGTTTTGACATCGCATCACCTGTCATCTCATTCGCGCGTCTTAATGCCTCGTTGGTTGCTGCAAGTATGAGATCCTGAAGCATCTCAATATCATCAGGATTCACAACATCTTTTTCTATTTTTATGGACACTACTTCTCCGCCGCCGTTAGCAGTAACCGTAACCATTCCGCCGCCTGAAGTTGCCTCAACGGTCTTTTCCTTTGCCTCTTCCTGCGTCTTCTGCATCTCTGCCTGAAGCCTCTGTGCCTCACGCATGATATCCCCGAGCATTTTTTTAGACATACTAACCTCCTTTATTTTCTTTTAGCTTGACATCTATTATTCTTCCGTCGAAGAGTTCAATAACTTCCTTGATTGCAGGCTCTGCCAATGCTTTATCCTGGAGATCTTTTTTGCGAACCACAGTTTTTGACTTGGTATTTATCTCTATCTTTGTCGGATGTTTCCGTATATCTGAAGCAATGGTTTCCAGAAGCGAAGTATTTTTTCTGATCGAATCAGCAAAGATCAATGCCTCATTGCTGTTAAATGTAAGGATCAGGGCATCATCCTTAAGAGTGGGGTTTGCTGCTGCAAGCTTTGACGAGATTCTTGGGTCTTCGATCTTTTCGATTACAGCAGTCAGTAATGAATTCCCATCCAGAGCAGTTGAAGTTCCGGAATCAGAAGTTGAAAGTTTCTCATCTGCTTCCGGATTCCGGATTCCGGATTCTGAATCCTTATCTTGATAAGTCTCAGAAATAGACTGGTTCCTATTTCCCGGCTTCTCGCTTTGGTCCGTGCTCGAGCGGATTTGCTCTCCTTGGCGAGTCGCCCGAGGCGACTGAAGAGAACGAGCCTCCGAAGAAGACTGACTTCTGGCCTCTGAAGGCGGCAGCCCCTTTATTATTGCATCTATATGCTCTATTGCCTCTTTAACAGGCGTCAGTGTGCTCAGAAAACTTGCCCTGATAAGCGACATCTCAAGGCTAAGACGGGGGGAAAATGCTGACCTTATATCTGTTTCAGCCTTGATTATTTCTGATAGCATAAGGGTGAGCAACTCAGGCGAAACCTTTGGCAGTATTTTCTTTATTTCATCTGCTTCATTTTCACTGAGTTCAAGGATATCTTCCGGTTTCCTTACTATCTTGGCTACAAGTAAATCCCTGAAAAATCCTATAAGGTCTTTTGCAAAAGTCCTGATGTCAGTTCCCTTTTCAACGAGTTCAGCTATTAGTTTGATGATTCCTTCGCGGTCCCCCTCGATAACAGCAATTGATATTCTGGCGAGCATTTCGGTATCTGCCATGCCAAGCATATCCTTTACATCGGATTCTTTTATTTCAGAAGAGAATGACGATATCTGATCCAGAATTGTGAGAGAATCTCTCATGCTGCCGTCAGCGGCCCGTGAGATCATCTCTATTGCAGAGTCAGAGATCTTTATCCCTTCAGATTCCGTGATATGTTTTAACCGCCCCTTTATCCTGTGCGCGGATATGCGCCTGAATGGAAGATGCTGGCATCTCGAAAAAATAGTTCCGGGAATTTTTTGAGGCGCTGTTGTGGCAAGCACAAAGATGGCATGAGGCGGCGGCTCTTCGAGTGTTTTTAACAGGGCATTGAAGGCAGATGTTGAAAGCATATGAGCCTCATCAATTATATATATCTTGTACCTGCTGCTGAGTGGAGTGTATTTAACGCCTTCTCTCAGATCTCTTATATTGTCCACGCCTGTATTTGATGCGCCGTCAATTTCAAGGACATCTATGGATGTCCCGTCTTTGACAGATGTGCAGGATGGACATATGCCGCATGGCACTGGTGTTGGTCCTTTCTCACAGTTCAACGCCTTGGCGAGTATCCTTGCAGTAGAGGTTTTGCCTACGCCTCTTGGCCCTGAAAATATATAGGCATGCGCAATCTTGTTCTGAGAGATGGAGTTTTGTAGAACCTTTATTATGGGTTCCTGCCCGATAAGGTCGTCAAGACCCTGAGGTCTCCATTTTCTTGCAAGTACGAGATAGCTCATAGTTTCATTTTAGCAAAACAATTCAATTTAAAGGTGCAGGCATGGCAAAGTGTTTGAGCGGCTTTTTTGCCTGCAATTCATAAAATAAATATCAGGATATAAAAGCAGGCAAAACCTCGGAGGTCGGAACGACCGAGAATGAGCGAAAATACTGTGCCATGCCCTGCTTTAATACCGTAAGCCTTTTCTGTTTTTCTTCAACCAGGGGACAACTTGCTACGGCACCCAGAGAAAATACTTACCATTGCTTCCTTCCGGACCTGATGGAATTTGTATCCCTCTACTGCGTAGGGCCATCCCCTGGCTGCAGAAAAACAATGAATAACAGAAAATAGTCACTGTTTTTAAGTTGTCTATTTTAGCATATCTGCTATTTGTTTGGGGTTGCCTCTTCTCTGCATTTCTGCGCTCTTGAGCTTTGAAACTATTTGTGCAACTGTCCCCGAGTCCTCCTGCACTTTTGACTTTCCATCTACATCACTTCTCGCAGCATCAGCGGAGAGTTGCATTCGCACACAGGTCGTCCCGGCGAGAGCTGGAGACATCGACATGATACTTCGCTTTTCTTATAATAGAAATAATGTTCTTCCTTGCGATCCATAATCTACCTGAAGACAGGGCAGCTTTTGCAACGGCGCTAGCATACGCTCTGGGAATTACCCCCTATGAAGCAAGCATTCGCCTGCGGGTTTCAGGGAGCGGGCCCCTCGTGATTGCCACCTTCGGAGAGCGGTCTGCAGCCGACGAGGTCAGCCGCAAAATCGAAGCCTCCGGACTCACCACGGTCATGATCTCAGACGAAGAGATATCGAGCGGCCAAAAGGAATTTCCTGTGCGGACGTTCAGATTCAACGACCATACGCTCTATGCGGAGTCACGGCAGCAGGAGAAGCTCGTTGTTGATTATAAGACGATCTTTCTGATAATCCGGGGCACGGGCATTAAACAGGAAATATCCGTTGAGACTACAAAAGAGCATAAGTTCGATCTTGAAAAAGCTGTTCTCACAGGCGGGCTGATAATATCCAAAACCGTGAAGACCACCGAGCAGAAGATAACAGAAGAACGGGAGGGATTTCTTTTCGTCTATGCCGAAGGTGTTCCGCCGCTCGTATTTCGAGAAGGGGCGCTGGACTATAGTTCCCTCGGACCGGCTCTTCAGCCTTCCCGGACAGCTAATTTCACTGCGCTGCTCGCCGAAATACGGCGCCGCTCTCCTCATGCGCGCTTTGACGATCGACTCACCACCAGGGCAGGGCAGGTACAGTTGCTCGGCCCCTCGCTCGATGTGCAGAAACATCTCGGGGTTGCGATCGAACTTTTAGTGAGGGTATTACAGTAAATCCCTGTTGGTTCAGTTCCGAAGTCTTTCTGCTTTTTTGAACTTTTTAATTGTTGTTGTTGAGGAAATGTGGGAAGTGTCCCTCAGCCATTATCCCTCAGCCATTATCCTCAGCCATTATCAAAGCGTCAAAGTGTCGGAGCAACAGGGCAGAAATTCAAAGCAAAATTTTAACCTCAGGCTGCTCTCATGGCTTCAACAACATTCATGCGCGCTGCCCTGAATGCAGGCAGCGCTCCGCCAATAAAGCCCATTACAAGCGAGAAAATCAAAGACTTGTAAATAATATCAAAGGTCAATGAAAATGAGAACGCAAGCTCAGAAAAAGTCTGCCAGTTCATGGTCGAGATAGTGAGAAACTGCGTGTGAGAAACTGCGTGAAAGAAGCGAAGAAAAGACCTGCACATCCTCCTGTAAAACCTAAAAGCAGGGATTCCATGAGGAATGCTATTAGTATATTCCTTCTTGGAAAGCCGAGGGCGCGGAGCGTGCCGATTTCATTTGTACGGTTTGCTACTGCTGCATACATCGTAATCATTGCGCCGACAACAGCGCCCAGAGAGAAGATTATGGTCAGCGACAACCCAAGGATGCTTAAAAACATTGACATCATCTCTGACTGATCAGCGTAATATTTTGGTTCTCGTTTGGCTTCAAGTGTAAGGCGCGGGTCGCTCTCTATCCTTTCTTTAAATTTTTGGAATTCAGGGGAGTTACACAGTTTAAAAAGAACTGATGAATAAACAGGCCTGCGGAAAGCCTGCATAAGCTGGTCTGCATCTCCCCATATCTCAGAGCTGTATCCTGTATTTCCTGCATCAAATATTCCGACTACTGTCCAGTCACGCATAGCAAAGCGGAGCGACTCGCCCAGCCCCCAGCCTTTATATCTTTTGGCTATACTCAAACCTGCAATTATTTCAGAAGAGCCGTGTTTTGGCATCCTGCCCTCTATGAGCTTCACCTGAGGACGCAGACTAAGCGATAATTCGTCAATTCCCCTTACCTGGATAAGGGCAGGCTTATCGCTTCCTCTCTTTGGAAGATTCACAAGTACTAATATTTCCTTTGCAAAAAACTTTTTGCCGTTTTCTCCTATCGCAATCTCAGGCTGGGTCTCTATTATGGAAGCCTGCAGCCGGTCGACACCGCTCATTACCTCAGAATTTGATGCCTTGCGGATCACCACAACATTGTCATAAGAGCCGGTCTCGACAAGGGTCTTGCGAAGCCCTTCGGCAAGCATTAAGACCGAGGCAAAGACAAAGACAACAAGCGCCATTCCCGAGGCTGTAAGTATTGTGGTTAGCCTTCTTGTCCAGAGATTGCGGAAACTGTATGAAAGCGGAATTTTCATCTTAGAATAGCTATATTATGTCATTGCGGGCTCAGCGATGCAATCTTTCTTTTGAGATTGTTTTGCTATGAGTCGGTCATTCGGAACTTTGACACTCTGACGCTTCCGTCATCTTTTTCCCAGCCCGCGGCCTTTGATTGCCGAATGCCGGGTATTTGTACAAATATTGATTAAAATATGTATAATATAACATGAAGTTTGAATGGGATGGCACTAAAAGCGAACTAAACAGAGAAAAGCACGGCATTGATTTTGAGATGGCAGAGGCTCTCTGGCTTGATAAAAATAAGATTGAAATCGAAGCGCCGCATCCCATTGAAAAGAGAAACATTATTATTGCAGAACTGCACGGCAAATTATGGACTGCGATATTTACGATTCGCAGCAATGCTGTCAGGATAATTTCCGTAAGGCGTTCAAGAGAAAAGGAGGTGGAGTTATATGGCAAGGAAAAAACTGGCTAAAACTGCTCAGGAATTTGACAGAAGATTTGATGCCGGAGAGGATATCCATGACCTGATAGACATGTCAAAGGTAAAGGTTATCCGCCAGGGCAAGAAGGTGCGCTTAACACTGGATGTTGCAGAATCACTTGTAGATGAGATAGATGAAATCCGGCAAAGGATTGGCGTTGACAGGGGAGCGTTAATAAAGGTCTGGCTTCACGAAAGAGTAAAGCAGGAAAAAGCAGCCAAGGCTTCATAAAATTCAGAATAGGGTTTCTGCACTATTGCGTTTCTAAACCTTGCTCTACGGGCCTTTGATACTTACCCTTTGACACCTTAGCGGATAACTTATGCAGATATGGCGGAGAGGCAGGGATTTGAACCCTGGGTGCGGGATTAGCGCACACACGATTTCCAGTCGTGCACCTTCGGCCGCTCGGTCACCTCTCCAAAATAGAAATGTATTTGAAATTTTAACTGATGAAAACGAGTTAAATCAATGTTACAACAGCTTTTTTTTCAGTAACTCATTCACAATCTGCGGGTTTGCCTTGCCTTTTGTGAGTTTCATTATCTGGCCGACAAAGAAGCCAATGAGCTTTTCATCTCCTGCCTTGAACCTTTCGACTTCTTTGGGATTCTTTGCAATTACTTCATCGACAGCCTTCTCTATAGCGGATTCATCGCTTATCTGGACAAGACCTTTTTCTTTGACAATTACCTCCGCATCATTCCCAGTCTTATACATCTCCTCAAATACTGTCTTTGCGATTTTTCCGCTTATGGTGCCTTTATCCATGAGCGTGAGCATCTCGGCAAGTTGTTTTGGCTTTAAAGGGCATTCTTCGATTGTCTTGTTTTCTTCATTAAGGAGTCGTGTGAGTTCCCCCTTTACCCAGTTGCTTATGATCTTAGATCCGGAAAGACTCAGAGAATATGATGCTGTAGCCTCCTCGTACCAATCAGCAAGAGGTTTTTCATCTGTGAGTAAGTCCGCATCGTATTCAGAGAGGCCGTACTCTGAGACAAAACGCTCTCTCTTTACATCAGGAAGTTCGGGCAAAGATGATTTAATGTTATCAACCCATTTCTGCTCGACCATTATCGGGACAAGGTCAGGCTCCGGGAAATATCTGTAATCATGCGCCTCTTCTTTTCCGCGCATGGACTCTGTTATGCCTTTGTTTGAATCCCATAGCCTTGTCTCCTGAAGGACCTTCCCGCCCTCTTCAATGACCTTTATCTGTCTCTTTATCTCGTATTCAAGTGCCTTTTCAACGAATTTGAATGAATTTATGTTTTTGACTTCTGCCCTTGTGCTGAATTCTTTTTGCCCGGCTGGTCTAACAGAGACATTCGCATCGCATCTCAGAGAACCCTGTTCCATGTTACCGTCACATACTCCGAGATAACGGAGGATTGTCCTCAGCTTTTTCATGTACTCTGCCGCCTCTTTCGGGCTCCTAATGTCAGGCTCTGAGACGATTTCCATGAGAGGAACACCTGCACGGTTTAAATCAACAAAGCTGTAATTTCCTCCTTGTCCGCCTGAGGCGGATTCGTGTATGTTCTTCCCTGCATCCTCTTCCATATGAATCCTTGTTATTCCAATTTTCTTTACATTTCCATCAACCACAATTTCAGTGTACCCATGCTCACAAATCGGAAGTTCATACTGGCTTATCTGATAACCTTTCGGAAGGTCAGGATAAAAATAGTTTTTCCTTGCAAACCTGCTGTATGGAGAAATAGTGCAGTTCATGGCAAAACCTGTCTTTATTACAAACTCAAGTGTCTTCTTGTTCAGCACAGGAAGCACGCCGGGCATTCCTATGCAGACAGGACATGTCTGGGTATTCGGCTCAGAGCCGAATTTTGTAGAGCAGCCGCAGAATATCTTAGTATCCGTAAGGATCTGCGCATGTACTTCAAGCCCTATGACTGCCTCGTATTTCATTTGCCTGATGCTTCTATCTCTTCCTTTGCCTTTCTTGGAAAGTGTCCTTTAGGTTCAAGTTTTAGATATTCCTCCCAGTGCCGCTTTGCCATTGCTTTATCTCCCCGTACTTTATATACCAGAGCCAATCCATAGTGGGCGTTTGCGTAGTTTGGGGCAAAGTCAACAGCCCTGCTCTGGTATTCGTATGCCTTATCAAAAAGGCCTAGATCAAAATAAATATAACCAAGATTACTGTATGCCACAGCATGGGAAGGATTTATTTCTATAGCTTTTTTGAATTCATCAATGGCAATTTCATAGTTTTTTCCTAAATAGGCTTTAAGCCCTTTTTTGAAATGTTCTTCAGCTTCGCCTTTAAACCGTGCCTTTTCATATTGTTTTATAATTTCTTTGGCTTTTTCTTCCATCCCAAGAGCCTGATAAGCCTTTATAAGAGGCTCATACACATGCATGAGTTTTCTGTCTATCTCTAAAGCCTTTGAAAGGTACTTTACAGCTTTTTCAACTTCTCCCTTATTAATATAGATAATTCCTATGTTATAGTATGTATTGGCATCTTCTTGCATATCTAATGACTTTTTGAAATAGTCCATGGCATTGTTCATATCACCGAGTTTGCTGTAAGAGTACGCAATTCCATTATAGGCATCAAGCAGATGAGTTGTTACCGTATGAGATATAACCTTAGAGAAGGAAGCTATTGCCTCGCTATAAAGTCCAACATCATTGTACACAAAGCCCAGTAATGCATATGCCTTTGAGTCCCCTGTTTCATTAATGTTGCGGTTTAGTTCACCTATAAGATTTTTTTGAAATTCTTCATTACCTTGCAGATATTCTTTAATGCCGGCGATATTATTAGCAGGTTTTATAAATTTATATTCATCCATTTTTATGACCGGGTCATATATTCCACCTTTTTTAAGGTAAAGAAGTGATATATCATCCCAATATACAAGTGCCCACCCAGTGTGTGAAAGTGCACTATCAGTACTATAATCCAATGTTGATAAGGCAGTTTTGCCGGTAGGATATATGACTAAGATTGACTCAAAGCCATATTTTTCATATAATTCGTCCAGTTCGAGAGGCCTTTGTCTGGCTGTAGCTGTCTTTTCTAATAAGTCCTCTTGAAGATAGCCCCTGCCATCAATAAAAACTGTTCTTTTAGGAAAATCTCTCCAGATTATATATTGACCCCACTGGAATGTATTGAAAACCCTTCCGGTTATGTTTTTTTTATCCATATATTTCAATGCGCCTTCTGGTACATAATAATGACTAAGACCAAAACCAAAATCTTTCCCCTTTTGATAAAAAGGTTTTATCCCTGTGATCGTGAATGAGGTATATAAAATAATCCATATCATAACAATTGCTGACAAGGCCTTTTTATTAGAAAACGTGTTCCATTTTTCTGAATTATTAAGATATGCGGACAAATTGCGTGCCATGATAGGACCTGCTGTTACAGCAAAGATGAATATGAACCGTCTGGCTGTGAACGGAAGAATAGTGAACGGTATCAACATAAAGAGATGTATAATGGGAAGGCGTTTTATATTCAATACAAATGATAACGCAAGAGCTACGACTATAAAATATAATAGTTTGTTGTTTTGCCACGTGGGAGGACTTAGTTCAAGGATCTCCTGCTTAGCCCAGTCTTGGGAAAGAATTTTTGCACCAAAGGCATATTGACTTATGAAGTAAGGACTTATAAGCGATGCTGTAAAAGAGGTTATGAAAATTAGGGTTATTGTTTTCAGTTGAGCCTTACTAGGAGAATTCGAGAGAATTATACCTTTTTTCCCAAGGTACTGCTGTAACATCCCTCCAGCAATAAAAGCCAAGAAAGGGATGAGCATCAAATTAATACTCGAGTGGCTGTTAGCCCAGAGCATATGAACAAAAGGGAGCATATAGATATATTTTTTATTATCGTAAACATAGGCATTTAAACTAAAGATACTGAAGGCCAAAAATACCATAAGAATTGTGTCAGGTCTTTCTACAAAACGCCCTCGAGTCATAAAGACAACGGCAGTCATTACTGCTATAGAGATGATGTAATTTTTATAGGGCCTAAGGGAATCTCGTATAAGGACATAGAATCCAGCAGTTATGGTAGTGGCCTTTAACAATATGACACCAGATACGCCAAAGATAAGGTATGCAATATAGTAGGTGAGCCCAAAGAGCCATGAACTGTAAGAGAACGGTTTATCAAGGCCCGGATATACAAATGGCTCATTTGCAGGTAGCGCTTTCAGCTCCCATATCAACCTTCCAAAACTAAGATGCAACCAAGCATCTGTATCCGTAATTTTAGAAAGGCTAAGGAGAAAAACAGAAATAAGAAATAAGAAGATTAAAATATTATAATAATTATTTTTTTTCATAAGTGTTTATTCCTGTCTCTTTTCACATATAGCCACTAATGATAACCCAAAGGGTGGCCGTATGAGATGTTCTATTATTTTTAGCCATGGAACAACATAGCTGTCAAATATCATGACCTGTGATGGAGACTCCTTTTTCCGGTGGAATAAGCGATTGTTTAAAAACCAACCTATTACCGCTATAGAATTCATATAAAAGATATCTTTTATATCAAATCCTGCACCTGTCAGTTTTCTTTTCAACTCTATTTTGCCATAGCGCCGATAATGTCCTACGATACGGTCGATGCTGCCGTATAGGGACTGAAATGCAGGAACTAACAAAGCTAATTTGCCGCCATTATCAAGTAGATTAAACATGTTGAAAATGGCTTTTCTGTCATCCCTCACATGTTCAAGGACATTTATGCAGATGATAGTATCTGCTTTATACCCCCTTAAGTCTAATATTTTTTCATCTGAGATATCAAATTTAAGTGGAATAATGTTGTTGTGATTTGAAAAACGTTTCTTCATGTACTCAATGCATGGCTCATGGTTGTCAACAGTAATAATAATTTCCTTATCGAGAAACATTTCTGTAAAATTACCAATTCCTGCACCAAGTTCGATAATCCTTTTCCCAATGTGATCAGTAAACTGCCCCAGCATCCATCGCTTATAATTAGTAGCTCCAGACATAATTTCCAGATCATGGATTATGACGTCTGTGTTACTCATACTTGGCATGAATTTCCTTTAAGTTCTCTTGGCTGGGCTGAATTGTTTATCTTTTTAAAGATAATAGCAAACATTAAGTATGTAATAAAGAAGAGCGCTGGATAATATGTCAGAAAATTCCTGAAGAACGTGCTTCCATTAAATAAAAATATCACATGGTCATCGCTAAATACATATAGCACAATAAATGGCAGGATATAAAATATCACGGGCAATATCACATAAAGTAAAAGGGTCTTGCGTATTTTAAAAATATACAGAAAGAAGGACAATCCCAATGTTGATAGCAGAAGGAAATTAAAGTTATCAATTGTCTGCCAATATCTGCGCAATATTTCTGCAAACGATTCGCTGTGGAATGAAAATGTCCTTTTCAGGTGTACTCCCCAGTCTACCTGTTCAAAGCCGATATTATAATATAGCTTAAATCCGATATATGGGATTAACAATACAAAGGGTATTAAATAATAAAGGATTAAAACCCTTGTTGATTTCTCTTTAAGAGTCCATAAAAGAAACGTAACAATTAAACCAGAGACAAAAAAGATAGCGTCATTTTTAACAAAAAGCGCCTGAGACGAAAAGAGCCCACACATAAAGGCATATTCCTTCTTAGAATTAATCAGTCTCCAGAATGATACAAGTGCAAACATGATATATATCCCCAATATCATATCTGAATAAGGTTCGGTTGCGTGAAGCATCATAAGGGGAGAGCTTAGAAAGAGTATCACAACAATTCCGCTCCATGCCTGATCTAAATTCCGGCGAACAGTTGCATACAAAAATACTGCGCTAGATACTAGATACATAGGCACCCATAGTTTAACAAGTACTCTGTCAAATGTTCCCATACATATTGCAAACCATACCTGAAGAAGAGAATTGTGGGGTGGGTATGTATATTGTCCAATTGATTTTGCAAAAACATTTTCGGGATGTAAAGAAAGACCCTTATCATGGTAAAAAATAAATGCCCTTGTAGACCAGTTCAACCAGGAATCTGGTGACCATACAGGCAAAGTTAATGTTACGCAAAAAATTGAAATAAGCTTAAGAATTATCCAGCCAAAAAGTATTACAGTCAGAACCTGTTTATAAAGTGGCATCTCTCTAAAAACGCTAAAATTTACTTGTAAGTTAAGAGGTTTTATATCTTTCTTCTTAAGAAGATAGACCATAAATGCTGACACTATTATAATTGGCAATAAAATAGCAAAGGCGCTAAAAGGGATTTTAATTAAACCGATATAAAACATTACTACCGTCAGTAGTCCCGTCCCCAATGGGAAAGCAAGGGAAACCCTTTCAAGAAAGGCCGCACGATTTTTTAACAAAACAGTTACTGTTAGATAGCCTAAGATTGTTGGGCATATTAAAGCGACTATTGAATTTACTATTATCATTGTTTTACCCTCAGGACAGAGATGTCTTTCGAATAAAAAAATACAGGCTCAAGTCCGTGGATCTGTATACTGCCAATAGAAAGAACACCTGTATTAGGGTCCAAGACAGCATATTTATCAATCACGATTAAATATGGAGCATTGTCGCTGCTCTTAAGGGGAGGTAGTATGAAATTTGCCTTTGCAATAAGGAACTGAATAAATGTAGGGGACAGATTAGGGGCTATCAGTTTGTAATCTCCTTTTATATACGGCTTTATTGTCATAAAAATAGGATATATGCCATGATTTGGGACCTCAGCCATCATGAGTTTTTCATCTGAAGTATACCTGCTATATTTTTCTGACATATTATTCAAAAATTTTAACCAGATACAGTCACTTCGCATAGAAAACAAAAGGCTTGTCAAAACACTCGTTGATACAAAACCATAGAAAATAGCATTTTTGATAGAATTTTTTTTTACTCTGTAAAAAAAGAATAAAAAAAGTATCATACTTACTATCAATACTGTAATCAAAAAAATCTTAGCATTGAAAGGAAGCATGATAAAATTGATAGTATGCCCCTCTAAAGGTTCATACCCGTAGGGCCGTGCTGGGTATTCAAAGAAATTCATAATATAATAACCATACGTTTAAATATTAGAGACACGGCATTAACTTTTTCTATTGTCAATAGGGTCATATTTATTTTCTGCAAGATTGCGTAACTGGTAATCAATCTCCTGGAAGTGGCGGGCTATTGTGTGAAGAACTAGACCTGTAAACATCACAAGAAGTCCTGACAATACCAACCCTACAGCAAGTATGGCAGAAGGGATGTGAAGAATATAACCTGTGGAAAAGAATTCTCTGATAACAATTAGACCTGGGATAAGGCCACAGATTATAAGGAACAATCCAAGCAGCCCGAAAGCTGTTAAAGGTTTATAATCTCTGAACAATGCAAAAATTGTATTAAATATCAAAAAACCGTCCCTGAAGATTTTTATCTTGGATCTGCTTCCTTCGGGTCTTGGTGATAGATTTACCGGGATCTCTGAGATTTGATAACCACGTTCAAGGCACTTTACTGTGAGTTCTGTCTCGATTTCGAACCCACGACTGAGGATGGGTAGGCTTTTTACAACACGCCTGCTAAATGCACGATAACCCGATAACAAATCAGTTAAACGTACTCTGAATATGTAGTTCAATATAAAGATAAATAATCTATTCCCTATCTGGTTCAAAAGTTTAAACTTACTCTCTGACATAGGGTGAAGGCGAGAGCCAATTACCATATCAAAGTCATCAGTTAAGATTGGTTTTATAAGCTCGTGAACCTTTTGAGCCGGATATGTACCATCACCATCAACCATTACATAGACATCAGCATCCACCTGTTTGAACATGGAACGAACAACATTTCCCTTCCCCTGCCTTTTTTCATATCTAATAATTGCGCCTGCTTTTTTTGCTTCTTCTACTGTATTATCTGTGGAGTTATTGTCAAAAACATAGATATCAGCATTTGGAAGTTGTGCCCTGAAGTCACGAACAACACTGGCAACGGTTTCCCCCTCGTTATAACATGGGATGAGAACTGATATTCTGCTCATTGGTCCCCCCTATATATTCGGCCTTCTCTTATGCCATGCAGTTGACTGCTCATATGCATAGGCAATTTTAAAGAGTGATTCCTCGTCAAAATGCTTCCCAATTATCTGAAGTCCAATCGGCAGTTTATTCGATGTAAACCCGCAGGGAATTGATATACCCGGAACCCCGGAAAGGTTTACCGAGATTGTAAATATGTCAGAGAGATACATCTGCAATGGATCGTCTGCCTTTTCACCAGCTTTAAATGCAGCGGTTGGCGCAGTAGGCGTTACTATAGCGTCTACAGTTTTAAAAGCCTCTTCAAAGTCCGTCTTTATCAATGTCCTGACCTGCTGTGCCTTTTTATAGTATGCATCGTAATATCCGGAAGACAAGGTATATGTTCCGAGTATTATTCTTCTTTTAACTTCTGCTCCAAAGCCCTGTGCCCTTGTGTTCATGTACATATCCATCAGGTCTTTACCCTCAGCCCTGAAACCGTATTTCACGCCGTCGTATCTTGCGAGATTTGATGAAGCCTCTGATGTTGCAAGCACATAGTATGTAGCAACAGCATAGTCTGTATGGGGAAGGGATATCTCAACAGGTATTGCTCCGAGAGATTCGAGTTTCTTTATGGCGTCCCTGACAGATGTCTCGACCTCTTTGTCCATCCCTTCAATGAAATATTCCCTCGGAATTCCGATTTTCAGCCCTTTGATCTCATGTCCTAAAACCCTTGTGAAATCAGGTACAGCAACAGGAGCTGATGTGGAATCGCATGAATCTTTACCTGAGATTATGTTCATGAGAATCGCAGAATCTTTAACATTCTTTGTTATAGTCCCTATTTGGTCAAGGGAAGATGCAAATGCAACGAGCCCGTATCTTGAGACCCTTCCATAGGTTGGCTTTAATCCGACTACTCCGCATAATGACGCCGGTTGTCGTATAGAACCTCCGGTGTCGGAGCCGAGAGCAGCAATGCATTCATCAGCAGCAACTGCAGCAGCAGAACCACCGCTTGAACCGCCTGGGATTCTCTCCAAGTCCCATGGATTTCTTGTCGTGAAAAAGCCTGAGTTTTCTGTTGATGACCCCATTGCGAATTCATCGAGATTTGTCTTTCCTATGAGTATGTATCCATTATCTTTAAGTCTTGATGTCACCGTGCTTTCGTAGGGGGGGATGAAGTTTTCAAGGATTTTTGAGGAGCATGTGGTACGGATGCCTTTTGTGCACATATTGTCTTTTATTGCTATAGGGATACCTGAAAGAGATAAAGACCTGCCTGAATTGATTGTCTTCTGAGGGGCATCAGCCATCTTATAGGCATGATCTTTGGCAATGGTCATAAATGCTTTTACCTTATTCTCAACAGCATCAACTCTCTGATAGATTGAGTCTATGAGTTCTTTAACAGTTATTTCTTTTTTATCGAGAAGTCTTCTTGCTTCTGAAATATCAAGCCTGTAAAGTTCCAAGTTATTTCTCCATCTAAGCTTATTAGCTCTAATAAGTTTAGCATAGAGGATTAAATGACATCCAGAGCATAAAACAGTTTGCTTTTTCGGATTGTTTTCTGTAACACTATTACAATTTCATGTCTGCTAAATTCATATGTCCTTGCTGTCCAAAACTGTATGACACAAATGGCTTAAGATGAAAAAACTGATAGCGTTATTTTTATTTTTGATCTGGTTCAGTCCGGTGTCTGCAGAGGCGCCGAAAAGAATAATATCCCTCGCACCGAGCACTACAGAGATGCTTTTTGCATTAGGGCTTGGTGAGAATATCATTGGTGTGACTAACTTTTGTGACTATCCTGAAGATGCAAAGAAAAAACCAAAGATAGGCGGCATGTCAAATCCGTCGCTTGAGGCAGTTGTCTCATTAAGACCTGATATTGTTATCATGACCACGGATGGAAATCCAAAGGAATTTGAGGAGAGGCTAAGGTCGCTGAGGATAAAGACATATGTATTTACAGCACGGAGAATTTCTGAATTGCCGTATGGTATAAGGGAAATGGGAATTGCATTAGGTGTGAAAGAAAATGCTGAGAGGCTTGCAGGAGAAATAGAAGGTTCGCTGAAAAAATCAGAATTCAGAGTCCAGAATCCAGAAGTCAGAATGAAACTTCCAACCTCCAACCTATAAACGCAAGAAAAAGATTCTCTTTATTGTTTGGCCTGAGCCTCTGATTGTTGCAGGACAGGGGACTGCTATTGATGATGCAATAAATCTATTGGGCTATGAGAATATAGCCTCAAAGGCAAGGAATGCATATCCAAAATACGCGATCGAAGAAATAATAAATCAGTCGCCTGATGTAATTTTTATCGGCAAAGGACACGAAGATATTGAAAGGGTAGTTAAAGAATTTTTGAAAAGATTGGCTAATGTGCCTGCAGTTAAGAAGGGTTCTGTTTTTTATGTTAGCGATAGTCTTTACAGGCTTGGGCCAAGGGTTGTACAAGGCATAGAGGAGATGGCTGAATGTCTAAAATAAAAATCACGGTTTTGATGCTTGTTGCAATAATTATATTCCTCTCAGCCCTTTTTATCGGGCCGAGGATTATAAATTCGTTCCGGATGGGAGATATAGAGAAGGAGATTATTTTTTCAATAAGGTTTCCACGCGTTGTTGTGGCGCTTCTCATAGGCATGGCACTTGGTGCATCAGGCGCTGTTCTTCAGGGTCTGTTGAGAAATCCTCTGTCAGATCCGTATATCCTCGGTATCTCAAGCGGGGCGTCTCTCGCAGCAGCATTGGGACTCTTATCAGGCATGGGGGTTCACTATACCGCTAACAGCGTTTATAGGAGCCTCTTTGGTTAGCATTTTGGTAGGAATATTCGGCTGGAAAAGAGGAGGATTATGGCCTGAAAGGCTTTTGCTTGCAGGCATAGGCCTGAGTTTTCTATTCCATGCAGTGATCATGCTCCTTATAAGCATGTCTACCAATGAGAGGCTTATAAGAGTTGTTTTATGGATGTTCGGAGATCTTTCTATGGCAGACTGGTCTTTGATTCCATATGGTCTTTTGCTTGTTATATCAGGTCTTATGATCTCTTTCTCAAGATCAAAGGCTTTGAATGCGTTGATATTAGGCGATGAATTTGCACACAGTCTTGGCTTTTCAGTAAACAAGGAAAGGCTTTTGTTATTTGTTTCTATTTCACTTATGACAGCTGCCTCTGTTTCACTAGGAGGAACTATCGGATTCATCGGCCTTTTGGTGCCTCATATAATGAGATTTCTTATAGGCGCTGACAGCAGGATATTGATTCCTGCATCTGCGATTGGCGGAGGTGTATTTCTTTGTGTTGCAGATCTCATTGGCAGGTCAATAATGGCGCCGACGGAGATTCCGTCAGGGATCATAACTGCAATAATAGGCTCGCCATATTTTCTTTATCTGTTAAGGAGGAAAGATGTCCTCAACATCTAATTTGCAGATACTTGAACTTCAGGATGTAAGTTTTATGTATTCGAAAAACAAACAGATAATAAGAGATCTGAAGTTTAATATCGGCAATGGAGAATTTATCGGACTTTTAGGCGCAAATGGCTCCGGGAAATCAACGATACTTAAGCTTGCAAGCGGGATACTGAAACCCTCATCAGGTTCGATAAAACTCTGGAATAAGCTGCTTCAGTCATACCGGAATAAAGACAGGGCAAAGCTCTTGTGTTATCTTCCGCAGATACTTGATATGAATCTTCCTTTCACTGTCAGGGAACTCGTGGCAATGGGCATTTATCCATATGACATACCTCCTCAGATGAGCGTTGATGAGGCAATAGATGCTGTTGGGTTAAGTGAATCCTATATTGCTAATCTTAGCGGAGGTGAGAGGAGAAGGGTATTTATTGCGATGACTCTTGTACAGGGAGCAGGGCTTCTGCTTCTTGATGAGCCATTGGCAAATCTCGATATCAAGTATCAGCTTGAACTTCTGAGGCTTTTGAGAGATTTAAAGGAGAAAAGGGGTATCTCGATAATAATGGCTCTTCACGATATAAACATCGCATTGAATTTTGAGAAGGTGATACTTATAAAAAATGGAGAAATGCTTGGGATAGGTGATCCCGGGTCAGTACTGACTGCCTCTATGATAGAAAAGGCATTTGATGTGGCAGTTGAGATAAAAAGATCTGAGAGAGGCGGCACATACATAAGTTATGAAGGTAATCTCTGATATGGCCATAACACTAATCTTGCATCTTCTTCAAATATTGCAGTCGTAGCTCATGGAGGAGTCAACAGGATAATGCTCTGCCATTTTCTCGGTATCCCGCTGGAGAATATCTTCAGAATAGAACAGGATTTCGGTTCAGTAAATATCATTGAGTTCTCGGATAAATATCCTGTGGTAAAGCTTATGAATGGATTTGCTAATAGTTTCTGAAAACAGGCAGGATATAGCATCTTCGCTCATTCTCGCTGCGCTCCGAGGAATTTTGCCTCTTGATTATTTTGATTCATACTGAAGATCGGCAAAATAATGCCGCTCAAATACTATATCCTGCTATTTCCCCCAATCGTACTTTCTTCTTTTCCTGTGTGTTATATACCTCTCAGCAGAAAGCGCTGCAACACAGCCATTTGCCGCCGCCGCAATCACCTGTCTTACCTCTGAGCATGTCACATCGCCTGCTGCAAATACGCCTGGAATGGATGTCTCCATCATTTTATTGGTAAGAATACACTCCTCTTCACTCAGTTCCATAGCGCTGCTGAGAAAGTCTATTATCGGCTTGCTTCCGTGAAGATAGACAAAAACGCCGGAGAGTTCTTTAACAGTTTCTTTTTTGTCGGGATCCGTTAATCTTATGCGTTCAACAATCTCATTGCCCTCTATTGAAGTTACAATGTGACCTAATACTGTCTTCAGGTTCTGAGCCTTTAAGGCAGGATGGTCTTCTTCAACCTTAAGTTTCTGGGATGGAGTGATGAGATAGACAGTTTTTGCAAACTTAGTTAAGATTTCTGCCTCTTTTACTGCCTCTTCAGAATCACCTATGACGCATACGATCTTGCCTTTATAGAATGCAGCATCACATATTGCACAATAACTTACTCCCCTGCCGAGAAATTCTGCCTCTCCTTTGATTGTGGGCTTTCTCCCCATGGAGCCGGTTGCTATTATTACCACTTTCCCGCTGTAATTTTTATCCAGAGTGAAGGCTTCCTTTACATTACCGGATAGGTTCACCCCTATGACCTGGGTTTCAACATACTCGGCGCCAAAGCCAATAGCTTGATTTCTAAAGGTATCAAGCAGCTCCTTGCCTGATAATGGTTTTATAAATCCGGGATAATTTTCTATTTTGTGTGTATATGCAAGCGCCCCTGCGGTCCTTGACTTGTCAAGGATAATTGTCCTGAGTTTTGCCCGTGCAGCATACTGTGCAGCAGAGAGCCCTGCAGGCCCGCCTCCTATTATTATCACGTCATACAGTTCAGACATCTTTACGCCTCCATGTAATACTTGTCATCCTATTTTTGTTATCCCTTTAATGAGGTCCATCTTGCCTATTATTCCACATATCTTTTTCCCGTCAACAACAGGAATCAGATGCACTTTCTTTTCAGACATTATGGTGGCTATTTCCTCAACAGGCGTATCTTCAGTAACAGTTATTATTTTTTTTGTACATATCTCATCCACTGTGGTAGCTGCCATTTTCTTAATCTCATGCTCTATTTTGTCTGGGCGTTCAAGTAGCATGTATGCATCAAACAGCCTCATGACAGTGGGTATATGCAGCCGTTTGCTCTGGCTTATAAGATCGTTTTCTGTAACAATACCAACAAGGTCTCCAGAGTCATTTACAACAGGAACACCGCTTATCTTATGTTTTATGAGCAGGTTAGCCAGTTCTTCTACAGTAGTGGATGGTTTGACTGTTGTTACATCAGTTGTCATTATGTCTTTTGCCTTCAGCATTATTTCTCCTTTGGGTTATATGTATAGATTTTATGACATCAGTGTGCCGTCAAACGGACAATACTTCCATTCGGGGTCTATATCATTCCCGCAGATATGACAGACCTTCCCGATTTTTTGTTCAACAGGGAAAGTAATAATCTGGTCATCAACCATTATTTTTTCAATAGAAGAAATGACCACGAATATTCTTTCGTTATTGGTTGTTGTATCAGCAGGTGTCATGAAAAAGCCAAGCCTGTCCAGATGCAGGCTGTGCGAGAGGCCGTCAATAACCTCACCATCCTGAAAAAACACCTTGATATGACGTCCAATTGTATGCTGTCTGGGCTTAATATTTTTTTTAGGCATGGAATGACTGGCCTTATTGCCCTCGAGTTTTTTTACAAAGAAGACTGCCTTGAGCTCATTAACAATCACCTTGCTGATATTGTAAGTGCCGTATCCCCTACTATGTACATTAAATATATTCTTATTCGGAAGGAAATCGCTCGTTGTCCCTTTGATCAGAGTCCCATCCCTTTTCTTTGCCACAACCTTATTTACCATAAACTCTCCCCCTTAATTGCCATATTAAGAAGTTTATCAGACAAAGTGCGCAGATACAATACCCTTTGGCTTATCTGGCAATAATCTCGGACAAGGATCTGTCAATTTTTTCCTCAAAAAATCATTGACATTTCTTAGATGTTTTTGGTTTTATACGGTATTGCAAATCAAGGGGGGTACCATGAATAAAAGGAAATTTTTTCTCTGTTTTTTCATATCGCTTTTAGCAATCAATTATTTTTTCCTTGTAGGCAATTCTCAAGCAATAAATATAACCTGTCCTGATGAAGTATTGTCTAATGGCACTGCAACATGCACAGCATCAGAGTGTGGTGGGACAGTATCGTGGGGAGCGACTGGAACAGGAGCTACAATAAGCAATGGAACGCTGACTACCGTTTCATCATGTGGAGCTATAACTGTTGCAGCAGGCTGTGAAGATGGTAGTATTGCGACAAAGGCTGTAAGGATTTCGAATGCGGGGGGATGGGTAAATGAAAGTAACACCCTTTATTGCTATTGGGATAGGTCTGTATTTCTTGATAATTGTTATATTGGTGACACATGGACATACACTGCCTATGGCATCTATGGCACATGTGGCAGTGGATGCTTTCCAAGACTTGGTTGTTCTTTAGTCACTTGTGGTATGCCTTCACCAAGGGAAGGTTGCAACTCTGCATTGGATGTGCCGTATGCAAATTATTGTGTCTATGTGGTGCAACGTGAAATTTACGAATGGCAATGCTCATCATGCACCAATAATGATAATGATGGCTATACTACCTGCAATGGCGACTGTGACGACACAAACCCTAACATCCGTCCCGGCGCTCCTGAAATCTGCGGTGATCTCAAAGACAACAACTGCAATGGGCAGGTGGATGAGGGGTGCTGTGTTGATAATGATGGAGATGGGCATTATGCAATAAGTGGAAGCTGTCCAGCGGGCGATGATTGCAATGACAATAATGCTGCGATATATCCAGGGGCAAATGAAATATGTGATGGAATAGATAATGACTGCAATGGACAGAAGGATGAGACGTGCGTAGGCCAGACATCTAACAACATCTGCTTAGATTCCTCAGCAAATGTCGGAAGCGGAAACTTCTATCACAGCCAGACACTCTTTACGCTTCCCAATGCAAAGCCTTCATTAGAAATAGCCCTTTCTTACAACTCACTTGATACGAATACAGGCTCATTCGGCAGAAGCTGGACGCACAACTTTAACATCACCCTTACCACCAACCCAGACGGAAGCCTTCGTTTAAAGGGCTCTGATGGAAATACAACATATTTTAGGCTGTCAGGCGGCGCCTACTATCCTGACCCCCAGAGCGGAGATTCCTCTCAGATAGTAAAAAACCCTGATAATACCTATACACAAACACAGAAAGACGGTATCGTATACACCTTTAACACATCAGGCTTACTCACAGAGATAAAAGACAGAAACGGAAACACGACTACACTCAACTATACAGGAAGTGACCTAGTGAGCATCATTGACTCAACCGGAAGGACAACGAGCTCTGCAGTAAGCAGTGGAAAGATCATATCAATCACAGACCCTGCAGGCTCTATCAATACCTTTACCTATAGTGGAGACCTTCTTACTGCCATAACAGACCCGAAAGGCAACTCATGGACATACGGATATGACGGAAACGGGAGGATGACGACAAAGACAGACCCCGGAGGAAATACCATAACCTATGTATATGACGCACAGGGAAGACTCTTCTCATCCATAGACCCAGAAGCAAAGACAAAGACCATAACCTATGACCAGATCAATAACATAGCAACCATCCTTGAAAAAGACAGTGGCACATGGCTTCAAAAATACGACCCTCTCCTGAACGTCCCGAAAGAAAAGACAGACCCTGACGGCAATATAACAAGATACACCTACGACAGCAACAGAAACCTCCTCACCGAGACAGATGCCCTTGGGCATGTGACAACCTATACCTATGACAGCAACAGGAACATAACCTCCATAACCGATGACCTTGGCCACACAGTCTCCTACACCTATAACACCCTGAACAAGGTCACGAGCATAACAGACCAGACAGGAAACATCACAACATTCACCTATGATGATAAAGGCAATCTCCTGACCGTCACAGACCCTGAAGGAGGCCAAACCCTTTTCACCTATGACAGCAGGGGAAACATCATCTCCATAATCTCCATAACAGACCCGGCGGATCAGACCACCATCATAGAATACGATTCATACAACAACCCCGTCACCATCAAAGACCCAACAGAAACAGTTTTTAAATATACCTACACCTATGACATAATGGGCAACATCCTAAGTTCTCCGAATCCCCCAACCCAGTATGAATATAACAGCCTCAACCAGCTCATCAAGATAACAGATGTTTTAAATAACATAACTACCTTCACCTATGATCCGAATGGAAACAAACAAACCATAACAGATGCAAATGGCAACATCACTACCTATGAACATAATTACAGAGGACAGATAAAAAAGATAACAGATGCCCTCAACAATATCACTACATTCATCTACGGAGGCACAGGATGCCCCTCATGCAGTGGAGTTGACAAACTCACATCCCTCACCGATGCAAAAGGCCATATCACCTCATTTGAATATGATAAGCGGGGAAACCTCAAAAAAGAGACAGACCCGCTCGGATATACAACCATCTACACATATGATGGAGCCAATAACCTCATATCAAAGACAGACGCCAATGGCAACACCACCACATACCAATATGATGCCTTAAACAGGCTTACCAAAAAGACCTATCCTGACAGCGCCACAGAGACCTTCACCTATGATGCAAAGGGCAATATACTAACAGCAGCAAACCTGAATATCAGCTACACCTTCATCTACGACAAAGCAAACAGACTTACCTCAACAACAGACTCAAGCGGAAAGACCATCACCTACCAATACTATTCAACCGGAAACAGAAAGCAGATGGCCCTGCCTGATGGAAGGATTGTAACCTACACCTATGACCCTGCAAACCGGCCCTTTGAGATACAGACAATAGCAGGGACATTTACCATTGCCTACGACACCTTAGGGAAAAGGACGAGCCTTACCCATCCCAATGGCACAAGCGCCACATACGCCTATGACGTAGCAGACAGACTCACCAGCCTTCTCACCCAAAACTCAATACCCTCAACTATAGACTCCTATACCTACACCCATGATAAAGTAGCCAACAGAAAGACCATGTCAGACACCCTAGGCACACACAACTACGACTATGACAATATCTACCAGCTCAAACAGGCAACCCATCCGACCACATCAACAGAAAAATTTTCTTATGATTTTGTTGGAAACAGGACGAATACCACAGTAGATACAGCAAACAGGCTGCTTGAGAATGCAACATATACCTTTGCCTATGACAACAACGGAAACCTCATACAGAGGACAACCAAATCAACAGGAGACATTGTAACCTACGCCTATGATGAATCAAACCGTCTCATCCAGATGAACAAGACAGGGACAGTAGCCACCTACAAATACGACCCCTTCGGAAGAAGGATAGAGAAGAAGG
This sequence comes from Nitrospirota bacterium, assembly GCA_016208915.1. GTDB lineage: Bacteria > Nitrospirota > Thermodesulfovibrionia > Thermodesulfovibrionales > UBA1546 > JACQXE01. Next base: position 1,773 of record JACQXE010000076.1, on the reverse strand, counting down.
TAAACAGCACAACCACGAAATACCTCTATGATGGAGAAGATATCGTCATCCAATACAATGGAAGCGGAGGTATAACAGCCCGCTTCACCCACGGCCCCGGAATCGATGAGCCCTTGAGCATTGAAAAGTCCGGACAGAGATACTATTATCATGCAGATGGATTGGGGAGCATAAAGGTTATAACAGACAGTACAGGAGGCATAATAAAAACCTACAACTACAAGGCATATGGAGCCATAGCCTCACAGTCCGGAACCTTAAGCCAGCCGTATATGTTCACAAGCAGGGAATATGACTCAGAGACTGGGTTTTATTATTATAGAGGGAGATATTATAATCCGGGGATAGGCCGCTTCATCTCAAAAGATCCGATTGGGTTTGGGGGAGGGATTAACCTGTACGTTTATGTCCACAACCGACCAACCATGCTTGTTGATCCCTTAGGGCTATCGCCACTCGCTTACGCCGAGATTGTCAAGATAGTTACAGCTAACAACCTATCAGGCCAAAGCAATGAGATAATAATCTGCATTGCTTTCATGGAAAGCAGTTTTAATCCAATAGCCATGAATCCAAGAGATAAATCAACGGCTTGGAGTCTGATGGGTCTTACAGTAGCAGCAACCAAAGATGTAAACGTTGATTACTTTACATTAGACAATCCGGTAACAAGTATCAAAGCCGGTAGTCAATATTTGAAAAAACAGATTAAGGACTACCATTATGGAAATGTGGTTGAAGGATTAAGCAATTATGGAGAGGGACCAGCATATGCTGCAAAAATATTGGAGTGTGAAAAGTGCTTAAAGGATAGCCCGTGTGATTCAAAGAAATGCCTAAATCAACTTCACCCAGGGAGGAAGAAAAAATGAAACTTTATAGTTTAACTATGATCTTTGCGTTAATTTTAAGTCTCCTATTGTCTACCCAAGGCGAATGTAAAGAACAGGTGTTAGGAGAAGAAACAACCCTGCTAAAAATATTTAATAAGGAAACTATCTTGGCTATGGGTTATTGGGATTTTATTACTGAAGAATATTTGTGTATTGTAGCACTGCATACCGAGAAACACGAAGATGAATTAATAAATTTTAAAAAGCTTAGCGTATACAAGAAAATAGGTGATAATTTAAAAAAAATATACGAGTATAAAACTGGTAATAATTTTATAGGCATGTATCCTCTTGCCGATGCTAATGGAGATTTAGTGACAATTTGGGTCGGCGGCACTGCTTATCATTTTAATATTTTTTCGTTAGTTGATAGCGAAATAAAAATGGTCTTTGAAGATGGATCAAAACAATTGCCAGAAATTGTAGATATAGATAATGATGGGAAAGATGAAATATTGATTACACAAGGTTCTTTTCTAATGAATCGCGACACAAAAAAACTTTTTCGTTATCCTGAGGAGACGAGAATATACAGGAAGGAAGGCGACTCATATAAGTTAATTAAAACAGTTCCTTGGGAAAATAGGTTGAATTCTTTAAAACGAAAGAAATGGAAATAAATTAAAAAGAGAACAACGGTTCTAATTAAATAAGAAACACGATGATACAAAGCAGTAAACATAGCAAGATATTCAGCTATTTCTTAATGCATAGGCTTATTGCCTATCTAAATAGGTATAAATAGGGACAGCGACTATTTTCTTGACTTATTAAGATAAAACACATATTATTACTTCCATGCCAAGAATGGCTCGTGCAGTAGCAATAGGGTATCCCAATCATATAACTCAACGAGGCAATTATCGCCAGACAGTTTTTG
>JACQXE010000067.1 GCA_016208915.1 Nitrospirota bacterium | reverse complement strand
AAGATCAAAGACTACATTGCTAATCAGGAAAAGCTGGACAGTGAACAAGAAGAGGGCAGATTTTAGTATAAACCTAAACGGCCGTCTTTGAGACGGCTCACAACCGTCAAGCCTCCCTCTTTGAGGGAGCGTTATGACTGGAAACTTGAGACTTGAAACTCGAAACTGTTGTTGATGTTGTTCTTCTGCGCTATGGTACTGGTTTTGCCTTCTTTGTCTTTTGCTTCATGGACAATTGAGGCAGTGGATGCGCCGAAGTATTTTACAAACATGTCCCAGCGGTCTATCGCTATCGATAAAGTTACTAACTACCCTCATATTGTTTACGGCGGCGATCACCTTTATCATGCCTATTACGATGGTACACAATGGCAGTATGAAACAGTGGATAGTTCTTTGGGTGTAGGGAGATATGCATCAATTGCTGTAGATTCAAACAATAAAGTACATATAAGCTATTCTGATGATACCAACCAAGACCTCAAATATGCCACAAATGTCTCAGGCACATGGGTTACTTCTACCATTGACAGTGCCGGATGGGTAGGAGGGGGTAACTCAATATCCCTCGATTCAAATAACAAAGTGCACATTAGCTATAATGACCAAGGCAACTATGACCTCAAATATGCAACGAACGCCTCAGGCACATGGGTTACATCAACTATTGATAGCGTTGGAAATGTGGGCACTTATACCTCTATCGCCATTGACTCAAATGGCAAGGCGCATGTCAGTTATTTTGATGATACAAATGATGATCTTAAATATGCAACAAATGCCTCAGGAACATGGGTTACTTCTACGATTGACAGTGGAAACTATGTGGGCAGTTATACCTCTATAGCTCTCGATTCAAATAACAAGGTTCATATAAGTTATTATGATCTCATAAACTGCGGTATCAAATATGCCACGAATACTGGAGGCTCATGGGCTGTATCTACCGTTAGCAGTGGAGGGTATGGAGATACTTCCATAGTAATAGATTCAAGCAATAAGGCGCATATAAGCTATTTGGATAATTCAAATGGTAGTCTCAAATATGCAACAAATGCCTCAGGAACATGGGTTACATCTACGATTGATAGCGCTGGGTATGTGGGCTATTATACTTCTATAGCCATCGACTCACAGGGCAAAGTTCATATAAGTTATTCTGACGCTAGTAATCATGACCTCAAATATGCCACCAATGCTTTTCCCGCCATTGACCTCCCCCGCACTGGCCAGACGTCGAGCTATGCTGCTGGCGATGACGGTGCGATTCAAACAGGCGTTGCATGGCCTAATCCGAGGTTTTCAGATAACGGAGATCAGACAATTACGGATAACCTGACCGGTCTAATCTGGTCGAAAGATGCAAACCTGATGACTACACGAGATCCAGGATGGGATACAGATAACGTTGCAAATGATGGAAAGGTCACCTGGCAGCATGCTCTTGACTACGTGGCAAAGTTAAACGCCGAAAATTATCTTGGACATAATGATTGGCGACTGCCAAATTATAACGAGATGCCGAGCATAGTAAATGCAGGTGTTTCTTTTCTACCTACATGGTTGAATACCCAAGGATTTATAAATGTTCAGTCGGATTGGTACTGGTTATCAACAACGCGTGCCGATAATAAAACTTGGGCATGGGTATTCCGTACACAAACGGGACATAGCGGAGGAGTTGGTTATCAGGGTAAGGCGACGGATGTCGGCAATGTGTGGATTGTCCGCGCAGGGTCTGGGGGATTAATTAGCTTGCCAAAAACCGGCCAAACGAAGTGTTATAACTCAGCAGGGGCCGAAGTTACTTGTACAGGCACAGGACAGGATGGGGAAATTCAAGCAGGCGTTGCATGGCTTACCCCGAGATTTGCTGATAACGGAGATCAGACAATTACAGATAATCTCACTGGATTAATGTGGACAAAGGATGCTGGCACGCCAACAGTTGGTACATGCTCTGGTGGGACAAAAACATGGCAAGAAACTTTGGATTATGTTGCATGTTTGAATAGTAACAATTATCTTGGTCGCAATGATTGGCGACTTTCCAATAGAATCGAGTTTAAAAGTCTTGTTAATACATCTGAGCCAAATATTTTCTTTTGGCTTAATACCCAAGGCTTTATGAATGCTCAATCTAACTATTGGTCGTCTACTACCGCAGCTGCTAATACTAACCTTGCATGGAATCTCGATCGGTATGGAAACATGCTTTACACGGACTATGTAAGTTATAAGAGTATAAAATACTATGTCTGGCCTGTTCGTGGCGGCACTATAACACCATTGCCTGATACTATTCCTGACTCTTTCACCTTCACCGACCAGACAGGCGTTACATTAAATACGGTCATTACTTCTAACTCTATCACCATCTCCGGCATCAACGCCCCTTCGCCGATTTCAATCACCGGTGGAGAATATTCTATTAATGGTGGTACCTTTACATCTTCGTCAGGCACGGTCAACAATGGCGATTCAGTTCAAGTCCGTCTTACTTCATCAAGTTCTTATTCGACAACGACTAACGCTACCCTCACTATCGATGTAGTCAGCGATACTTTTAGTATTACGACCACGGCTATGCCTACTTATACAGTAACACCTTCTTCATCTGGCAATGGAACCATTACTCCAAGTACACCTCAGACCACAGCACAAGGCGCTACTGCAACTTAAGGCTAATGTAACAGGCACATGTCCAACTGGAATCCTCAGCGGCAACAGCTACACAACTGGCGCAATTACTGCCAACTGCACAGTTATTGCCAACTTTGCTATTAACACATACACCGTCACTCCTTCTGCTGGATCAGGCGGTAGTATTAATCCGAATACACCGCAGACTGTGAACTACAACTCAACCATTGCATTCACCGTAACTCCAAATGCAGGTTATCACATCGCATCAGTAACAGGATGTGGAGGCTCATTAAATGGCAACACCTATACCACTGGCTCAATAACAGCAAATTGCAACGTCTCAGCCACGTTTTCTATAAACACATCCACATATACAGTAAGCACAAGTGCAGGAAGCGGCGGGACAATAACACCTGCAAGCCAGACAGTCGTACAAGGCGCTACTGCTTCATTCACAGTAACAGCAAATAATGGTTACTTCATTGTGTCAGTAACTGGCTGTGGCGGCTTATTATCAGGAAATACGTATACAACTGCTCCGGTTACAGCTAATTGCACAGTATCAGCAACATTCACAACAACAAACGGCACAATACCTACAGGAAACGATATACCAGTATCGCCAAGACCAGAAACTGACCTCACATTTGATAATGTAACTTCAGGCGGAATAGTTACTGTTACACCAATAGCTAATCCAACACCTCTTTCAAATTTCAGGATTGTTGGAGGCCAGTCTTATGACATTACTTTTACAGGCACGTTCACTGGTTCTGTGACAGTCTGCATTGAATATAATGATGCGGATGTGCATGGAAATGAAAACAATCTGAAGCTTTTCCATCTCGAGAACACAGGCTGGAGAGACATAACAACAACACGCAATACAAGTGCCAACATCATCTGCGGTGAAACAACATCATTCTCAGAATTTGCAGTAATGGAGTCAACTTCTCCAACTCCTGTGGGTTATGATTTCAAATGGCTTATCGCAACCCTTATAAGCTTAATATTGATTGGAGGATATTTATTGAGAAAAAGAAGGAAGGTATAAAAACAGTTTTTAGTTACTGAAGAGACATACTTTTGCCAAAGTAAGTATGAGGTGTAAGGAGAGAAGTAAATGTGGGGCAGTGGAAAGAACCTTTCTGCTGCCTTACATAAAAACTTTTTGATTGGGGGATAAAATATGGAGCAGCGAAATACGAAGGGATTTATTAGGGACAACACATTATTATGCAAGGGTTGGTATTTTTTGAGCGCAGTTTTACTAATTCTATCAGCGACGCTATTATGTACGGTACAGTTTTCTGAAGCACAAGAAGTACTTTGGCTACGCCAATTTGGCACCTCAGTCAGCGACGATGGTTTTAAAGTAGCAGCGGACGGAATCGGTAATGTCTATGTTGTTGGGCTTACAGCGGGAAATTTGCCGGGGCAAACATCTTCTGGCAATGGGGATGTTTTTATACGCAAGTACGACTCTGAAGGGAACGAGCTGTGGACACGCCAGTTTGGAACTCCATATGGATATGGAATGGATTTGCCTTACATCGCTGTTGTAGAACCGAATGTTTATGTCGCAGGCACTGTCTATGAAAGTTTACCGGGGCAGATATCTTCTGGCAATGCAGATGCTTTTATACGCAAGTACGACTCTGAAGGAAACGAACTGTGGACACACCAGTTCGGAAGCTCGGACAGACGGTGCAGCTATTGACACTGCTGGCAACGTATATGTAGTGGGCACAACTTATGGCATTTTACCTGGCCAGACACCTGCTGGAGACCCATCTACTGGAGATGCTGACACATTTTTGCGAAAGTACGACTCTGAAGGAAACAAACTGTGGACACGCCAGTTCGGTACATCGGGTTGGGACGGCGCATTTGATGTAGGAGTAGACGCTGATGGCAATGTCTACATTGCGGGTTACACCAATCCTTGCCAGACATGTGGCGGTGACTGGGATGCCTTCTTGTGTAAGTACGACAGTGAAGGAAACGAACTGTGGACGCGTCAGTTCGGAACCCCGAACATAGACTATGCCAATAGTGTTGCTGTTGGCCGTGATGGAAACGTTTACGTTGGAGGTGGTACGAATGGTGACATAGCAGGGTCAAGCTGGGAAGGTGGTTCCAACGCTTATGTCAGAAAATATGATCCCTTTGGCAATGTGTTGTGGACACACCAGTTCGGTTCCTCTGGCGACGACGACGCTTCGAGCATTGCGGTTGATCGTGCTGGCAATGTTTATATTGTCGGCAGCACAAATGATAACTTGCCAGGACAAGATTGGGTTGGTGATTACGATGCCTATGTCAAAAAGTATGATTCTGATGGCACTGAGTTATGGACATATCAATTTGGGACTCCAAGCTATGACGATGCTTCAGGTGTGACTCTCGATAATATGGGTAATTTATATGTGGTGGGCACCACATATGAAGCCCTTCCCTGGCAAACGTGGGCTGATGATGCAGATGCCTATGTTTTAAAGATGTCAGCTTTTAATACACCTACTGGCACAGATGTTGGAGTAACAGCTGATCTGGCCACTGTAATATTCCCTGTCGTGTCTGTGCCGGGGGATACCATATTAAATAACGGCGTTACCAGTGGTTACCCTCCTGTGCCAAGCGGGTTTGTTGTGCTCAATGATTTTCCAGCAGGGCCGGCCTATTTTGATATCACCACGACAGCTTCATTTAGTGGTCAAGCCACAGTATGCATCCCGTATCCGTCAAACTATAACGAGCCACAAATGCGCCTTCTTCATTATGAGAATGATTCGTGGGTAGATGTTACAAGTTTAAACGACCCCAACCAAGGCATAATCTGTGGACAAGTAAGCAGCTTTTCGCCTTTTGTGATTGTTAAGAAGGCTGTAATTATAGTGACAATCGATATAAAACCAGGCAGCAATCCAAACAGTATTAATCTTGGCTCAGGAGGTACGGTGCCAGTAGCTATACTCAGCACTACCACCTTTGATGCAACGACAGTTGATCCAATGACTGTTACACTGGCAAGTGCTCCTGTAAAACTAAAAGGGAAAGGTACGCCTATGGCGTCTTTAGCTGATGTGAATGAAGATGGACTCTTAGATTTGATAGTACATGTAACTACTGAGGCCTTGCAATTAACCCAAACAGATACAACAGCAATTTTGGAAGGCAAGACCTTTAATGGCAATTCTATCAGAGGATCGGACACTATCAGAGTTATACAGTAGTTTAAGCAATGGCTGTTGCAACGCTTGCATTAGCCGGAGGGTATTTGTTGAGAAGAAAGAGAAGCAGTCTATAGTTTATAGTTTTCAGTTTTTACAGAAATAGAGGGGGAGGGCATTTCGCCCTCCCTTTTTTTTTATTGTCTTTTAAGTGTAACAATTAGGAGTCGGGGAAGGGACTATTAGAAAAAAAATGTGTTGAACAAATTAAGTTACTTTAAAGTATAATACTTATAAGTAAACTTTTAAGGAGCTGGCATGACCTTCATTAACAGGGTAAGAGAGCTTGAATTTTTAAACAAGTCGTACAAGGAAAAACAGTCCCAGTTTATTGTCATCTATGGCAAGAGGCGTGTTGGGAAGACTGAGCTCGTCAAACAGTTTTTTAAAGACATCCCTCACATCTATTTCCTTGCAGACAAAGCTCCTGAAAGGGAGCAACTCCAAATGCTTTCAGAAAAGGTCGGGCTATTGTTTAATGACGAACTACTGCTTTCACGTGGATTTGGTAATTGGCATGATTTTTTCAGGTATATCAAAGGGAAAGGGAGAATAATAATTACTATAGATGAATTCCCTTTCCTGGTTGAGGCAAACAAGGCCGTCCCTTCGATATTTCAAAAGGGGTGGGATGAAGAACTTAAAGATTCTAAAATATTCCTTATTCTGCTCGGATCAAGCATAGGTATGATGGAAACGGAAGTGCTTGGTTATAAATCGCCGCTTTTCGGCAGAAGAACAGGACAATTACTTATAGAATCTCTCAACTTCTGGGATTCAAAAAAGTTTTTCCCCGGAAAATCGAATGAAGAATTCATGCATACATATGCAATTCTTGGCGGCACTCCTGCGTATCTCCTTCAATTTGATCCATTGGCAGACATTTGGAAGAATATAAAAAGTAAAATTCTTACGCCGGAAGCATATCTCTTCAGCGAACCCGAATTTATACTAAGGGAAGAATTGCGTGAGCCAAGAAACTACTCCTCTATTTTAAGGGCTATTTCCATGGGTAAAACCCGCGCAAGCGAAATAATAAATGAGACAGGCTTTGAAAAAAATATGGTCGGCAAATATCTTTCAGTCCTTACCGATCTCAGAATTATCAAAAGGGAAGTTCCTGTTATTGAGAAATCATTTGAGAAAAGCAAAAAAGGCATCTATTTGATTTATGATAATTATTTCAGGTTCTGGTTTAACTTTGTTTTTCCTAATAAGAGCTTTATAGAAGAAGGTGAAGTTGATTATTTAATTAAAAACAAGGTAAGGCCTAATATAGACATATTTGCATCCTACGCATTTGAAGAAGTTTGCAGGTCATTTGTCAAAAAAGGTCTTGGTGACCGTATGAGGTTTAATAAAGTAGGCCGCTGGTGGTCAAAAGATGCAGAGATCGATGTAGTTGCAGTAAATGAAGATGACAACTCAGTACTTTTCGGCGAGGCTAAATGGAGCACAAGGAAAATAGGCATTGATGTTTTATCTGATTTAAAGAAAAAAGCGCCAATGGTAGAGTGGGGCAAGAAAAACCGGAAAGAAACTTATGCCCTGTTTAGCAGAAAGGGTTTTACAGAAGAACTGAAAAGTGTTGCTGATAAAGAGAAGATAATCCTAAGAACTATTGATGAGATGATATAGGCGTGGTATATTAGTTAATGAGGTCTTATTGAAAGAAGAATGGCTTTGTTAAAGAGAGAACCATTGGACAACTATATATCTTTAAACCTTAAGGTGTAGCTTTTTACTTTTTCCTTATATGCCGTGCCCAGCAGCTTTGTAATATAACCTGAGGCGTATTTCTTATTATCAATCTTAGAGACAGGCATTACCTCCATAGTTGTGTTCGTGATGAAGACCTCAGAGGCATTGTAGAGATTTTTTTTTGTAAATTTGCCTTCTTTTATTGCAATGCCATTTTTTTTGGCTAAATCTAAAATTATATTTCTCGTTATCCCATCAAGAATTCCACAATCAGTTGATGGCGTGCAGAGGACCTCGCTGTTTTTTTCCTTTGCGACAAAAAAGACATTACAGATTGTTCCTTCAGTAAGATAACCTTTTGCATTCAGCATCACCGCTTCATAGGCGTTCTTTTTCTTCGCCTCGATCTTTGCAAGGATGTTATTTAAAAAATTAAGGGATTTAATCTGCGGGTTGATTGCCTCTTTCAGATTTCTTCTTGTCTTGGCAATGGTTAAGCTGACGCCTTTCTCATAATAAACAGCAGGATATTGTCTGAGCTCCTGAGCAATTATGATGAATGTCGGTTTTTTGCATAGAGCAGGATCAAGGCCTATGGCGCCATGGCCTCTTGATACAGTCAGCCTTACATATGCCTCTTTTAGCGAGTTGGCAGAGAGAGTTTTATATATAGCCTTTTTAATCGAATCCCTTTTCCTCATAATATCCAGTTCTATCATCGATGCTGAACGGAAAAACCTTTTAATATGTGCATCGAGCATGAAAACTGCCCCATTGTATGCCCTCATTGTCTCGTATATCCCATCTCCGTAAAGAAATCCATGATCAAATACAGAGACTTTTGCGTCAGAAGCAGGCACAATCCTGTTATTAAGATAAATATTCATATGAAATTATATCATGCAGCAAGATTTTTATTGACAATCCAATATATTGTGTTAATATTTGTATGGAATCACCTATGAATAAAGCAAAAAAGAGTCTGATTAAAAAGATTATTTTTGTTGCCATTGTTGTTTTATTCATTGCAAATCTTAATTCCATAGTTGACCTTTTTCTCCATCCTGAAATTTCTTATTTTGATAATGAGCATCTGATTGTTGGTGGGATTACTGCTTTTGCTATAGCTACCTTACTGGGCGAGCTTATGTTTTATATACAGCGGTTAGAAAATATTTATTATGAGCAGAGGCGTTCAGATGATGCTTTAAAAGAAAGTGAAAGTTTTTTAAGAAGTATCTTTGATAGTATTCAGGATGGAATAAGCATTCTGGATAAGGAAATGAATATCATAAGTGTCAATGCTGTTATGGAAGAGTGGTATGCCCACAACTTGCCTTTGACAGGAAAAAAGTGCTACGAGGCCTATCATGGACGTAAAGAGCCCTGCAAGGTTTGCCCGAGCATTCGAACATTGAGAAGGGGAAAGCCTGATTACGAAGTCGTTCCCTTTACATGACCTGAAGGGCAAAGAGGCTGGATGGATCTTTTTAGCTTTCCGCTTATTGACTCAAAGACAGGCGAATTAAAAGGCGTAATAGAATATGTCCGTGACATTACAGAACGCAAAAAGGCAGAGGAAGAAAACAGGTTTTTGGCTTCTATAATTCATACCATGCCGGATACAGTATGTTCAATAGACATGAACGGAAATATCGCATCATGGAATCAGGGCGGAGAGAAAATGCTGGGTTATAAGGCAGCAGAGATCATAGGAAAGTCTATAGAAACTATTATTCCTGAAGAAATTGCCCAGAAAGAGCTGGAACATTGTCTTACTGCTCTGCAAAGGGATGGATCCTTCTCAGGGTATGAATCTGTAAGGATAACAAAGGATAGAAGAGTGATGCCTGTGGAAATAACTGCGGTTGCCCTGAGAGATAAAGAAAACAGGATAACAGCATACGCATCTGTGATGAGGGACATCACAGATCGAAAAAAGTCAGAAAAATTCATAAAAGATATACTTGAGACAGTTGATGAAGGGTTTATTGTCATAGATGGTGGATACAGGATCATTTCTGCAAACAGGGCATACCTGAACTTGGTTCACATGTCTTTCGAACAGGTCACAGGGAAATATTGTTATGAGATTTTCCATGGAACACATGAACCCTGCTTCGAGCACGGTGAACCCTGTCCTGTTTTGGATGTCTTCAAGACAGGGAAGCATAGTGCAGCAACTCACATACATTATGACCAGAATAATAATCCGATATATGTAGAGATAAAAGCTTATCCTGTCTGGGATGATTCAGGGAAGGTTGTCTCTGCAATAGAGGTTGTCAATGATGTAACAGATAAAAAGAGACTTGAAGCTCAGCTTCTCCATGCCCAGAAGCTTGAGGCAGTCGGCAGGCTTGCAGGAGGCGTAGCACATGATTTTAATAATGTGCTTACAGCAATAATAGGATATGGAAGCATACTGAAGATGAAGATGGAAAAAGATGAACCTCTGCTCACTTATGTAGACCATATACTCTCTGCAACAGAAAAAGCTGCCAGTCTGACACGAAACCTTCTTGCATTAAGCAGAAAACAGAAAATGGCTACTGCCCCGGTAGACCTTAATGATATTATAAGAAAGGTTGAAAAACTTCTCGTGAGAGTAATAGGAGAAGATATTGACATAAGAACTTCTCTCTTAAACAGGGAACTGTTAGTTATGGCTGATTCAGGACAGATAGAGCAGGTATTGATGAACCTTGCCACCAATGCCCGTGATGCCATGCAGAAAGGAGGAACCCTGACTATCAGCACAGGGATAAAGCGTTTTGAGAAGGCATTCATGAGGCTGCATGGTGAAGGAGAAGTTGCTGATTATGCGTTTATTGCATTCTCTGATACAGGAACAGGAATGACTGAAGAGACGAAAGAGAAAATATTTGAACCATTCTTTACGACCAAAGAGATAGGCAAAGGCACAGGGCTCGGGCTTTCAATAGTTTATGGAATAATAGAACAGCATAACGGATATGTTGATTGTTACAGCGAGATTGGAAAAGGTTCAACATTTAATATATATATTCCATTGACGAGATTGTATTCAGAGAAAGTAAAATCCGAAGAATCTCGCCCTATTATTGGCGGCACAGAGACGATACTTGTTGCAGAGGATAGCGCAACGACCAGAAACTCCATAAAGAACCTGTTGGAGGAGTTCGGCTATAAGATTATAGAGGCAATAGACGGAGAGGATGCCGTGAATAAGTTTATGGCGAATAAGGACAAGATCAGCCTTCTGCTGCTTGATGTTGTAATGCCTAAGATGAACGGCAGAGATGTTTATGAGAAGATAAAGGATCTTGCCCCTAATGCTAAGGCGCTCTTTATCAGTGGTTATCCTTCTGAGGTCACGGCTATGGGAGGATTGCTGAGTGATGGAATAAAAATTATCTCTAAACCTGTATTACCCAAAGAGCTTTTGAAAGAGATAAGAGATATTTTGAACAGAGTGTAGCACAGCCCTTTTCAAAAATCCTGCAATATGGTTTATAATTGATTCTCTTAAAATAAGATATTCTGAAACGGGGTAGGAGTGCTTCGGACCTTTAAGATAGAAAAGTACCATACAGAGATAGTCTCGAAGGCAACATTGTTCAAGGCATTGAAATACCTTGACAAAAAGGAGACTGATACGCCTTTTCTTCTCATTGACAGTGAAAAGATCAGGGAGAAGGTGTCTGTCATAGGCCGGAACATAAAGAATTCTAAAGTCTTTTATGCTGTCAAGGCAAATCCTGATATAGGGATAATCAGGTTTGTTAATAAACTTGGTATGGGTTTCGAGATAGCATCTGAGGGTGAACTGAGCCTGCTTTCTTCGATAGGAGTGAAACCTGCAAGGATAATATCAAGCAATCCTGTCAAGTCGTTCAAGTTTCTCCGTATGGCTGCATCATACGGTGTGAATTATTTTGCATATGATTCCAGGGATGAAGTGGATAAAATAGCAGATTTTATCCCGGGCTGTAATGTATATGTAAGGCTTTCTGTTCCGAATGAGGGGAGCGAATGGCCTTTAAGCAAGAAGTTCGGGGTTGAACTTGATGAAGCTGCAGCCCTTCTTTCCTATGCAGGGGAGAAGGGGCTTAATCCTGTTGGTATAACATTTCATGTCGGTTCACAATGCACGAATATTTATAACTGGAATAGCGCTCTCGACAAGGCAAAGGCTTTATGGGACATTGCAGACAGGAAAGGGATAAGGCTGAATCTGCTGAATATCGGAGGAGGCTATCCGATAAAATACACAAAGAATGTTATTGAGGTTGATGACATAGACAGGAATGTGAACAACCTGATACAGGAAAAGTTTCCGCAGGACATAAAGATATTTATCGAGCCTGGGAGGGCTGTTGTCGGAGATGCAGGGATATTTGTGACCTCGGTGATAGGCAAGGCAGAAAGAGCTGATGAAAACTGGCTCTATATTGACGTAGGGGTTTTTAATGGCCTGATGGAGAGTATCGGAGGAATAAAATACAGTTATATCGTAGAGACAGAGAGAGAAAAGCGTGTTAAAAAGAAATGGACTCTGGCAGGTCCGAGCTGTGACAGCTTTGATGTTATAGAAAAAGGTATTGCATTGTCTGAGCCTGCGATTCAGGGTTTGTTGCTGATTCTCTCGAGCGGCGCATATACGATATCATATGCATCAGAATTTAACGGTTTTTCTATACCGAAGACGGTTTTGATATAATGAGGGGAAAGGCAACATTAAGTTATTCAAATTAGATTTATGAAAAAGCTGAACGCTTCATAAATACAATGAATCGACAGGATATTAAGATGTGCAACCTCGTTTTGATAAGCGTCTTTAAAGGGAACAATATGACAGATGTTTTTAAGAATAATAGGATGTAGATTAATTTTTAAAGGTGTCGTCATTGTATTTTTTCATCATTCAGCCTTTTTTCAGTTATTTTGGAGAGTACTAATTCAGTATATAAAAAAGAATTAATAAGGAGGTAAAGGGATGATAAGGTTTTATGAAAGAGACCCATATGCGCCAATCCAGTATTCCTATGAGGTTGAGAATATTCTCTATAAGGGAAAAAGCAAGTTTCAAGAGATAATCGTTGTGCAGAATCCTCATTTCGGCAGAATGCTAATACTCGACGGAGTCGTGCAGATAACCGAGAGGGACGAGTTCTTTTATCATGAGATGCTTACGCATGTCGTGCTTCATGCACATCCTGCACCTAAGAATGTAATTATTATAGGCGGTGGAGACGGAGGCGCGGTAAGAGAGGTCTTGAAGCATAAAACTGTTGAAAAGGTATATTTTGTTGAGATAGACGAAGAAGTTATAAATGTTTCAAGAAAATTCTTTCCCAAAGTAGCATGTGATGTTGATGACCCTCGCGTTGAAATTAAGTGTATGGATGGGGCTGAATTTCTTAAGGGACGTGATGCAGATATAGATGTCGTGATCGTTGACTCAACAGATATAGTCGGTTTTGCGACGAGCCTTTTCACAGAGGAGTTTTTTACATCTGTGAAGAACTGCCTCAGCAGGGATGGATTTTATGTGACGCTCTCTGAATCCCTGCATTTTCATAAGGAGATAGTTATTGAGGTTCAGGAAACGATGAAAAAGATATTTCCTTTGGTGGATATATATACTGCACCGATAGCGACTTATGCCGGCAACTGGTGGACCTTTTCTGTTGCCTCAAAGGGAGCTTTACCGCGTGAGATGAGACAAAAATTCAGTATAAATACAAAATATTACAGTGACGAGATACATCAGCATGCATTTCTTCCTAATAAGATGTACGAAAAGTTGATGAAGAGGAAACTTGAATGGTGATAGACAGACATAGGCATAGTATTTTCGCTCATTCTCGGTCGTTCCGACCTCCGAGGTTTTTGCCTCCTGATTATCTTATGCATACTGTCGGAATATCGGCAAAAAAAGCCGCTCAAATACTATGCCTATGTCTAATATTTTGAAGCAATACTTGACACAAGAAACGGTTTGTTGCTAAATTATTAGCACTCGACCATTGAGAGTGCTAATTTCATCCGGAGTGCAAAGATGCTTGAAGAAAGGGACAAAAAAGTACTCTGTGCAATAGTGCAGAGCTATATAAACAGACCTGATCCTGTTGGCTCAGGATTTATTACAAAGAGCTATTCCTTTAGCCTTTCTCCGGCAACAATAAGGAATATAATGGCGGATCTTGTGGAAATGGGATTCCTGAGACAACCGCATACATCTGCGGGAAGGGTGCCTACGGATAAGGGATACAGGCTTTATGTTGATTCTCTGTGCTCAGGAGAATCTGAGCCTGACAACAGGAAATTTGTTCATGATCTCGCAGGTGAACTCGAGTCAATAAAAAATGATATTGATTTGCTTTTCGAAGAGACGACAAAGAGACTATCGAGCTTTTCGCACTATCTCAGCGCTGTGCTTTCCCCGAATGCAGGGGTTGCAACATTCAATAAGATCAAACTCTTAAAACACAGCGGTAATCAGATTGTAACATTGTTGTTTACAGATGAAGGTTTGGTAAAGAACAGGACAATTGATCTGGGTTCAGAGATTTCACAGCGGGATCTTAACAGGATTGCATTATATCTCAATTCAGAGTTTTATGGATTTAACCTTGATGAAATTCGTTTGAGGATTATGAGGGAAATGGCAGAAGAGAAGATAGTGTGTGACAGGCTAATATCAAGGGCGTTGAGAATTTGCAAGGAGGCAGTGGCGTTTCCCTATGACAATATCTTTATTTCAGGATTCTCTGAGGTATTGAGGCTTCCGGAATTTTCAGATGTAGAGAGGATAAAAGATATATCAAGGGCTATAGAGGACAAACACCTGATAGTAAAACTCCTTGACAGTCTTTTGGAATCAGGGAATACCAGCGTGCAGGTTCTGATCGGCTCTGAGAATTCTGTTTCAGAAATGAAACAGTTTAGCATGGTGGCAGCAATTTATAAAAAAGGAGACAAGCCTGTCGGCAGTGTCGGGATAATAGGACCTACAAGAATGGATTACTCAAAGGCTATATGCATGGTTGATCTTACAGCCCTGTTCCTTTCAAGGATGCTTTCCGAAAGATAGTGGTTACAGGAGGAATAATTGGAGAGGCATAAAAAAAACAAGATAGGGCGTGAATCTTCTCAGAATCTTTATGCCCCGGATTCGGCTGAGAGTACGGATAGAGAGGAAATCGCGCCAGAGACTACCGAGATGGTTTCAGATGCAGAGCCTGAAGCTAAAGGGCCTAATCTTGAAGAGGAACTTCAGAAGGAAAAAGATAAATATGTAAGGATGTATGCAGAATTTGAGAACTATAAAAAGAGGATTATAAAGGAGAAGGAAGAGATTACAAAGTATGGCAATGAGTCTCTGCTGTATGACCTTTTGCCTGTCATAGATAATCTGGAGATGGCTATCAAGCATTCAATAAATGACGCATCAATCGGAGATCAGCCGAGGCTGACAGGTCTTGTTCAGGGCGTGGAGATTACACTTAAGGAATTTCTAAGAGTCCTCGAAAGATTCGGACTTGTACAGATAAACGCACTCAATAAGTCTTTTGATCCATCTTTTCATCATGCGATGTCTCAGATCGAAAGAGATGATATTGAAGATAATATGGTCATTGAGGAATTCAGAAAAGGGTATATGGTCGGGGACAAGGTATTAAGACCTTCACTGGTGGCAGTGTCGAAAAAAACAGAAGTCAAAAGTCAGGAGTCGGAAGTCAGTCAGAAAAAAGAAAATGAAGAAGAAAAAATAGAGGAGGAAAGATAAAAAATGGGCAAAGCAATTGGAATAGACCTTGGTACAACTAACTCTGTTGTTGCAGTGGTTCAGGGTGGTGAACCTGTTGTAATACCAAATCAGGAGGGGACAAGGACAACACCATCTGTTGTCGCATTTACTGAAAAGGGCGAAAGGCTTGTAGGCCAGATAGCTAAAAGGCAGGCAATAACAAACCCTGAAAACACAGTATTCTCCATCAAAAGATTAATGGGAAGAAAGTATAATTCGCCTGAGGTGGATCATGCAAAAAAGAGGCTTCCCTATAAAATTGTTGAGGCATCTAACGGTGATGCGCATGTTGAAAGCAGAGGCAAGAGATATTCTCCGCCTGAGATATCAGCAATGATATTGCAGAAACTCAAAAAGGCCGCAGAGGATTATCTCGGAGAAACTGTCCTAGATGCGGTTATAACAGTCCCGGCCTATTTTAATGACAGCCAGAGACAGGCAACAAAGGATGCAGGCAAGATAGCCGGGCTTAATGTCCTCAGAATAATAAATGAACCAACAGCAGCAGCCTTGTCTTATGGGATGGATAAGAAGAAAGAAGAAAAGATTGCTGTTTATGATCTGGGCGGTGGGACATTTGATATATCAATACTCGAGATAGGAGAGGGCGTAATAGAGGTTAAGTCAACCAATGGAGATACATATCTCGGCGGTGATGATTTTGACCTCAGGATCATTGACTGGATGGTAGAAGAGTTCAAAAAAGATCAGGGTATCGATCTCAAGCACGACAAGATGGCGCTTCAAAGGCTTAAAGAGGCAGCAGAAAGGGCAAAGATAGAGCTCTCAACAGCTACGGAAACAGAGATAAATTTACCGTTCGTAACAGCAGACGCAACCGGTCCTAAGCATCTTCTTATGAAGCTCTCAAGGTCAAAACTTGAACAACTCGTCGGAGACCTTATAGAGAATACAACCGGCCCATGTAAGAGGGCGCTTGGTGATGCCAACCTTCCGTCTTCAAAGATAGATGAGGTGCTGCTTGTAGGCGGGCAGACAAGAACGCCAAAAGTCCAGCAGACAGTTCAGGAATTTTTCGGAAAGGAACCTAACAGGACAGTCAACCCTGATGAGGTTGTTGCAGTGGGCGCTGCGATACAGGCTGCAGTGCTCAAAGGCGATGTTAAGGAGGTATTGCTGCTTGATGTTACGCCTCTGTCTTTGGGGATCGAAACGCTCGGCGGAATATTTACAAAGATGATAGAGAGGAATACAACCATACCTACAAAGAAGAGCCAGGTATTCTCGACAGCATCAGATAACCAGCCGGCAGTTACGATAAAGATTTTTCAGGGAGAGAGGGAGATGGTTTCAGACAACAAACTCCTCGGAAATTTCGAACTTATCGGCATTCCGCCTGCACCGAGGGGAATCCCCCAGATAGAGGTTACATTTGATATTGATGCAAACGGCATACTTCATGTTTCTGCAAAAGACCTTGGCACCGGAAAAGAGCAGTCAATAAGGATAACTGCATCGAGCGGGCTTAATGATGATGAAATAAAGAGGATGATGCGCGACGCCGAGTCGCATTCCGACGAAGACAAAAAGAAAAAGCAGCTTGCCGAGGTAAGGAACGAGGCAGACACTCTTGTCTACAGTGTCGAAAAATCTATCAAGGAATACGGAGACAAATTAAATGAATCCGAGAAAAAGGATATAGAGGCAGCGCTTGAGAAATGCAGGAATGCAAAAGACACAAGCTCAGATGCTTCAGAGATAAAATCTTCTGTGGAAAGCCTGATGCAGGCGTCTCACAAACTTGCAGAGCACATATACAAGGCAGCAGGAGCACAACAGGCAGCAGGAGGCGGTGCTGACACATCAGGAGGAGCAGGAGCCAAACCCTCAGAGGAAGAAGTTGTTGAGGCTGAATTTGAGGATGTAGATAAGAAGAAAGAGAGCTAATAAGCTATTAGCGGTCAGCTTTCAGTTATTAGCTGGCAGCTGACAGCTGAGTGCTGATCGCTGAATATGAAAGACTATTACGATATTCTCGGTGTATCAAGAGACGCATCCGATGCGGATATAAAAAAGGCATTCAGACAGCTTGCCCTTAAATATCATCCTGACAGGAATCCTGATAACAAAGGATCTGAGGAGAAATTCAAGGAGATAAACGAGGCGTATTCCTGCCTGTCCGACTCTGAGAAAAAGTCTAATTATGACAGGTTTGGGACTGCTGAAGGTGTCGGTGCAGGGTATAGTCCTTTTGGTGGAGCAGGAGGTTTTGGCGATATCTTTGAAGACATCTTTGGAGATTTCTTCGGCACATTCACAGGCAGACGCGGACCAAGGCCTGCAAAAGGAGACGACCTCAGATATGACATTAATATCACTCTCATGGAGGCGGCGTTTGGCGCTGAAAAGATAATTGAAGTGCCGAGATGGGAAAACTGCTCAGAATGCAAAGGCACAGGGGCTGAGCCGGGCAAGGGGCCTGTAACCTGTTCTAACTGCAAAGGAACAGGTCAGGTGAGATTCCAGCAGGGCTTTTTCAGTGTGGCCAAGACATGCGGTAAATGTCACGGCGCAGGCAGGATTATCACAGACCCGTGCAAGGCATGCAAAGGGCATGGGAAGATTAAACAATACAGGAATATAAGCGTTAAGGTCCCAGCCGGCGTGGATGCAGATTCAAGGCTCAGGATATCAGGAGAAGGCGAACTCGGTATTTATGGCGGACCGCCAGGAGACTTGTACATTATTCTTGATGTCGAGGAACATCCGTTCTTTCAGAGAGAAGGGATGAATTTATATTGCAAGGTTCCTGTCTCTTTTCCACAGGCAGCGCTTGGTTCAGAGATCGAGATCCCCACGATTGACGGTAGTACAAAACTAAAAATTCCTGCCGGCACTCCTTCAGGAAAGACATTCAATATAAAAGGAAAGGGAATGCCAAAGGTCGGGAGCCACCAGAGAGGCGATCAGGTAGTAATAGTTAATATAGAAGTCCCGAAACACATCACACCAAGGCAGAAGGAACTGCTTGAAGAATTTTCAAAGATAAACGGTGATGAGGTTTCAAAGGGTTTCAGAGAGAAGCTGAAAGATATTTTTGCAGGGACAAAGTAGCATAGTTGTTTACCCTGCCTGCAATGAGCAGATAACGTTCACGTTGCAAAAGAAGCCCAAAGGGTTTGGGCAGTAGTCTTTTCCGCTATGTTAGCCGAAGTTATGGGCAATGTATTCTATGCTTTTGAAAGCTCATATTTAACAGGCAGCAGTTTATCAAGAGAAACATGTCTTGAGGCATCGAGAATTTCTATCCCGATAATCCTGTCATTTTCTCCGATATCAAGAACAATGTCCTCTGAGACTCTCCTGTTAATTACATCCTGCTTTTTATCATCAAGCCTGATGTAGAGAAGGTCAGTCTTGTCGTTATAGACAATATTCACGTCACACCTCCCATTTTCCGTGCGTTCTAAAGTATGAGGATCAATCCGAATTTCCATAAAAAATAATTCTTATTCCTTAGTTCCCTTTGGTTTATTATAGCACTCTGCTTGTTTTTTTCTTCAGATAATAATGCTGTCTTAATGGATATTGAAGCGTCGCAAAGCCGGTTGTTAAATGAAGGTTCGGGCATTCTTTAAATAGAACTGGCCCCCTTTTTCCTTTTTTCACGCCCTCCTTTTATTTATAAAGCCCGCAATGAACAACTAACGTTTCTGTTACAAAAGAATGGCGTAACCTTTGGACGATAAATCTTTTGCAACATATTATCTGCCGCTGCAGGCATTTTTTTATATTGTTTATAAAATATATTTTGTAGATTTGACCCCTATCACTTTTCTCTAAATGATCATTGTTGTTCCTTCTTTTCCACTTCTTCTTGTGTTTTTGGCATAGGTGCTTGATTAATTGCTTCTACTCTATCATTTTTGTCATATACGATAAACAGCCTTCTTTTCTCACCCTGAAACCCTTCAATAGGAGTTCCCACAACTTCCCATAATCCCAGTGTTAAGATATCCATTACCCCGTGACCAATAGCCCTTCCAGCAGAGGGCGCATTGCCCAATTCATATTCGTATATATCAATCCGTTTACCGTCTGGTGTCGTAGTCGATGTAATGGAACTCCCGAGTTGCAATTCAACCTCTCCTCTTGTTGAGCCAACCCGAAAAGCTCCGAAATTAGGGTCTTGCTTTCCTGACATTGCCATGCCTACTGAACATCCTGAAAGTAATATCAAAGCACTAATGGCAATCAAGAGATTTCTCATGATGTGTCTCCTCCTTTATTTATTTCTATGTTAAGATGATGTATACCTGCCCGCAATAAACACCTAACTTGTTCATAGACGAACTACTTCGCTTTTTGTCCTGTTTTGGTAGGATAGACGAAGTATTTCGTTTATCCTACTTTTACCTGAAATGAGGTGATATTCACCCCCATTACTCACAAATCCTATCAAAGCATTTTTGCCTATGTCAAGAATTATATCTGCTCCGAGTCTTTTTCTTGTCAATCTCTGTCCGGCATAGATATAATACAACGAAATGCGTATTATCCTCCCAAAAGAAAGTCTTCAGGGCAGGAGAATAACAATATCAGGTGACAATGCAAGGTATCTGACATCTGTTCTCAGATGTAATGTGGGCGATGAGCTTGAGATATTAGACGGGAAGGGCGGTTCCTATAAATCAAGAATCATCGGCATTGAGAATAAGAATGTGGTTGCAGATATATTTGAAGAGTCTTTCATTAATACAGAATCACCGCTAAATCTCATACTCATTCAGGGCATTCTCAAGGGCGAAAAGATGGATATGGTAATCCAAAAAACAACAGAACTTGGCATTAAAGAGATAATCCCTGCTATTACTGAGAGAAGCCAGATAAGGCAGACAAGGAAGGTTCAGAGGTGGAGAAAGATTGCAGAAGAGGCAGCAAGACAGAGCGGAAGGAGTATGGTGCCTGTTGTGCGAGAACCTATAGAGTTGAGGGCACTGTTAAAGCCCACAGGACACGGAGAAACGGGGACACAGAGAAACGGAGAAATGAAGGGGTTCATTCTATGGGAAGAGGGAGGATTACCATTAAAAGATGCAATTCTTAAAATTTCTTTTTCACAGATTCGCCCATTCACAGATTCGCCCATTCACGTTTTAATCGGTCCGGAAGGTGGTTTTACAAAAGAGGAGATTGATATCGCAAGTTCTAAAGGACTCACAATTACATCATTGGGAAGGCGCATTCTCCGTGCAGAGACAGCAGCAATCTCTGCAGTTACACTCATTCAGTATCTTCTCGGAGATATTTAGCCCTCTTTCTCTGTGATGGAAACAATCTTTTCAACAGGAATCGATATCCATCCTAATTCTGACTCGATACTGACTTCTGTCTCTCCGATCTCAACGAGCTTACCTGTATATGTTGTATCTATGGTTAAAACCTCTACTGTTTTCCCGATAAAGTCCAACATAAATCTATATTATCAGACTTTATAACTAAAAGGTAAGGGCTTATCCCAGATAATTTATAAACTGAGTTTAACCTAACAGGACATAGTATTTTCGCTCATTCTCTGCCTGCCGGCAGGCAGGTCGGTCGTTCCGACCTCCGAGGATTTTGTCTTTTGATTATTAAAATAGTAACTGTATGAATATCGGCAAAATAAACCGCTTAAATACTACGTCCTATTTTCATCTTAGAAAACTTATAAAGCATATGGGCCGAGGAAAAGAAATGCATACTCTATAAGCAAAATTATATTGTGTTAAAATGGATATAATTTTTAAAAATCAAAGGAGTTCAATGTTGCCTGTTGCAGTGGTTACAGGTGCATCGCGGGGACTTGGGAGAGAAACCGCTTTGGCGCTCGGGGAAAGTGGTTATTGTGTTGGGGTGAACTATCTGAAATCAGAGACAGAAGCGAAAGACGTGGCGGGCCAGATAGGAGAAAAGGCAATTCTTCTGCAAGGAGATGTGGGTGATAGCAGACAGGTGAAAGCAATTGCAGATAAGATTCATAAAAAATGGGGCAGGATTGATGCGCTGATAAACAACGCAGGCATAACAAAGGATGATTTAATGATTAAGATGCACGAGAAGGATTGGGAAGAGGTCTTAAGGATAAATCTCAAAGGATGCTTTAATGCCATTAGGATGTTTACTCCTGTTATGATAAAATCAGGGGGCGGGCATATTGTTAATATTTCTTCATACTCTGGGCTGAAAGGTAAAAAAGGGCAGACTGCATACAGCGCATCAAAGGGAGCAATCCTTGGCCTTACCTATGCAGCGGCAAAAGAATTGGCTGAATATAATATAATGGTGAACGCGCTGGCGCCTGGTTATATGCAAACTGATATGGGGAAGAGTGCGGAAAAGGCGATGGAAATGGCAAAGGAAGAAAGCATTTCAGGGATGTTATCTGATCCGAAAGAGGTAGCGAGGTTTATTCTGTATCTTTTGCAGAATAAGAACATGACAGGGCAGGTATTTTGTCTTGAGAGCAGGATTGTATGATCTTAGTGCAGACATTGCTTTCGCCTCAGCGAATCCGCCGAGGCGGACAGAAATTTATTTAACTCGATGCACTATTGGAATTATCTTGGAAGGTTTTCAGGTTTAAATAATATATATATACCATCTGTTTGAGGTAAATCAGGGTATCGAAAAATAAATTTTTTCGTAACATCTGCACTATTCCCAGTACATTTGAAGCGGAGGAGAGATTATGGCAAAAGGATTTTTTGTAACAGGGACTGATACAGGAGTAGGCAAGACTGTAATATCAGCAGCATTGATAAAGGCAATAGGGCTTCTCGGGATCAGGGTATGCGGCATGAAACCGATTGAAACAGGATGCACTAAGGAAGGCAATGCGCTGATGCCTTCTGACGGTATATTTCTTAAGAGTATTGCACACATGGATGAGACAATAAACCATATAACCCCATGCTGTCTTAAACATCCCCTGGCTCCGATGGTTGCTGCTGAGATGGAAGGGACAGTCATTAATATCAATAAAATAAAGAAGGCTTTTGAAGAGCTTACAAAATCATATCAATCTATTGTTGTTGAGGGAATTGGCGGGTTATTGGTGCCTATAAATAGAGATTATTTTGTCCTTGACCTTGCAAGGGAATTAGAACTTCCTCTGATCATTGTCTCCAGACCAGACCTCGGCACAATAAACCATACCTTGCTGACAGTAAATTATGCACAGAAGGAAGGGCTCAAGGTTGCTGGTATAATCATAAATCATACATATCTCTCTGAGGATGGCATGGCAGAAAAGACAAATCCCAGGGTTATACAGCAACTAAGCCCTGCGCCCCTTCTCGGAGTTTTCCCTTATCTGCACTCTATGTCGGATGAAGAGTTTGAAAGGGCGGGTTTAAAGAATCTCAATATGGACATTATAAAAGGATATCTTTAGGATCAGAGTAAGCAGTGGGAAAACAGAAGCTCAGGATAGGCAAGTTCACTTATTCAAATCTTTTCCCTCTGTTCTATATGCTCGAAAAGAAGTGCGACTGTTCAATGTATGAATTCGTTGGAGGTGTTCCCTCAACCCTCAATAAATTAATTAGGACCGGAAAGATTGACGTGAGCCCTTCTTCATCAATTGAATATCTGAGATGCGGCGAGAAGTACTCATTGCTGGATGGCCATTCGATAAGTTCTGACGGCCCTGTGAGAAGCATCCTTCTTTTCACAAAGAAACCAATAGCGGCTCTCGACGGGCATACAATACTTACCTCTTCGCATTCTGAAACCTCTGTTGCTCTGCTTGAGATAATACTGAGAAAGTATTACAGGGTTAGATGCAAACTCAAGTCTGCTGAAGTAACTCATAAGTCAGGAGCTTCGGATGTGGATGCGTATCTGCTTATAGGGGACGATGCGTTAAAGGCAATGAAATACTACAGTGATAAGGTCAGAAAACCCGGCTTTATCTCCTATGACCTCGGCGAATTATGGAGAAAATATGCCAGGCTCCCTTTTACATATGCCCTGTGGATTTACAGAAAGGACCTTTCAGAAGAAAAATCAGAGCTAATGATAAGATTGAAAGAAGATCTTGATTACGCAAAAAAACTCGCGCACAAAAACCTCCGGAAGATCGCAAAGGAATCTCCGATGAACGGCATATTAACAGAAGAAGAGATTGTGACATACTGGAAGAGCATCTCTTATGATTTTGGAGATGAATACAAAAAAGGTCTCGAGTTGTTCAGGAAATATTCAAAGGAACTGGGATTAATTTAGTTAAGTTTAAGCCTTAAAGCCCAGTAGAGCCAGAGTACATGTGATTTAAGGAAATAATAGACTTCTTCAGGAAGACTGTCGCTTCTTATCTTTCTTATTGCAACAGGTATATTAATTTCCAGAGGGCAGTTTTCTCTGCATCTGCCGCATGTCAAACAGAATTCAAGTTTTTTATTAACCTCATCTGAGGCAAGACTTTGAAAAGCCAGTCCTTTTCCGCCAAGGTATTTTTCTTCTGCAAAAAAATTTCCTACAGTATTGTACATTGGGCAGTGAAGCAGGCAATTCCCGCAGTCAATGCAGTAAAGCAGGTCCTTAAATTCGCTGTTTGCTATAGCTGTCCTTTTATTGTCAAGGAGTATAAGGGTTATATCCTTCGGGGTGTGAACACCTCTGTAAAACTTCTTTTCAACATCAGCGGTCTTGCTTACACTGCTTATTATCTCAACAAAAGAAGGTATAATTGCTCCTGTTGCATTGAAACAGATTATCTTCAGCATATTGATTGCATCCTCTATTGTGGAATATACCTTATCAATGCCTGTGACCACTATATGTTTTTCTCTTCTGATTGCTTCAAATATATTGCCTTCGTTGTGAGCTATGATGATAGAGCCTTCTTCTGCTGTGATTGCATTAGCCCCTGTTATCCCAATCCTTGAATCCTCGAGGTAACCTTTAATCTCGTTCCTGATGAAACTTACAATATCTTCAGGATTTTCGCTTATTTTTTGATGATAAAGAGACGACAAGCCTTCTGCAATCTTTTTTGCAGACATGTGTGCGATAGGGCCTGTAGGGTGGGAAGGTTTAAGATTTAGGACCTGCAGCATCCTGTCACCGATATCGGTTTCTATAACCTTAATTCCGAGTCTTTCTAATTCATTAGTGAGGTCTATCTCTTTGGAGACATTTGATTTGGATTTTACGATTAGCTTTTCATCGCCTATCTCTTTTATTATTATATTTAATGCCTCATTTTTATCTGATGCCCTGCAAATCTTAATCCCGTTGTCCTCAATCTTTTTAATAACCTTCTCTAATAGCTCCTTACTGCCGACGCATGACTCACGTGCTGTCCTGAGCCTCTTCTTTTTTCCCTCAAGGTCAGAAGGCATATTTTCTTTCTGCCTTTTTTTTACTGAGTCAAAGGCCTTTCTTAAGGAATTAATTTCATCCAGATTCATTTTGGTATATTAACTTTTATGTTCGGTGCGTAGCAATGATTTGAGTAGGCTTTCTGCAAGGCTTGAAAAACTGTGGCATAATTAGATAAAATTATAAAATTTGTCGGGGAGGAGTCTTATGGCTGATATTATTGAAATAAGATGGCACGGAAGAGGAGGACAGGGAACTGTTACTGCTGCAAAAGTCTTGGCAGACGCATGCCTGAGCAGCGGGAGACACGTTCAGGCATTTCCTGAATACGGCCCTGAGAGGGCAGGCGCTCCTTTAAGGGCATACAACAGGATAAGTTCAAAAGAACTCAGGATGCATTGTCCTGTGCTCAATCCGAAGGTTGTAAGTGTTGTGGATGCTACGCTGCTTGATAGCATCAATGTAGCAGACGGTGCTACAAATGATGCAATATTTGTTGTGAATACTTCAAAAGACCCAAAAGAAATCAGGGCAAAACTCAAGGCAAGCCCGGGTCAGAGAGTTTTTGCTATTGATGCAACGAAGATAGCGATAGACTGCATAGGAAGGGCATTGCCAAATGCCCCAATGCTCGGCGCAATATGTAAGATTACAAATATTGTAAGCCTTGATAGTATGCTTGAAGATGTCAGAAAAAGCTTTGGTAAGAAATTTTCTCAGAAGATAATAGACGGAAATCTTGAAGCAACAAAGCGCGGATACGGGGAGGTAAAGGAAGGATGAAACTAAAAGGATGGAAAGAGGTTACTCCGGGCGCTGTTGTCACAGAGGGAGGCAGCGCTCTAAAGTTCAAGACAGGCTCCTGGAGGGCGTTCAGGCCAAGATGGATCGAGGAAAACTGCATTCAGTGCCTTTTCTGCTGGATATACTGCCCGGATATGGCAGTTAAAGTAAAGGATGGGAAAATGACTGAGTTTGATTATGACTACTGCAAGGGCTGCGGCATATGCGCACTTGAATGTCCGGGAAAGAAAGGCAACAAGGCAATCATCATGGAAGAGGAGGGCAAATAATGGCTAAGGTAGTTGC
This sequence comes from Nitrospirota bacterium, assembly GCA_016208915.1. Lineage (GTDB taxonomy): Bacteria > Nitrospirota > Thermodesulfovibrionia > Thermodesulfovibrionales > UBA1546 > JACQXE01. Next base: position 6,714 of record JACQXE010000067.1, on the reverse strand, counting down.
TGCTACAGGTAATGAGGCTGTTGCCGATGCGCTCAGACAGGTAAACCCTGATGTAAGTTCAGCATATCCCATAACCCCTGCTACAGACATAATGCAGAGGTTTACCAGTTTTGTATCTAACGGGAAGGTTAAAACAGAGATGATACTCGTTGAAAGTGAGCATAGCGCTATGAGTGGCTGTATAGGAGCATCTGCAGCAGGAGGCAGGGTCATGACAGCGACCTCATCTCAGGGCCTTGCGCTTATGTGGGAAGAGTTGTTCATAGCTTCAGGCACAAGGCTTCCTATAGTTATGGCACTTGTGAACAGGGCTTTGTCAGCGCCGTTAAATATACATGGAGATCATTCCGACGGAATGGGTGCAAGAGACTGCGGATGGATACAGCTATGGTCTGAAAATGGGCAGGAAGCATACGACAACACAATACAGGCATTCCGAATTGCAGAGCACATGGATATAAGGTTGCCTGCAATGGTCTGTCTGGACGGATTTATAATAAGCCATTCGATTGAGAGGATAGAGTATCTTGATGATGCTGCTGTGAAAAACTTTGTCAGAGAATTCAGACAGCTTTATCCATTACTTGATATGGAACATCCTGTCAGCTATGGTCCTCTGATACTTCCTGATTACTATATGGAGTTCAGAAGGGCTCAGGCTGAGGTCATGACAAAGGTGCCGAAGGTGGTTCTGGATGTGGCAAAGGATTTTGAGAAGATTTCAGGAAGAAAATACGGACTTTTTGAGACGTACCGGCTTGATGATGCTGAGGTGGCGCTCGTGATTCTGAATTCGGCAGCAGGCACATCAAAGGATGTTATTGATTCATTCAGGGAAAAAGGCATAAAGGCAGGACTTTTAAAGCCAAGACTTTACAGACCATTCCCATATGAAGAAGTGGGGAATGCCCTTAAGAATCTCAAGGCGGTCTGCGTGCTTGACAGGGCAGATGCATTCGGCGGCTCTTATGGACCGATGTTTGCTGATATTGCAGCAAGTCTTTATCCATACAGGGAAAGACCTCTGTTAATAAATAAGATATACGGTCTTGGGGGAAGGGATTATATGCCAAGTCATGCAGAGCTTGTTCTGAATGAACTGGTTGAGATTGCTAAGACAGGAAAAGCTAAAACATTAAAGGAATACATCGGAGTAAGAGAATAAAAACGAATAACCAAATCACAATAAACAAACATTAGTTTGGAAATTGGCGCTTGGCGATTGGAATTTTAAAAAAAGAGGGAATAATATGGCAACAGGACTTACTTTAAAAGAGCTTTCAAAGAAAGAGATGTTATTGACAGCAGGCCACAGAATGTGCGCGGGCTGCGGCGCCCCTATTGTTGTAAAGATGGTTTTACTTGCTTCAGAGTATCCTTTAATAGCAGCGAATGCAACAGGATGTCTTGAGGTCTCTACATGCATATCAGAATATACGGCATGGAAGATTCCATGGATACACAACGCATTCGAAAATGCAGCGGCAACAATCTCAGGTGTGGAGACTATGTACAGGTCACTTAAAAAACAGGGCAAGATCGATAAGGAGATCAAGTTTATTGCCTTTGGAGGCGATGGTGGCACCTATGACATAGGTTTGCAGAGCCTTTCAGGCGCTATGGAGCGCGGACATGATATGCTCTATGTATGTTATGACAACGGCGCATATATGAATACAGGCATTCAGCGATCGAGCGCTACTCCTTTCGGAGCGGACACAACAACATGCCCTGCTGGAGATGTGATTCAAGGAAAACCCCAGCAGAGGAAAGATATGACAAGAATAATGGCAGCGCATGGAATCCCTTATGTTGCACAGGCATCACCAAGCCACTGGATGGATTTAATGAAAAAAGTCAGAAAGGCGCTTGATATTAAGGGGCCAAAGTTTATGAATATAATATCTCCCTGCAACCGCGGCTGGCGGTCAAGGACAGATGATGCTATAATGCTTAGCAAGCTTGCTGTGGAGACATGCTACTGGCCTCTGTATGAGATTGAAAACGGCGTTACAAAGGTCACCTTTAAGCCAAAGGAGAAAAAGCCTTTGAAAGATTTTATCAAACCGCAGGGGAGATTCAAACATCTGTTCAGCCCTGAAAACGAAGGGATGCTTAAGACTTTTCAGGAGATGATAGATAGGGAATGGGAAGCTCTGCTCAAGGCATCCGGGGCAGAATAGTTGATTATTGGCGATATTTCTGATAACCTTACACCGTAAGGAGGTTCAGAGGTAATATGATGACTAATTCTGACCTTGTGATGTATGAGAACGAGTTCCAGAAGATTGACGAGGAACTCCAGAAGCTCCATCAGCAGGCAAATGCGAATGTGGTCTTTCTTGTAGACAAGAATGGTCAGCTGATAGCCTCGGCAGGTGATACCCATAATATTGACACCACCTCACTTGCATCCCTTACAGCAGGTAATATCGCTGCAACAGGTGGAATAGCAAGACTTCTTGGAGAAAGAGAGTTTACAATCCTTTTTCATGAAGGAGAAAAGGACAACATACATATTTCTCTCGTGGGTCAGAGAGTCATCCTCGTTGTGATATTCGATCAAAGGTCTTCTCTCGGTCTTGTAAGGCTGAGGGTAAAAAAGACGACAGAGATTTTCACAAAAATATTTGAGGATATAACAAATAAGGCAGAAAAAGAAAAAGTCGAAGGCAAGATGGGAGAATCGCCATTTGCCGAAATAAGCGATGAGGATATTGACAACCTCTTTAAATGACAGGTGTAAAAGTAAGTGTCTTTTATTAATTATTCTTCTCGTGAAATCAATTGCAAGATAGTATATTACGGCCCAGGGCTTTGTGGAAAGACCACAAATCTTCAATATGTCTACCGGAAGACAAACCCTGAGCAGAAGGGCAAACTTATATCATTAGCAACCGAGACAGAAAGGACGCTTTTTTTTGACTTCCTTCCTTTGTCGCTCGGTGATATAAGAGGCTTCAAGATAAGGTTCCATCTTTATACTGTACCCGGGCAGGTATTCTATGCAGCAAGCAGGAAACTAATCCTCAAGGGAGTTGACGGCGTTGTATTTGTCGCTGATTCTCAGATAGAAAGGATGGAGGCAAATATAGAAAGCCTTGATGATCTGAAAATAAATCTCACGGAACAGGGGTATGCTCTCGAAAAACTTCCGTTTATAGTTCAGTATAACAAGAGAGATCTTCCAAGCATTGCCCCTCTTGAGGAAATGAATAAGATTCTCAACGTGAACGGCGTACAATGGTTTGAGGCAGTAGCTCCAACAGGCGTCGGTGTATTTGAAACGCTTAAGAACGTTGCAAAGCAGGTTCTTTTTGAGCTTAAGAAGCATTATTAGATGATCAGAAAAAAGTCTAAAAATAGAAAGGAGATTTTCATGAAAAAGATTTTTGTTCTGTTTCTGTTGTTGGTTTTGGGTTTTGTATTCTCAGGATGTACAAAGAAAGAGGGCGCGACAGGCAAGTATCTTGCGAAGATAAACAATGTAAAGATAACAAAAGAAGATGTTGACAATGAACTTGCAGCGCTTCCAGTCTTTGCCCGGAACATGTTCGCTGGAGAGAATGGGACCTTAAGACTCCTCGATGAGATTGTTAAGAAAGAACTGCTCTATCAGGAGGCGAAGAAGAAGGGATTGGACAAAGATCCCCTGTTTAAGAAGAGAGTTGCAGATTCACAGAAGCTTATTCTCATCAGCGCTCTGCTGGAGAAAGAGATAGAGGCTAAGGCAAATGTAACAGAGATAGATATGAAACAGTTTTATGAAAAGCATAAGGCTGAGTTCACTGTAAAGGGCAAGCCTGTTGATTTTGAGCAGGTAAAATCGATGATTGCCCAGAGACTGACTGCCCAGAAACAGAAAGAGGTTTTTGATTCATATGTTGAGAACCTGAAGAAATCCTATAAGATAGATATAAACAAAGAGGCCATCTCAGAACTTTCCAAGAAGGAAGAAACGAAAGAGCCTGCTAAAGCAGAACAAACAGAACCAAAAAAGTAGATGAAGAGAAGTGAGGGCAAAGGAATAGGCTTTGCTTAAACTTCGTGACGGGATAATAGAACTTTACAGGAAGGTGGCTACATCTCTGCCTCCTGATGTTGAAGATGCACTCAAGTCAGCTTTTGCCGTGGAGAAAGACAGCTCCACGGCAAAGCACGCCCTTCAGGTAATCCTTGAGAATGTACATCTCGCAAGGGATACGGCAAGACCAATATGTCAGGATACAGGCGTTCCTGTCTTTTATGTGAAAAATCCGAGAGGGCTCAGTTATCTCGAACTCGAAAAGACAATAATAGAAGCTACGCGAGTTGCAACCGAGCGGATTCCATTAAGACCGAATGCCGTTGATATTATCACTGACAAGAATTCAGGTGATAATACAGGAATCGGTTTTCCCATAATATATTTTAAAGAAACAACCGAGACGACACTCACAATAGACCTCATATTAAAGGGTTCAGGATGTGAAAACATGGGACAGACATACAAACTTCCGGTCGGAGAACTTAAGGCAAATAGAGACATTGACGGCGTCAGAAGATGTGCGCTTGATGCGGTTTATAAGGCACAGGGCCGCGGGTGCCCTCCGTACACAATCGGTATTGGCGTAGGAGCGGCAAAGGATCAGGTTGCAAAACTCGCAAAGGAACAGCTCCTGAGAAAACTTCATGATACAAACGAAATCCAGATACTGAAAGACCTCGAAAAAAGGCTGGTGGAGGAGATTAATTCTCTGGGGATAGGGCCTCTCGGATTTGGCGGCATGAAAACTGCTCTTGGTGTAAAAATAGGCGTGAATCATCGTCATCCTGCATCTTATTTTGTTGATATATCGATTTCATGCTGGGCTAACAGGAGAGGAAGGCTGATTTGGTAGAAGAAAGGTTCAAGGTTCAAGGTTCTCTCCTCGGCTCTCCTCGGCGAGTCCGCCTGAGTGCGGACGAGTCGCCGGAGGCGACAAGATTCAAGGGAAGAAAAGAAAAAACAATTAATCTGCCTTTAACAAAGAAAGATGCGCTAAGTCTTAAGGTTGGAGATATGGTTTTGATAAATGGCCTGCTTGTAACAGGCAGGGATAAGCTTCACAAGTTTCTTGTAAATGAAAAACCGCAGAAAAGGGATATTCCTTTTAATCTGGATGGCACAGTCCTTTATCACTGCGGACCTATTGTAATCCCCCCTCACCCCCCTTTAGAAAAGGGGGGCAGGGGGGATTTTCGGGTAATAGCAGCAGGTCCGACAACAAGCGTCAGAGTCGAAATGTATGAGCATGAGGTTATATCAAAATACGGGCTTAGAGGAATAATGGGGAAAGGCGGCATGGGGCAGAGCGCTCTTGACGCCATGAAGGAAAACGCCTGTGTATATCTTCATACAATAGGTGGAGCTGCAGTTTATCTTGCAGACAGGATTAAGAATGTGGTTGATGTCTGGAAACTTGAAGAATTCGGCACGACAGAGGCGATGTGGCTGCTTGAAGTCGAAAACTTTCCTGCAATAGTAACTATGGATGCGCATGGAAAGAGTATGCATAAAAAAATAGAGAAAAAGTCGTTAGCGAATTTTAAAAGGCTTATTAAGTAATGGCAGTATATAGTGTTTTCGCTCATTTGCTATGATCTTTATTGCTGGCGCAACAGGTTTTGTCGGAAGCCATCTTATAGATGCATTACTCAAAGAAGGACATCAGCTCAGGTGTCTTGTCCGTTCGGAAAAAACAGCGAAGTCATTTCATGAAAAAGGCATAGAGGTTGTGCGTGGCGATATAACAGAGCCTGACACTATCCAAGGTGCGCTGAAAGATATCAATTTTGTTATCCACCTTGTTGGAATAATAGAGGAAAAAGGTTCTGTAACATTTCAGAGGGTTCATGTCGATGGCACTAAAAATCTTGTGAATGAAGCAAAACAGACAGGCGTTAAACATTTTTTTTATCAGTCTGCACTTGAAGCAGACAGAGGTTCATGGTCCGGATATCTAAGGACCAAGGCAGAGGCAGAGGAAATAGTAAAGGCGTCTGACATCCCCTATACAGTTTTCAGGCCTTCTTTGATAATAGGGCCGTGGGACGGTTTTACAAAAAGGCTTATGGATATAGTAAAGATGTCTCCTGTCATTATTCCTGTCCCGGGTGACGGAAAAACAAAGTTTCAACCGATATATATAAAAGACTGGATCATATGTTTGCTTAAGGTCCTTTCTTCGCCTGAATTATTCAGTGGTATATTTGAAATAGGAGGACCTGAGCATCTTACATACAATGAAATCGTAAGCAGTTTAGCAAAGGCAATGAAGATTAAGAAATCAATACTGCATATGCCCATGCGGCTATTGAAACTTGGCGCTGCTTTGGCAGAAAAAACAATTCCTGTCCTGCCGGTGACCTATGACCAGCTCAGACTGCTCGAAAATGACAATATATGCGATAAGGATTCAGTTGAGAAGCATTTTGGTTTCAGGCCAATGGGGTATAAAGAGGCATTGAGCGAGTTTGTAAGGACTTGACAAAGAAAATTAATAGGGATATATTTGGGATTAGAGTATTATATTTGTCAGATAAATTTATATTTTATAAAGGAGTCAACTATAAAGAATTCTCCTTAACACGGAAATGAGTTTTATGAGAAAGCATAGCAAAAATAGTTCTAATCAACTTATGAGCAGTAGCCATGACAGCCTTTCTAAAAGGCAGTCCGTCCTGTTTTCTTTT
>JACQXE010000065.1 GCA_016208915.1 Nitrospirota bacterium | reverse complement strand
TTTTGTTTATTATATTTCATCTTCAATTCTTTGCCTGTTTTTGAATCTTTATCCGTTCTTAGTTTTACGCCTGCTTGTCGATTCTTCGTCTGTTCTTAATTCTTTGTAAGGCTAACGATTAAGCTCAGCCGCCCCGCTCCTGCGGGGTCGGCTGCAGCGATTTGTTGAACTAAGCCACAGTAGTGGCAGCTTTTCCAGAGCACAGGTTATCTATTTTCTCAAGATATTTTCCATAACTTGAGTGTAACATACAGGATATTGAATGTCAAGGAAAAAATGAGTTCAAGGTGAAAATTTCAGTGGTTATGTGGCTAAATTTCCGATATAATATAACCCAATCAGCCCTTAGCACCCTGTTCTGCTTCAGACGGAAACATAATTTTCTTCAATAAGATTAAGCTATAGTCTGGTAAAATGAAAGTAGGATTTATTTTAGGTTTTTGGAGGCATGGGAGAAAACAACGGATTATCGTTGTAAGCGATGGTACCTATCACCAGCTAAATAAGCTGCTTAATGTGATAATCTTGAGTTTCCTCTTATGCCTAAAAAACCTTCTGTGTCTGAAACAGAAATACAGAAAAAGTAGCTTATTTTTTGAATGAAAAATTATGTTTCACGGTGAACCAGCACCCCATCCCTTTCCTTATGGGAGAGGGACAGGGTAAGGGCTGATATCACACAAATTCAGGAGGTACTACTATGACTGAACTTCGGCAACGCATGACTGAAGATCTACAATTAAGGGGGATGTCCCAACGGACACAGGAGATGTATGTTCGGGCTGTACGCCAGTGCCAGAGGTGCTACCTCCTTGCAGAACATTACGGGAAATCACCGGAATTGATCACTGAAGAAGAACTTCGTGATTATTTTCTGTATGTCAAAAACGAAAAAAAATGGTCCCGAGCTACCAGTACTATCGCCCTTTGTGGTATCAAGTTTTTCTACGATCACACGATAAAACGGGAGTGGACAATATTGAAGTTTATCCGAGCACAAAGGGAAAAAAGCTACCTGTCATATTGAGTACTGAAGAAGTCCGGAGTGTACTGAAAAATGTCCGTTTACTAAGATATCGCAGCTGTTTGCAAACCATTTATTCCTGCGGACTACGGCTGCAGGAGGGTACCAATCTTCAAGTAGCGGATATTGATAGTGCCAGAATGTTACTTCATATCCGTGGTGGAAAAGGCAACAAAGATAGATATGTTCCTCTGCCTCAAGCAACGCTTGACATCCTTCGGGAACAATGGAAAACACACCGCAATCCTGTCTGGATTTTCCCTGCTCCTGGTCGTGGTGACAACAACATGCAAACAGCCAATGAACCCATGCCAAAAAGTAGTGTGCAGAATGTGCTCAGGGATGTATTAAAATCGAGTGGTATTAACAAGCGAGCCTCAGTCCATACACTCAGGCATTCTTATGCTACACATCTTCTGGAAGCCGGGGTTAACCTTCGCCTCATCCAGGAATATCTGGGACATAATTCACTCCAAACTACGGCTATTTATGCACACCTTACGCAGAGAGCACATAATACAGCGTCCGAACATATCAATAACCTCATGAATAACCTTTAGGAGTTTTTATGGTAGAATTAGCTGAAATATTCCGTATTCATGGGACACAATATCGAGCAAAGTTTGGAAGCAGCATGCTGCTCAGACATCTGAAGGTAATGCGGGATATTGAAGAGTGTCGAACCGAGGCTTTTGGAGGACATGTTTGTTTCTGTGAAAAATGCGGAGAAAAACATTACAGTTATCATTCTTGCAAAAACAGACATTGCCCCAAATGTCAGAATGATACTGCCCAGAAATGGCTTCAAAAGCAGCAGGATCTCCTTTTGCCTGTTACACATTTTATGAATACATTTACATTGCCGGATTCTTTAAGGCAGCTTGCACGGAGCAATCAAAGGATGATTTACAATATCCTCTTCAAGGCATCTGCTGCAGCATTACAGAAAATGGCATTGGATCCCAAATATGTGGGTGGGGAAATAGGTATGATGGGCATTCTTCATACATGGACAAGGGATATAGCCTATCATCCACATATCCATTACATCATCCCTGCCGGCGGTCTCTCGGCTGATGGTACTCAATGGCTTTCTGCAAGGGGCAATTTTCTTATGCCGGTTAAGGCTCTTTCAATCATTTTCCGTGCAAAATTCTCCTGATGAACTGAAAAAGACCAAACTTTTTAATACTGTCCCTGCGGATACATGGAAAAGAGATTGGGTTGTTCACAGCAAACCGGTTGGTTCTGGAGCACACGCATTCAAGTATCTGGCACCTTATGTCTTCCGAGTAGCCATCAGCAATAGGCGTATCCTGAAACTACAGGAAGGGATGGTTACCTTTCAGTACAAGGAATCGGACACGGGTAAACTCAAAACGCGGACAGTAGCTGCTGAAGAATTTATTCGCCGTTTCTTACAGCATGTTCTGCCTGACAGGTTTGTGAAGGTAAGATATTACGGAATATGGAGTCCAAACAAGCGGCATTTGTTAAATAAAGCCAAAGAGCTTCTTGGTGTTACGATTACTGAACAAGAATTGCCTGAGGTTAAAAATGAAGCCAAACCTTTTTGTTGCCCAAAGTGCAGAGGTGCGTTGATAATAACTGAGAATCTACAACCGAAAAAAAGGAGACCACTTTGATCAGAAAATCCATGGTAGTTTATTCTGAATATCTGATTCATCTGCGTAAAAATAACACAAATGTATTACGCCATGGGAGAGGTATGTCTGATTACGAAAATAAAAGCAAAATCAGCGATTTTGAAAGCACTGAAGATGCTACCCAATGTTGGGGAAATGAGCACTAATGCCAGAGGTGCTATCTCCTCTTTCCTGCTATCAGTTCCAACCCGTACGACTTATTGCAAAATAATACACTAAAACAACTCACATTCTTGTTCAAACTCCAAATAGTAACCCCCGCTTAATTCAACACAGAATTGTGTGTCGGCTACCAGCGTGGTCATACAACATTTCTCTCCGTGCACCGCTCCACACGAATTCTTACTATGTTAGACTAATATGTCTCTCAAAAAAAACATTTTACTTGTTATCGCTTGATAGTAAGATTTGTGTAAACTGTTTACTTCCTTCCCTATTCTATTTCCCAAGCAGTCTCTTGCCAAAATCCTCAAAGCTTGGAGGCCAGATTTGGGCACAAGTTGTGTTGAAATCGAAGTCAACTGGACAACAAACACACTTTATAGTCCGAGGATCAAAGGATTGAAATGTTTGCATGTGCTTTCGACTTTGCCATATTTGCGACAATCTTTGATTAATTATAGAACCGAAGGACAACCCCTTATTTTTGAAAATGGGAGAACACACCTCTGGACAAGGAAATACATCACCTTCTGGGCTTATGGCTATAGACATTGACATCGCAAAACAGTGATCAAAAGGTCTTATGTTCGGCATACGTTTTTTGACTCTTTTAGGGTCGCTTCGTTCAAGCTGTTTAATGATTGCAAGTGTATCCCTATACTCCTCAGTCTCTATAAACTGGTAATCTTGGATGGCACTTGAATCGAGTGGTGCCCACGGAAAAGAATATCTGATATTGTCAACACCCATGTCTAACAGTTTATCTTGCATAGGTCTCAAAACTGCATCTCGACAACATTCTTTTACAATGCCTATAGGGGCATTAATTTGAAGTGAGGAATTTTCTTTGTTTCGTATCTTGGATAGTTTCTCTATCTTTGGCAAAAGGTCTTCGTAGAGTCGATCTGTGATGACGGATGCTGTGATGTTGAAAGATATGTAGATAGGCTTCAATGTCTTCTTACATTTGTTAGCACTTGTAACAAGTATGTGGCACAGATCGTCATCGAGCGACAAACCATTGGTATATATGCCAAAACGGAATTGTAATTCGCCAACTATTGAAATAGCACGCCTTATGTCTGGATAAAGCAACGGCTCTCCATACATCCCAGCAAAAACGATAAGGGGTTCCTCGTCTTTTAGTTCTGGTGCTTCACGCAGGTCACGCAGTATATTAGTCTCTATGATGCCTACAGGAAGATTTGTTCGGTGCTGAGGAGCAAGATCAAGACCATAGCAAAAGGGACACCGAAGTTGACACTGACCCGAAGGATGAATTTCTACCTTGTCCAAAAAAAATGTGGAAGTGTATCTTGCGACCTTGCTTCAGTTAGTGCCTGTGCTATATCTTGTTTGTCCCACAAGTCAGAAAAACCGTAAACACTCTTATCCTCACCCTTAACTAATTCAGATACAGATTTCTGGACTTTTGATTTCTTTGTCATTTCTATCCTCCTTAATTGGCTCCAAATAGTAGTCATCACGGTAGGACAGCCGGTTACCCGACTGCCCCCGCACAAATCCCGGCGTGCGGAATTACCGCACCGGGCTCTTCAAAGTTATTCGCTTCGCACTCCACACCTCTGCTATTCCCCGCAGTGAGGCTTGCATTGTTTCTCCAGCCCTTCGTGTCCGGACAATGTTTCCTTTGCGGGCTACATAACTTTGCTGACCCCTTCCCCTTGTAAACGGCTCTCCCGTTCTCTGAGTACTATGAGTCAGTCTGACTCCCTATGAATCTTCAGCCATCCTTCTTTCTGTTGGGTAGGCTTACCTGCTATTTCCATCACTTAGATTCCGGCCTATTCCTGCCACCTGAGTTTC
>JACQXE010000064.1 GCA_016208915.1 Nitrospirota bacterium | reverse complement strand
TGGCTTTGGGAGGCAGGGAACAGACTCCTTTAAGGGTTCCATGACCCAGGTGAAATGGAGTTCTCCTGCCTGTCCAACTTTAACGGGTAAAACCCGTTTATATAAATCTTATAACACAAATTCTTAGTAGGAGGTGAATGTGTTGAAAAAGAAATTAATGACCGTTCTAATATCTGTGCTTATGATGTTTGCGCTTGCCTTTGCAACAGGCTGTGGCGGATCAGGAGGAGGAACTTCAGGTACATCAGGTTCTGTTAGTGGCAGTGCAAATTAGAGACAAAATCTATATAGAGTTTCTCAATTAAGGAGGCTATAGTATGAGAAAAATTCTTATGCTTATATTTATAATGATTGCCGGGATTGCAGTGGCCAGTAGTTATGTGTACGCGGCTCTCACACCTAATGCCACATATACAATTACAATACAGAAGGTTAATAGTAATGGTTCTGTTAGTAATTACAGCGCTACAACTGCTACTGCAGATTCCACTGGAAAACTGGAATTCAGCTTGAGCAATATGCCGACGGATGCTGAGGCAAATTTTTTTGTTTTTATCATTACAGACACAAGTGGCACTGTTGTTCGTAAAGGTTTTGCGCCAGCACCTCATGCAGGAGCTACCAATTTAGTGGGGGTCAACAGCTTATCTACATCCCAAACAAATGCGATCTTGGCAGCAGGGCAGGCTGCTGGCACAGATGACCCAATTGCAGTTGCCTTTCTTTTGGTCTTGCTCCGTTCCCCGAATGCTACAGAAAGTGATGCTACATTGCTTGCACAGATTGGAGTGGAGGCGATTACTGGAAGCACCGGATTTGAAGGCACACTCACGAGCAATGGCATAACAGCTGCGCAGCTTGCTACATTCAAAAGTAAGCTTATATACAATGGTACTGCAGGCAAAAAAACGATAGCTGACATGACTGCGAGTTTCAAAACAGCAGTAGATAGTGGAAATGATACTACTGCCACACAGGAGATGCAGAAAGCCGGCGGTTTTATGGCAGATGTATTTATAGATGCTGCTGAGGCTGCTGGAATTGACTTAGGGCTAATTATTGCTGCGCACGATGCTGCCGGAGCAGTAGCAGGCAGTTCAGCCAACATTACACGCATGGGCCAGATAACTGCAACCGTACAGAGTTCTATTAACCAAGCTATGAGTTCATTCTTCATGCGTATCGCATCGGTCAAGGTGAAGAGCGAATATACAAAGGCATTGAATACACTTAATGCAAGCGGTACTCAGGTTGACAGTTTTAATTCGGCAGTAAATGTCATGCTTGCAGCAAATGCAAATGTCGAAGCTACATACGGAGAGTATTTTATGAATCCTGACACTTATGTCAGTTCACATGGTACTACTCACTCTGCTGTGCAGACTGCTATCGGGCAGATGTTTCAGACTGCATTTACAGCTTTTCAGACCAATATTACATCTCCAGATGGCGATATCACTACAATGAAGAGTAATGTCGCATCTGCATTCGGCATTGCAGTTGGTCAGTTACCATCGGATTTTGGTAAATATTATAATTTTAGTGGTAATCAAATAAACTGGCCGATACCGCAGGTTGTCATGGTGAACTGGCTTGCAACCATTATCAGCGCAGGAGGATCATTATCGTATACAAGGGACGCGACTGCTGTGCCTTCAACAATGACGTGGCTTGGAAACTGTTCAAACACTACTTATTTTGATCAGGTAAGCTGTGTGTCTAACGGCGCTACGTGGACATCTGGAGTGAGACATACCTTTAGCACTCCAAGCACTGCGTTTAATGCATATCTGGGCATTCAGGAAGACCTTCAGATTATTGAATTTTCAAGGTATTCGATTTACCAGAGCGGAACCCCTACAAGGGAACAGGAGTCTCAGGCTAAATTGACATTCCAGACAAGGATAGAAGGTATTGCAGGTAATATATCAGGTACTACAAATGGGTCTACCGCTATAAGTGCTGATCAGAAGAAGGCCATAGTCAAACTGCTGATGCAGCCGAGTATGGATTAGAGGATAAAAGCAATCTCGCGAGAAAGAGGGCATGTCTACTACGTGCCCTCTCTTAGGTTTGGTATGTGCAAGGAAATAAAAAAAACTTTTATTTATTCATCTCTGCTTCATATATCCATAATCATATTTTTTTTCTCGATCTCAGCAACCAAATCATTGACTCATCTTAAAATAGTTGACTCCTATGTGGTGGATATTATAAATGAGAGCGCAGTTCAGAAAACAGAAGATAAGCAGTATGGAGTAATTTCAAAAATATCATTTGAAGAGAGTTATCAGGTAGTTTCGCCTAAAACATTGCAGCAATCACTGGAATATCCTCAAGAAATAAAGCAACCAACGAAAGATTCTGATTCAGAGGCTGATTCTCTTAACAGCCAAATTCATAATATACAACAGGCCTTTACAATGAATCTTAACAGACAAATGGCGCCAGTCAATATTGGATTTTTTTATAAGAATGTAAGACACGCAGTTACAGGCCTTTTCCATGATTCGATACCGGAACAGACAATGAAGGCTCAGAGCGGAAAAATCGCATCAGTGAAAATTATATATTCTGATGATGGTAGTGTTGAGAATATATCAATCACTTCTGAAAACGATTCAGAATTTGCCGATATGCTCAGAAATAAAGTTCAGTGGCATTCTGTTCCTTTACCTTCTAAATACAACCTCCCTTATAAAGGGCTTACTCTTAAATTAAATATTAAAGATGGAAAACCTTTGGTTGGCATAGAGGTGTTGTAATCCCCACCTTTTTTAATGTTCAGAAAAAATGATAATATAGTGCCATGCATTTTTTAATATTTCTTGTCCTTATCTTAATACTAAATCCTTCCTGCGCAACCACTATTGATACATTCGAAAGCAATTCCCTGTATATCGAAGGCAAGGTTTCTAATGATATTGAGGTAAGCTTTTTTGACGGGAGTTTGCTTAAACCTGTCAGGATATCAGACGGCAGATTCAGATTAGCACATGATTTATCATCAGGTTACTATGGCGTCGTATTTTTAACAAAAAAGGGTTTTTATCCCGAGGCATTCTTGTTTAAGGCTGAAGAAAAGCCGGCAGAAATGAAGGTGATGCCTTTGCAGAAAATTAAAGATGAGACAAAAGGCGTTTTAACAGGCGTTCTTTATAAATCAGCCACTGGCGGTAAAATAAAAGAGCACAATGGTATAGTTCAAGTTTTTACAAATGAGCCTGTAACGTTTTTGAAGGATTTTTTCCCATACACTGTCGTAACTGACGAAAATGGAATATTTAAGGTTCACCTCAGCGCAGGCGAGTACAGTATAATGATGAGCGGCAGAGAAATAGAAAAGGTGACTATAGAAGCAGGCAGAACATCCATAAAAAATATTCGGAGAGGACTGAGGCTGATAGATTGATAAGAAAAATTTTGGGTTTAAGCCTGTGAAATATAAAAATGCCTTGAAGGAATTTATTGCCTGAATCTTTTTTTCCTGTAAAGCATTATGGTACAGGTTAACATAACTAATAAAAATATCTGAGGATATTTCAGGGCATAGACCACAGGTGTAAGTGCAAACCTGGTTGTAGTTCTCAACACATCATGTCTTTTAATGTATCCTGCAACAGGTGGCGAGAACTTGTAATATAGTCCGACAAATGCCCTGCCGATTACATTTGGTATTTCTAACTTGAAACTTGTCGCCTCTGGCGACTCGTCCGCACTCAGGCGGACTCGCCGAGGAGAGCCGAGGAGAGAAACTTGAAACTTGAAACTATTCATCAGCCATCTGTCCCTGAATCTTCTCAGTATCTGAACCTCTGGGGCAAGATAGCTTCCATATGCTGCTGTGGCAATGAAACATCCACTACCACCTCCTCCTCCGCCACCACCTGAAGAAGAACTTGATTTATCTGCTCGTATGGAAAAAGCAACACTATCCTGAGAGGATGAAATATTCATAATGATTGCAACTACCTTTGAATAAGTTGATGACGTGCCGAAATTCGATATCTGGCTTGTCACAGAAGAACTGTTTAATGAAACATCCTGCTCATCATACCCGCCTCCTGTCTTGGTCAGAACAAGTTTCACTGCAAGATTTCCTGAATTCATATTTGTGAATGTAAGGGTAAGAGTTGATGTTGTTCCGTCAGCTTTAAAGGCATAAAAATTGGATGACAGGTGATTAAGCGAGCCAGTTACGGTTTGAGAGTATGATGTGTAGGTTGCTGAATGTCTTATTAATGGATAATAAGTCCCATCCGTGTAAGTTCGTTTATAATTTGCTGACTCAAATGAACCAAATGTGCTGCTCAGAATTGTTCCCTTTGAAACGAGTTCATCAGAGATTGCTGTCAGGGCAGTTGAGCTTCCCCCTATCCTTGTCCAGATAGATTTTATTACGCTATCGCCATAAGTCTCAGAGAGATATTTTGCCCATATAATATCTCCATATTCATGAGTGCCGGTAGTAGAATCCAGAGAATATTCAGGGTGGTCAAACCACCTTGATGTGGACCTCCCTGTTGTGCCTGCAACAGTTACTCCATCAATTTGGTAATATGTTTCTCCACTGTCCCAGCTTCCATTGTCATTCGAGTCATCGTATTTCTGACCGAGATAATTGAGATAATCCTTTACCGCTGGATATATTACATCCTCCATCCATGTTGCCGTTGCCTCCATCCACCACCCGTTTGCTGTTATATTAGTTGTGTATTGGAATTGTGATGCATGAAAAAATTCATGCGCAACAGTTACTTTTTGCGCGCCTTGCCTGTGATTAGAATCCAGATTGCTCAGAAACACTGACTCTGAAAAATCATTTTCAATAACAATATAGCAATTTGACGGACTTGAATCATAGTCAGTATATCCGTAAGCGTTCATATCAATAAGATAGACATCGAATCTGCCATCTCCACCCGCAGTTCCATCAGACGGAGGCTGTGTATAGACCATACTTGTAATAATCTGATCCCATGAATTTTCAAGATATAAGGCAAGGTCAATTATATACTGGGGGATTGTAGCCTGATTGCCGTCCGAGCCATAAACTGCATCTCCGTTTGTATTGTCTTCAGTATAATGAATCTTGAAATGTCCTCCTGTGCTATTGTATGTCCATACAGTCACGCCACTGCCATAATATTCAGAGTCGCCGGAGTCAGTAGGACGGAAAAGTATAAATTCATTGTCTTTAAATAATAAATGGCTGTTCTGTTTAGCCTCAAAAACTATTGGTGTTCCTGATTTGATTGGTTCGTCTGACTGATAATCTTTCGGCAGTTTATTTTTTTTATTCTTAAAAAGCGCATATACCTTATAATTCAGCGCTGTCTGATAATCAATTTCTCTATTATGATATGCCTTTTGTATTAATTTAATGCTGTCTTCTTTAGCAGATGAATTACTATACGAGACTACAATGAAAAAGATAGCGAAAAGAACCAGAGAGATTTTTCTCATCAATCTATCAGCCTCAGTCCTTTCTGTATATTTTTTATTACAGTTTTGCCCGGCTCTATAGTTATCTTTCCTGTCTCTTTGCTGCCAAATACTATATTATATTCACCTGCATCAAGGAGAATCATAAATATCCCGTTTTCATCAGTCACAGCAGTATGCGGGAAAAAGTCTTTCATAAATGTTACAAGTTCATCCTTAAATGTTGTAATAATGCCGTTGTGTTCCCTTATCTTGCCTCCTGTCACAGCCTTATAAACAACACCTGTAAGAATGCCCACATTCGTCTCCTTTAATCTTTTTAAATCTGGCTTATCCATCTCCACAGGCCTGCCTGTTGATTTAAATAAAACCGCCTTGGGATAAAAACCTTTCTTTGTGATAAAGATAACACCATAATAATCTGAGGATATATTATGTTCTGCAACGAATTTGTGCTTTGAGCCCTTGATATTCTTTAGTGCGCTTCCATCAAAGATGCTTATCTGCATATCATTATCGCCATCTTCAATATTTTTAGCTGTATTGGCTGTACCGGCACAAGAAGCATTAAGTAACAGAACTATAATGAACGATATTAAAAAACGCATGGCACTATATTATCATTTTTATAAGCATAAAAGAAGGCGGGGCATTGCCCCGCCTTCTTAGCATTAATAAATTTACTGAAGCACTCCGCCTATTACAGCAGGCGCATTTGTGACTGTCGGCTCAGAACCGATAGCAGGGTCTTCCCAGAGCAATATATCCGGCAGTGTATAAGATGTAAGTGTTAGGGCTGTACAATTCGCATCAGCAGCAACACTCATCCTCTGTTCTTTCTCAAGAGCCTTTGCAAGATATTTGGTTGTGCCGTCAGCAGAGTTTGTAAGCTCTGAACCATCGAGAATTGAGTATTCAGGTATCCATCTGGTATTAGGGCCGCAGGAAACTTCAGCGCCTGTGTCAAAGGCTACGCATTTGCCGGGTATGCCCCAGAGATTTCCAAACCCGCTGTACTCAAGATAGAACTTTGTTCCATTATATTTGTAATCAGGTTTCGTGGCATCGGTCTGCGTATGTGTATACGAGACCTGCATGGGCGGACTGAATGTCAAGGGAGTCCCGCCTGAATCTACAAGCGCTGTAAACTGATTCCACTGATTAGGACCTGTCTCCCAAGTATAGTATGTGCTTAATGCACTCCATGCATTCCATGTGCATGTAGCCGGATTTGTCGCAGGGTTGTTATCATTATCCCAGTTGCAATCAAGCGCTTGAGTAATCGTAATTGTATTTCCATTTAAATCTGTTGTATTTCCGCTTGGATCAAACATCGGGCCGCTCATGAAGCCCCACTGATTGCTGCCAGATGCTGTTGTTAATATCATGTCCCTATTGCTGCCGTCTTTCAGTATCATGTTTGTTGAAGCAGAACTAAATGCATAGTTATATGCAGTGGGATTAGTGGGATCTCCTCCCCATCCACTGCTTGTAACGCCAGTGGTTGCATTGTATATCGGACAGTTTTCATAGCACCTGAGGCTTGAAGGCACTGTGTCACCCGGGAAAATCGGGGTCTCTGTAAAGTATATAATCTGAGTGGAATTGTTCGGAGCGCTGCATATTGGTTTGTTAGTAGTGTTATCCCAGCCTGTACAACTCAGTTTTACGCGCACCTGTCCGCCAATTGACTGTGACCAGAAATTAAGTTCTCCAAACTGAATTGTGCTTAGGTCTACTGCTGCTTCAGTTATATTTTCCCACATGTAGGTTGTTGTATTCTGCTGTGCAAATTTGATAAACTGCTGGGCAGTTGAATCCCACTTTACACGATAGCTTGTCTGGTTCGGATAAGTTCCTTCCATCCAGCCATCCAGCGGAATATTTTTGATATTACTCAGGGTGGTTGTGTGTCTTGTGTGTTTTTTAAGCTTGCCGCCTTTTTTAATGACTGTATATGGCGTTAACGTCTCTCCGCTCTGGCTGTATGCAACCTTATAAACTGTAGTATTATTTTCTGGTGGAGTCACACCTTCTGAGAACCACATGCCGTAGTATCCTATCCAGCCATATGCGTTGCCTGTTGTTTTAATCGGGAAACCTGAATTTAATTCTACCCTGTTTCCTGAAGAATTATAAAGGCCGTATCTCCATACAGTTGAATCAAAAGTAGTCCTGCTGAAACATTTGTCATCGCTTGAAGTGACATTATATCTTCTGAAGTAGTTGTTATTGAATGCAATATTAAAGTATCCTTTCTTGCTTTCGCCACCCCACGTATCAGACATATAAGTAGTCCCTGAACCAGTTGAACCATCCACTGCCCTATCCAGCACAATCTTTTCATCAAATGAAGAGCCGCTGAAACCTCCGCTGACAACAAACTTCAGCAATACCTTGTTTGTAGCAGTATCCCTTTCTGTTTTCAGATATCCCCTGAACATCCTTGCCCCGCCAGCTTCCGGATAGGCGTCAAAGTTCATTGTAAATATGCCGTAAGGGTTTGTAGAGCTCACCGCTTCGGTTATAGTCATTTTTATGTATATTACTTTTGCAGGCTCATATTCATCAGCCTCTTCATGCATCCAGACCTTAACAATATGCGGCGAGTTATTGTCTGCCCTTGAAGAGTTAACCGTCCATTTCTCATAGTTAGGCGCTGTTGAGCCTGATGACTGGTTTTGCGAACTCTGTCCGGCGCTTGATGCGTTGTCGCTGTTCTTGCTGCATAGATTCATGTCAATCTGCGCCTTATAATTACCCTTATTGACCATAGCACCATATTTGCTCTGTCCTGTCATGCACATTATCTCATTTACAATATCAAACGCCTCTGCAGAACGCTCTTCAACATAAACCGTCTGTGCATCAGTAAAATACTGTGAGGTAGACGGCAGATCAAAAGTGGTAAGATAGAGCTCTTTGAGCAAAGCTGACATCTTGCCTGGCGATGACTGTGCATCCACAACACTTACCCTGTCAGCTATTGTAAGCGCTGAACCTGTGCTTGAAGCAGCGCTTACACCTCCGCCTCCGTTACTACAGCCTGTGAGGATAAAGGCAGCCGAGATTACCAGTACAGAAAAGAACAGCCAAAATCTTACGACTCTCATGTTTTTCCCCCTTTTATTGTCTGTTTAAGTATTTTTACCAGCCTTAACTCCTTGGACTCTCTACCCCCCTTCTTTTTTTAGTTTTAAATAGTTATGGTTCAAATGTGATGTACATAAGCTGCGGCATAAATAAGCTATTGAATAAAATTCATAAGCCATTGTATGTTTAACGTTTTACAACATAATGACTGTCATGTCAAGTAAAAAAGGGTTCTTCTGGGATTAGAGTGGATAAAACATTGTTCCCCTTTGGCAAAGGTACACCCATTGATCCCCCCTTTGAAAAAGGGGGGTAAAGGGGGATTTTAAGAACAGATGCT
>JACQXE010000063.1 GCA_016208915.1 Nitrospirota bacterium | reverse complement strand
GATTAGCCGTTTTTCTTTTTCAGTCAGGGAGGTTCCGGGGTCAGGTCTGTTTTAGTTCAGTAGTCCGCAAGCAAGCAAGAGGGGAAGAATGAACGGCAGGGTCCGAGGGTTCAAGGAATCAGTGCAAAAGTCAAAAGTTCAAAAGTCTGGTCGCCACTTCTCCACGGCGAACCCGCCTGAGCGCGGGGGCGGCTCTGCGCTGACACTTCGAGAAGTACGATAGTCCGCAGAGGGTCAGAAAACAAAAAATGTTAATTGATAAAATATTTTGTGTTATGCTAATAATGTAGTGTTGCAAAGGAGGTCGTCTATGAAGACATTGTCTATAAAATATCCCGAAGCAGTGCTTGCCACGCTCAATCTGAGCCCTGAGACCTTTGAGCAGGAGGCAAAAATAGCCCTGGCTGTAAAACTCTATGAGATGGGGCGTTTGACATCAGGCCAGGCCGCTGCCTTAGTGGGAATGCCACGCGTTGCCTTTCTTTTGAGTTGTCCGCGCTACGGTGCAGCAACAGTTCAGTGGGATAAAGAGGAACTTGAAGACGAATTTTCGGACATGGAGCAATGAAGGGCAATCTGGTATCGAACACAGGCCCGCTTATCGCCCTCGCACTCATTGACCGCTTAGATATCCTTCAGACAATATTTCAGCAAATCATCATCCCTGAAGCAGTGCATAAAGAGATGATTGAGGGAGGCGCTTCAAGTCATGGTTTGCATTCCTATCAAAAAGCATCATGGATTAAAGTTCAATCCTTGTCCGCCACGGTGGACCCTTTATTACAGAACATTCTGGATATAGGAGAGGCGTCTGTTATTCAGCTTGCCCGTGAGGCTAAGGCTGATTATGTTCTTATAGATGAACGTAAGGCGAGAAAGATTGCCCGTGATATTTTTGGACTCAAAGTAATCGGCACTGCGCGTATTCTTGTTGAAGCAAAAAGAAAGGGGATTCTGAACAATGTTGGTGCTGCTCTCAATAAGATGCGTGACAGCGGCTATCGTATTCATGATGACATTGTAGCCCTTGCCCTGAAAGAAGCAGGAGAAATATAGTCGCTACGGCTGAGGTTCGAGGGTATTTGATCTTGATGTCCCAAGGCACAAAAGTTTAAAGGTTTCATAGTCCAAAAGTGCCAAAGTTCGCAAGCAGCAAGTCTGGTCGCCACGGCGACTCTCCGCTAACGCTACGAGAAGTGCGGAACTGTTACCCTAATTCTTAATTTCCCTGCTTCTACGCCATCTCTATCCCGCTGAGCTTTTCTTCAAACTCTTTGGTCTTGTCCTCAAGTTCGATATGCAGAGGTTCCAGTTCAGAGAAGAGGGAATCTATCTTTGCTTGTGAAGCGTGGAGCGCCTTTGACAGTTTAGTAATTGCTGTACCGTCGCCTTTAACAGAAGCATCCATAATGTCTTTATTGCTCTGCCCTGCCATTGCTTCAAGGCTCATTATCTCGCGTCCAATTTCAACGATCCTCTTTTGCACTATATTATCGAGGGGGATTATCTGAAGTTGTCGGGCTTCCATTACTCCAGCCAATTTTCAAATACTATATCTGAACCAGCAACCTTCTTTATCGCATCCATCTTGTCACGAGTGACCAGTACAAGATTATGAGCCATTGCTACGGCTGCAATCCATAGGTCGTTTTCTTCTATCTGCAATGATCTTGGTGAAGTTGGTTCCCTCCATTCATCCATTCTTCTTTTCTTTCTATTATCTGAATCTTTTGGGGCATAGTGGTTAAAAAGCCTTGCCCTCAGATCGGCGTAATAATCACGAGCCAAATTAGCATTTATCTCCAAACAACGAAATGCCGATAGCATTTCCTTGGCCAATTTTGGTTTATCGGAGTTTGAGTAATCCACCCGCACACCACTTTCAACTTCTCCAACTGTTATAGGACATAAAAAGATTGTAGTGCCTTCCGGCAAGTGATTCCAATGTTTCTCTAAAGCCTTACATTCCGGACTATTGCCCCCAGACTTTAATTCAGCAAGATGTCCGAGGATATTTGTATCGAGAAGATAATAGCGCAATTTCATTAATCTTCGCTTCCGAGATTTTTAAGATAATTTATGAATTCTTTATCACGAATTAGGGGGATACGTTCCATGATTTTTCGAGGTGTTGATTCTCTGCATTGCTCAGAGAGGTATATATGTAATGGTATCCACGAATCAATCTCTACGGGGATGTATCCCGTAAACTCAAAGGGAACAGGACGCTGCTGCCCCCAGAAAATATCCAAAAGTTTTTTTTCTAATCGGGGGGGGAGGCTATATAGCTTTAAAATCTCGGCGTCAATCTGGAGCAATATGTTTTTGGCTTCAGCCTTATTCCTATGCAATGCCTCCACGTAACTGTGAACAAGAGAATAAATAACCTGCACCGAATCAGAAGGCATCTCAGGAATAGGAATATCTTGATATGCTCTCTTGGGAATTGTCCTCTGAAAACTGTGTGCATAAGTAAAAGCCGCTGCAATTGGAGAATTGAGTAATGCGGCCAATACCTCAACATTTACTGTTTCAGTTTTTGGCCAAACAGCATAAAATCCTCGGCTTACTATACGTCCTTCAGTATCAATAGCTGCTGCATACCGCCAAGGACCACGTGACATTCTCGATGCAGGAATTACGACTTTAAGTTTTTTCCAATTCAAATCCCATGCGCCTCTTGCCCGTATTCTTCTAAGGTTCTTATCTGTTGAGATATAGACAGTATCTTTAGCAATAAATTGCATATAGCCTTTTGTAATCATTGATATTGCAGGAGCCGATCCACTAAATGGTTTACTGCGAATTATTTCTTTTAACATCCCCCTTACTAAAGTTGGTTCGTATTGAACACCGATTCTAATATCAGCCACGTCATTTAACTTTGGATAATATTCTAAACGTTCCCAAATTTCACGCAGTAAAGGAACGATAAAACGACCGTCCATAGTATCTTCAAAAAAGGACTGTGGAACTTTATCCTCCCATGTAACTTGATGTCTGCTTCGGAAAACTTTACGTTCATGATCCTTTACTTCCCTATACACTACGCTTCCCTTATGTTGAGGTTGATGTTTTCGAGCGACAATAATTGCTGTTTCCATGTCGGAATGCAAGAAGATACGGTCAGGCAGGCCGGTTAGGGAAATTAACTCAAAACTATTTAGGATCGTTTCGCGCTCTTTCTTATAGTCAGACCCATCAACAAAAGAACGTGGTAGAACTAAACCAATTAAAGCCTGATCCGGCAAGGCAGGTAGGGCACGTCTTAAAAGTTCAACAGGTTTTGGTGTATCGGGAATTCTGCCTTCAATATTCTCAAACGGTGGATTGCCTACGAGTATCATAGTGTTAGCTGCTGCATTCTCAAGTGTTCTGCCGGCAAATACATCATGATGCTTTAAATCCCAGCCATTTGGTTCAGGAAAATCTGCAAGCATAAGACACATACGCGCTACTTCAACTGAAAAGGGCTCTATTTCAATCCCGTGTAAATGTTTAACAAAAAAATTATGGCGGTCTCTCCCGCTCCAATTTTGCGGCAGTAAATCCCGCATTTTCCGCATAGTAGCGATAAGAAAAATGCCGTGTCCGGACATAGGATCTGTAGTATGCCACTGATTTATCAGCAAGTCTCCAATTGGCATTTGGGAAAGGACATAATCGGCAACATATGATGGCGTGCTGTGAATGCCGAGGCTTTCACGACTCTCCTTCGAAACAAAAGTATTTTCGTATATATAAGTAAGTGTGTCTACTGATATATTGCGCAAGGAAAAGCTGCTGCCTATTTCCTGCGATATGGTTTTTAACGTCGCAGCCGGAATTCTTGAAGTTTCAAAGGGTAATGATGGACCATAATGGTTGCTTACAGCTTGAAGAGCAGTTTGTGGTAAAGAAAAATCAATGACGATCGAATTCAAGGTATCACGATCTTTAAGTAGTTTTGCAGCTAATAGGCTAAAAACTACTCTGAATATTATTGCTGAATCAAAAGGCAGCTTATGCTTTTTGAGCTCTCCTTCAGTGTCATGGAGTATCGCTTTAAGTAAGTAATCAATTTTTTCTGCGGCTTGATTTTCCAAAGCTGGAAGCAGCCCGATGTCAATAAAATCCATCTGTTGCGGCGCCGGTTTAGCAAACCCTGTCTTTGCTCTTATGATAGCTTTGGGATTCCACTCGTTGATATTCTGAGTGATGACGTTTGGTAAGTTGACAGTTTTATATTTCGCCCGGAGGATAGGCTCACGTTCAGTAATAACCCATCGTTCACTGAAGCTATTGTTCAAAACAAATATTTGTGGAGCGCCGAGAGCTTTTAATTGATTGACAAGAGCGGCAGAAGGACGATTAGGCTCTGCTATTTGAACACCAAAACAGGCAGATCGGTAATCCAATGGCTCCTGTCCAAAAATAGCTCTACCCACGGTGCGTACAGGAACGCCTGGTGAAAACAGGTCTGCATATTGATAGCCTTTTTTTATCAGGCCACGTCTATAGCCTATCTGTACAAACGCATCGTCAATCCTGCTGAATGTAAGATTATCTCCCATATCCTATCATTATGTTTTGTTATGTTTATGTGTCTT
Source organism: Nitrospirota bacterium (assembly GCA_016208915.1). GTDB lineage: Bacteria > Nitrospirota > Thermodesulfovibrionia > Thermodesulfovibrionales > UBA1546 > JACQXE01. The sequence goes on along the minus strand of JACQXE010000063.1, from coordinate 1,624 downwards.
TTGGGCTGTCTTTCTACGCGGTGTATCCCAATAAGGACTCTTGCATTTAGGGCATACCTTTGCCACTTCTTTTTTCCTCGGACTCCACTGATGATTGCATCGTGAACACTGAAACCCTTGTAATATAACTGTTGGCATAGGTTAATAATAATTTATTATTAGGTATATGTCAATGTTAATATAGTTATAGTATATTATCTATGATATTTTATTAGTGGTAATATACAAAGCGTGGGGAAAGGAGCGTGCCTACCTGCATTCGGGCAGAAAATTTAGGCTGATGCTGACGGAAGGAAGAGAGGACACAGTTCCGAAGTTTACCGAGTGCAATGTGCTGGGTGAAGAAAAGGAGGCGAGGAGGGAAAAAGCTTTAATCTACGAAAACTGCACAATTAGACGAATCTCATCGTCCTTTAATCGAATAGCGCCTCCCTGAATGGCTTTTTGAAATATAGGAAATTTCTTAATTACGCTTGGATGATCGAGAACCGATTTATGAAGTGGCAGAAAGGAATTATTCTTCAGACGGCAAAGTAGCCGACCAAGTTCGTTGTCATCATTATAAAATATACTCTTCTGAAATTCTTTATCTTTTAATGTGGAGACATTCAACAAAAATTTTATGCGATCAGATGAAGGTTTTATCATGATTCTGAATAAAGCATACTTTGAATCGCACTCTACTATTCGGTGAGCAACTGCAGGCCAAGGAACTTGTGCATCTCGGGCTATATAGCTTGACAAGCCCAAGCGATCTTTCGGGCTAGACGGTGTTGTTCTTATTTTAGATTCAATATAATCTTCAGGTAATAATATTAATCTGGCAAAGTAATCGCATAGCACCTCATATTGCCAGTAATCACTCTGGGATATTGGCCCAGTAGAATACTCCCGTTCTAATAGAAGATGGCCCAACTCATGTGCAATCAAGAATCTTTGAAAAGGTGATAGTTGTTTTTTATTATGCTCTTGCGGTATAAGTATTTCATAGCCTTGCTGTGTGTTAATAAGAGTTGCACTCCTATAATCCTCTCTCGATACCTTAACTATCTTGGCACCAAGTTTATTGCATAAAACCTCTATATCAAAATGTGGAGAACACGGAATAAGTTTTCGAGCGACCTCCTGTAAAAAAGTCCTATAAGTCGATCTAAGTTTCGGGTGCATCAGTTTTATCTTTAATATAATTACGGATACTTCTGGCCCCAAAGGGGTATACTCCCCGCCCCTGCTTTTGATATGCTGCCAAAGCTACATCGTCTATTACGGTACAACCATGCCAAGGCGACTCTTGGGTTGTTGTCATATTTGAGGCAAGGCGTTTAACGATATCGTCCTTATTTTCTCCATCACCGATCCGATCTAAAACCAGTTTATCGATCGCAGTGATAAGAAGATCTCTCCAATTCCTTATCCTTTCTTTCTCTTTGCGATCAATAAAAAAATGAACTCTCCACAAACGGTCAAATCGTTTTAACAAAAGAAACATAGGGACACTTCCCATATTTATTGACAAATTGGGATACTTCAGATAGCATAATACCATGCCGAGGATTGCAAGAGTATGTGCTGAGGGATACTCCCACCACATAACACAAAGGGGTAACAATAAAGAGAAAACCTT
>JACQXE010000062.1 GCA_016208915.1 Nitrospirota bacterium | reverse complement strand
AAGATATGATTGACAATGAACTTCAGTGCCCTGTTGTTTCTGTGTTAGCCGCTTATTAGTTACAAAAATAAAGGGTAAGAGGCTGAATCTCTTGCCCTTTATACCAAATAGCTACAACTCTATATAAAACAGGCTACTTAATTACATAAACGGAACACGGGCTGTGTTTTACCACCCTCGCAGGAGAACTGAACTTAGTGTCAGGTCTTGTCAGCCTGTTGAAAAACTAAATTCCTGCAAACAAGTCTTTATATAAAAATCGATTTCGATCAAAACTCGGGAATAAAAAGTAGAATATCTTTGAGAATTTGCCTATGAAAGATTTTTCATCCTTCTTTTCCATTGCCAATGCAACCACTTTCGGCCTTATTCCGATCAGAAGTTTTACCATCCTCTTTATATTCTGAACTGTAGCTGTCATCAATACCTGTTCTTTTACAAACTTCAATGTTCGGAACTTCGCCTGTCTCATCCCCATAAATTCCTTTGCCTCTCCAAATAGCTCCTCTATCCGCTTCCTCATTCTCTGTGAGAGCCGGTACTCTTTGGTCTTGTTGAGTTCTTTTGCTTCCTTTATGGAATCTTCATATATGTGAAATCCGACTAGAAGTACTTTATGAATATTTTTTGTTAGAGTTTTTCAACAGGCTGTTGTTTCTTGACAAATACAACCTTTTAATGTTATTTTTTTCCAGAAATTCAAAGCCATGAAGGCATATTCAAAGGTCAGCAGATCTTATAAGCCTTCTTGGCTTTTTTATTTTTAAAACAGGAGCATAGGAATGAGAGAAAAAATTTTGTATCAGGAATTACATTGAGGTTTTAATGCATATCCCTGATGGGTATTTGGGACCTTACACGTACGGCGGACTATGGGCAGCCATAGTTCCTATCTGGATCTTTGCGTCAAAGAGGGTCCAGAAAGTGCTAAAAGCATCCCAAATTCCACTCCTTGCCCTCAGTGCAGCCTTCAGCTTTGTTATCATGATGTTCAATGTGCCGATACCGGGAGGTACGACAGGACATGCAACAGGTGTTGTCCTTATCTCAATCTTAATCGGGCCATGGGCAGCAGTTCTTGCTGTATCCATTGCACTTATTATTCAGGCATTGATATTTGGCGACGGAGGCATAACAGCCATAGGTGCAAATTGTTTTAATATGGCATTTGCAGAAGCATTGGTTGGTTATCTTATCTATAAGCTTGTCGCAGGAAAATCAGGTATTACATCTAAGAGGCGGATAATTGGAGCTGGGGCTGGAGCATATATAGGCATAAATCTCGCTGCTTTTCTCACTGCATTTGAACTTGGGATTCAGACCATTTTACATTCCGGGACAGATGGCAGACCAATGTACAGCCCATTTCCACTAACGATTACAATCCCTGCTATTATGATTGAACATGTACTGCTGTTCGGAGTTTTGGAAGCAGTGATTACTATACTTGTATTAATCTATTTGCGAAAGTCACATCCTGAGTTAATTAAATGAAGGGTTCAAGATTAAAAAAACTCTGGATAGGTATTGGGCTATTAATACTTTTATCACCTTTAGGCCTGATTCTTCCAAAGGTTTTCAAGGCAGGCAGTGCATGGGGAGAATGGAGCGCAGAAGAGATTGAGAAAATTGTTGGCTATATTCCTAAAGGCATTAAAAAATTCTCTGATATCTGGAAATCACCGATACCTGATTATTCTTTTTCAGAATGGGATTCCGGGATTAAGTCGTACATAGGATATATCATATCCGGGATAATAGGTGTTTTGCTGGTTGTAGGCGTATCAATCTTAATCGGAAAAATTCTTGCGAGGAAAAATGGCAATACCTGAGTGGCTCAAAAAACAGTCATCAGTTGTCAGTCATCAGTTGTCAGTAAAAAAGACAAAAGAGAGATTCCTCGATAAAACTCTACAACAGATAGTCTCTTTTACTGAGGATACTATGTTTAATGACATGGTCTCATCAAAAAACGGCTTTTTTCAGAAAATTGAGCCGAGGACAAAGATCTTTACAATATTAATCTTCATCGTTATCCTAAGCCTCCAGAAAGGCATTAACAGCATTGCAATATTTCTCGTTGTCTCCTTGGCACTGGCTTTATTTTCAAGAATACCGCTTTATCTATTCATAAAAAGACTTCTGCCTGTTTTTATATTCACGCTCTTTATCTCAATGCCTGCAACCTTAAATATCATTGTAAATGGCAAACCCTTAATAAAAATTTGTGCACTTAAAGATCAATATAGCATAGGCAGATTGATTATCCCGCAGGAAATATTCATCACACATGAGGGAGTTTTAAGCGTTTTATCTTTGCTGATAAGGGTAACTGCATCCGTTTCTTTTGTTTTTCTTATGACATTTACAACACCACCCAACAGGTTTATTAAGGCTGCGTCTTATTTTATGCCTGCGGCACTTAGTTTAATCGTGTCTATTAGCTACAGATACATTTTTTTTCTTATTAGAAAGGTCGAGGAGTTTATAATGGGGTTCAAATCAAGAAATATCTCGCCTGTATTTTACAAAAATACCCGAGCCGGACAGGGTTGGGCTGCATCAAGGATGAGCCTTCTGTTCTCAATAAGCCTTAAGCTGAGCAAAGAGCTCGAGCAGGCAATGGAATCGCGGGGATATACAAATGAAAGATTTAAGGTTCAAGATTCAAAGTTCAAGGTTTCAGGATACGACAGGATATGGATATTATTTTCTATTATATTTTCTGGAGTAATGCTTTGGAAATTTTAGACGTAAAAAACATATCGTACTCATATAAGGGAGGAAAGCAGGCTCTTGATGGAGTATCTTTCACTGTCCAAAAAGGTGAAAGCCTGACAATAATAGGCACGAATGGCTCTGGCAAATCTACTTTACTCTATCTCCTGAATGGTCTCCTGAAACCTGAAAGCGGAAACATAAAGATATTCGGAAGCGATACGAATAACGGACTCACGCCTGAAATAAGAAGCAGAATATCCCTGCTGTTTCAGAACCCTCATGCGCAGTTGTTTTTACTCAGTGTCTGGGATGAATTGTGTTTTGGCCCCTTGCAACTCGGACTTGACAATGATGAAATACAAAAAAGGGCAGAAGACATTCTGAAACTCCTCAGTATAGAACACCTGTGCAACAGAGGACCATGGGATTTAAGCGGAGGCGAGATGAAAAAGGTAGCACTTGGCACGTGTCTGAGCATCAACCCTGATATAATTCTCCTTGATGAACCGACATCAGGTCTTGATCCAAAAAGCCAGGTAGAATTTGTTGATCTGATAAATGAACTCAGAACGTCAGGAAAGACCATAATCACAGCGACACATGACCTTGGAATTATCGAGGATATCTCTAACCGGACAATCGTTATAGGCGAAAATCACAGGATTCTCCTCGAAGGCAAGCCTTGGGATGTAATAGATGATACAGACTCGCTCTTGAAGGCAAACCTTATTCACAGACATATTCACAGACATAGCTGGTATATGCATGAGCATAGTCATTTTGGCATGCATGATCACGAGCATGTGGCATTAAATGAAATCAAAGACACGGGCACAATAGAGAAAAAAACCGGAGAGGAGGTAATTTTTCAGATGACAGAAATTGAGAAGCTCAGGAAACTTCTTGAACACTGGGCAGAGCATAATGAAGAGCATGCAAAGACATATCTTGAGTGGGCGGAAAAGGCAAGCGCATCAGGGAACAAAGAGCTGCATAAGATATTGCAAGAAATTGCTGAGAGCACGAAAAAGATGGATGGGTTATTTGAAAAGGCAAAAAGGATTGCTGATGTATCAAGATAGCATAGAGAGGATACAGCATTTTCGCTCATTCTCGGTCGCCTCTGGCGACCTCCGAGGTATTTTGCCTCTTGATTATTTAAATAGGTGTCGTCTGAATATCGGCAAAATAATGCCGCTCAAATACTGTATCCTCTCTATGAAAGAGTAAAAATTATTTGTAATGGAAATTAAACTGCCAGAGGGCTTTGACAATAGGGGAAAGGCGATTGAATCGCTCATACAGAAGGAGTTTGAGGCTGCTGAATCTGAGCTTTCAATAATAAAAGAGGGCATTGAAAAATTTCTTCTCAACAACAAAGGCTATTTGTCTGATGAAGTTGAAAAGAATGCCAAATTTGAGCTTGTTGTGGGGGATGAGAAGGCGATGTCATGCGCGGACTTCATAATAAAACTAAACAACAGAAGGCTTATGCTCATTAAATGCTTTGTTGGAGCGCTTGCATCGAGGGAGAGGCAGGTGATCGCTTGCGCAAGGCTGATTGATTCCTATCAGATACCTTTTGCTATTGTGACAGACGGCAATCATGCAGAAGTTCTTGATACACTTACAGGCAAGGTGATAAGAGAGGGAATTGAAAAGATTCCTTCACGAGAAGAGCTTTTGATGCTGATGGAACAGGTTGAGCTTAAGGAACTCTCTCCGAATAGAATAGAAAAGGAAAAACGCATTCTGCTTGCATTTGATGCGATTAAGTGTTCGATTAATTCTGGAGAGTGATAATTTGGAGTATTTGTGATAACGCCAAAACTCAAAGAAAGTAAAGGAAAAAAAGGGGGTCAGGCTTGAATTAGTGAATATAAACTTTTCATTAATTTTTTCATTGATTCCCTGTCTTATTGTTCATCAGGACATATGCATAAAGAATGAAGCCGCACTTCTTTTTGTAGCGGTTTAAAAGTTCAAGGTAAACCATTCTGTCAGTGTCGCCTGAAAAAAGAGTTTGTTGCTGATTGCCTCTGACGATTACATGGTAAAAGGCGTTTGGAAATTGCATGCGAGGAGGTCTTGCTATGACGAATTATACTATGGCTATATTCATTAATTCAAGCCTGACCCCATTAAGCCCCTTATTTTTATAAACCCAAAAGTTTTTGATGCCGGGTTTTATCCGATTCTTCTTGTTTTTCAATCCAAAATTTGATCTTTTTGCTATTCGCTTCTTTGGTGCGCTCATGTTTAATAATATACGATTCTCCATGTTCGGTTTCTATATCAATCCAACCTTCCGCACAAACTTCTTCATATGGATTTTGATAACATGGCCATATTGAATGACAGCCAGGTTTCACAGATATCGTTCTAGGAAATCGGCCACCCCACATTAAAGCGTTAAAGAAGTTTGATGAATTTGACCTATCAATCTTTTTCCCATCAACACCAGCAATAGTTACGAATTGATCATCTGTCGTGATTATAGATATTTCTGATTTATCCAGTTCTGGGCCACTGTAACTTTTTGAATGATAGCCACCGCAACCAATAACAAAAATGCAGAGAAGTAGTAGTATTAAAAATGTATAATTTATCTTTTTCATATTTTATTCCGTTTGAGTGCTAACATTATTTTTTATGTCGCATGCGTTTTTTGGTGAGATTTTATGGGAAATAGCAGGTTCAGTCACGAGAAATCTCCAACCTCCGCTGTTTATGGTGTCTCTTGAGCAAACAACCCTGTGCTCAAATAGCGCTCTCCCCTGTCAGGCAATATCACAACAACTCTTTTACTCTTGCCGAGTTTCTTCGCAACCTTTATTGCTGCCCACATTGCAGCGCCTGAAGATATTCCACAGAGCAATCCCTCTTTTAAAGCCAACTGTTTTGCAGTATCCGCAGCATCAGTATCTGTCACTTGAATGACTTCATTGTATATCTTCGTATTTAAGACACCAGGATAAAAGCCTGCTCCTATTCCGGCAATCTTATGCGGTCCTGGATTTCCGCCTGAAAGCACTGGCGATGCAGCAGGCTCTACTGCTGCTATCCATACATCAGGCCTTTTGCTTCTTAAGGCCTCACCAACGCCAGTGATTGTCCCTCCTGTGCCAACACCTGCAACAAAGCCATCAGGCACTGTGCCAAGGTCTTCAAGAATCTCAACAACAGTCGTCTTTTTGTGTATCTCAGGATTTGCAGGATTCTCAAACTGCTGGGGCATGAAATAATCTGTTTCCCCCTTGTAAATCTCCTCTGCCTTCTCAATAGCGCCCATCATTCCCTTCTTGCCTTCTGTCAAAACAAGTTCCGCACCATAAGCCTTCAAAAGCTGCCGCCTCTCCATAGACATTGTTTCAGGCATCGTAAGTACTAATCTGTACCCCTTCACCGCTGCCACTATTGCAAGCCCTATTCCGGTATTGCCGCTCGTTGGCTCTATGATCGTTCCGCCGGGTTTAAGCCTTCCATCTTTCTCCGCTGTTTCTATCATCGAAAGGGCGATTCTGTCTTTGACAGAGCCGCCGATATTGCATCCTTCAAGTTTTGCCCATATCTCGGCATCCTCATCTGAACAGAACTGGTTAATCCTTACGAGAGGCGTGTTCCCTATCAGTGTTAAACTATTTTTGTTAAGTTTCATTGCTGTCTCTTTTAGTTAACGATACTTGAAAGTTCTTTGCTTTCCCTTATCTGTTCGATAACGCCGAAATCAAAGCCTTTGCTTTCAAGGTATTCTTTCTCTATGGTCTCGATATAAAACCTGTCAAGACCGCTGTTCTTAAGGAAGTCTTCTCGAAGATTGGTATCTTTCTTATCTATGATTACCGGCAGGAGATGGTTGAGATAAAAAGATTCTTTTTTGAGGTCGATCAGCGCCTTTTCAAAAAGTTTCTGGGGAACCCTCCTCGCAAAGCCTTCCTCTATGAGTTCTTGTTCTATGTCTTTTTTGATCTCAGCCTTTCCCTCTTTTGTGTTTAATCTCGGATAAAAACTGCGCATCCTTTCTTTCAGCACGCCATGCACATGATAATAAAGCCTCTCCTCATCCCTGATTATCTTCAGTTCAGTTACCACATCCCTCAGGGATGAATCTCCTTCGTATATCTTGGCAATCCCCTTTGATATGGCATTGATCTTTCTCCTGCCAAATGCTGTTATATATTTGTTATTAAGAAGATCTTTTATGAATATTTCACCAAAGAATTCGGTGTCGAGTTTGTCAAATTCATTTTTATTGCCTATGAGGCTTCTGAGGGAGTCTTCTGAAAAATCAACATTTTCCATAAAAGCCATCTGGCTCAGCACTGTCTGGACGTTATTATATCTATCAAAATATGTAACTATGGAGCTGAACTCTTCGAAGATACTGAAATCATTTGTCTCTCTGGCTATCTCATCACATGCCCTGCCGGTATCAAGAAGAAGTTGTTCGAAACCCATATCGCTCTGAGAATGTGCCCTGTGTTTTGCCTTGATCAGCCTTACTATATCTTCGTTTATTATATGTTTTTTCAGGGAAGGGTCTTTGAAAAACAGGTTTTCGAGTATAGACCTTGCCTCCTTCAGATATTCCGGTTCTTTTACCTCCTGTAATTTCTTCCCCCTGAGCAGAAGATCATCAAGAGTATCAAAGAGGATGCTCGGTATGTTGTTCCTTATGCCCAGTGTTTTGAGCCTCCTCAGCCTTGCGGCATCTGAATGCTCAAGGCTCTCTTTGGAAATGGCGTTCAGAAGTATATCCCTGTATTCATCAACAACGCGCCTGTTTTCCGGATGCTTGTACATTACATCGATCTTCATCCTCTCCCGCTGATAGCTGTCTATCATATATTTCGCAACTATGTCTTCAAGAAAAAGATCTTCCTGAGAGGTCAGTTTTCTCTCATGAGCATAGAATCCCTCGAATGCTCTGTAAAATTCCTCATTCGCTCTATGTATTATCTTGAATATGAACACAGTTGATTTCTGCTCGTTTAATTCGCTTATGAAATTATTTATAAGCTCTGTATCATTGTCTTTACTTACGAAATCCGTTCTCTTTAGAAATTTTCCAACAGAACCGAGTATCTGCTGCTGTCTTTTCTTATGTTCTCCTCTTAGCTCTGAAGAAACAAAGAAACAGTAGTTTTTTACGGCGTTACCCTGCAGGAAAAGTCTGTAGTATGATTCGCTTCCTTCTGTATCATTTGTGAATACGATTTTCTCTTTTTCATTGAGAAAGGCACCGAACATTATCAGTCTGTTTGAGATTTTTCCCTTTATCATGTCCTTCAGGGGCTTTTCAACTCCAAACATGTACTCACAGAAGCTGCCGCCCGTGCCTTTATAATGAATGCCCTCTTTTGTAATGGTGAATTCGTTCCCTTTCGAAAAGAATCTTATTGAGGATGCTGTCTCTTCATAGAAATATGTGCTCTCGACGCTGGCTCCACCTACTAATGCAAAAAACTCAACAGGTCCGACGTTCCCATGAAGCCTGAGGTCTCTAATCATAATGAAAATATACCATATACCCGTAAAATATTCTATGCTCACAACTATCATTCATTGCTCAAAATACTCCTGTTCGGTTATCATATTTCATGAAGAGAATTATCCTGTGTATTGTTATGTTTTTCTGCTTTACAGCGCATGTTCATGCAGATGAAACAAATGCAAGAACTATCTTGATTAGCGCCAAGAATGAATTTGATTCAGGCAGATACGCGGTTGCATCTGAACACCTCAAGGAAGCTTATAAAAAATTGCCTGTTATTGGAGATTATATACTTTTATGGCTGTCAACGGCGCACAGAGAGCTTGGCAATTTCGATGAATCAAACTCTACCATAAAAGAATTGCTCAAACATTATCCTGATTCGCTGCTGAGGAAAAACGCAAGAAATCTGGAACTCAAAAACATTATTGGTTCAAAAAATAACATCCCTGCGACAGGTGATTCTGATGATGCAGAGGCCTCACGCACGAAGCTCCATGCATTTGAATCCTATGTCAAGGATTATCCTGAGGATTATGAAATCAAGTTTCTCTATGCTCAATTACTCGCTAAGCAGGGGATGGCAGAGAAGGCAAAGCAAATATACAGGAACATCTATATTAACAGCGAGAATAGATTTTCAAAACTGGCAATAAATGAATTGTCCCCTTCTGATATTACCCTGCAGGATATTATAGAAAAGGCATCAAACCTTATAGATACAATGGGATACCCGACAGCAGAGTCATTGCTCAGGAAGGCGCTTCTGAGAGACGATGTGAAGCACAGGCGTGAGATTCTCAAAAAACTTGGGCTTTCTCTTTTCAAGCAAAAGAAATATAGGGAGTCAGCAGAGATATATGAAAAGGCAGGAGACCTTTATGCAAGGGCAAGAGCGCTTTACAGGGCAGGGGACAAGACTGAACTCGATACCGCTGTAAAAAAACTGGCTTCGATGGGAGACAGTCGGACAGGCTCGTTCCTAACACTCATCGCATCTGACAAGAGGAGGAACGGAGAAATCGATGAGGCATTGAGCATATATAATGATGTAAAGGCAAAATATCCTTCTGAAACCGAGTATACACTATGGGAAATAGGCTGGACTTATTATCTCACCGGCGATTACCAGAAGGCGCTAAGCGCCTTTACAGAATTGAGTAACACATACAGCGGTTCAAAATATCTCTACTGGAAGGCGCAGTCACTCGAAAAACTTGGGAAAGCCTCTGACAACATCTATAAGCAGTTTCTCGAAAAACAGCAGGACTTTTACGCCGTGCTTGTACAGATAAAATACAGCAATCAGTCTCCTTTGGCGACTCGTTCTCCTCGGCGTCTCCTCGGCGACCCGCCCGAGGCGGGAATCCTCCCGAGCGCGGACCAAGGCGAGAAGTCAGAATTCAGCGCTCAGAAATCATCTTTAGACCAGGAAGGATCTGATACTAAAATATCAGAGAGTTTAAAGGCTTCCGATCTCCAAGACTCCAAATCTCCAGAGCTTAAACCATTCAGATCTGAACGGATTGATCTTCTCATGGAACTTGGCATGAAAAAAGAGGCAGCAGCAGAATTGTCTGCGATAGCCAAAAAAGCAACTGCTCCTTATGAGGTCATGTCCATATCTGTAAGGCTGCAGGAAGCCGGTGAGTACAAACTTGCACTTAACCTTGCAGCAAGACTGCCTTACAGAGAGCCTGCACATGGCATTCTGTATCCGCTTGCCCACTGGCCTGTTGTCAGCAAGGTCTCTGAAAAATACGGGGTTGATCCCCTCATAGTACTCTCTGTTATGAGAGAGGAAAGCCATTTTGACTCTGAAGCGCGCTCACATGTAGGCGCACTCGGACTCATGCAGCTGATGCCCCAGACAGCTTATGCAATAGACAGAAGGATTAATCTCGGAATAAAATCGCAGGAACAGTTGTACGATGTACAGGTAAATATAGCTCTCGGATCATATTATATAAACACGCTTATAAAAGAGTTTAATTCCATACCTGCAGCCATTGCATCATATAATGCAGGTGAGGACATCGTAAGGAAATGGCTTAAAACAGGCAATTACAGGTCATATGATGAGTTTATAGAGGATATACCGTATGAAGAAACAAGAAACTTCACAAAAAGGGTTATTACCACTTATTTTGAATATTATCGCTCTTCAGGGGAAAAAGGAATTCCCAAGATGCTATAATGGAGAAAACATTCACTTGAAGACAGATTGTTACATCTGTTATCTTTAATGATCATGGGCAAGATCAAGACCCTTTTTGACGATAATCACCATGTGCCTCCCCAAAACAATAAGGAGTCACCACAGAAGAGCAGTAGTAAAAAGGAGGTTGCTGCCTTGGACAGACTTAAAAATCTTGAGAACAACATAGCAGGCGCTATAGACAAGGTAAAGGCGCTAAAAGAAGAAAAAACTGTTCTTGAAGGCAAGTTAAAGGAACTGGAAGAAAAACTTGATGTCAAAGAACAGGAGATAGAAAAGCTCCGTACAGAAAAAACAGCTATCAAGAACCAAGTGGAGGGACTTTTGAGCGAACTCGATTCATTAGAGGTTATATAAATGGGTAGTGTAGATGTGTACATACTTGGACAGAAATACACTGTAAAGGGTGATGCTCCGGAGGACTATATACAGAAGGTTGCTGCTCTTGTCGATTCAAAGATAAAAGAGGTTTATATCAATTCTCCGAATATCACGCCATTAAAGGCATCCATACTTGCTGCTCTCAATATTGCGGATGAACTCTGCAAGCTGAGGACAGATCAGGAGGTCGTTGCAAACCAAATAGAGGAGAGGACTAACATCCTGAGCGGACTCTTCGAAAAATGAAGTCCTGCTCTATAGTTTGATTATCCCTTTTGTGATTGCAAATTTTATAAGGCCTGCCCGCGCGTGTATATCGAGCTTTTCAGAGATATTTGTCTGATGGGCGATTGCTGTCTTAGCGCTTATCCCCAATATGTCGGCTATTTCCTTGTGAGTGTGTCCCTCAGCAATGAGTTTCAGTATCTGTTTCTCCCTATCCGTGAGCTTTTCGTATGGGTCTTCAACAGCGATGGTCTTTCTCCCAATATAACCGTCTATTACGCTGGATGCAATTGCAGAGTGAAGATATGACTCACCTCGTGCAACTGCCCTTATGGCATTTATTAATTCTGTCCCTACCGCCTTCTTGAGTATATAACCGGAAACACCTGCTTTCAGAAATCTGCTTATATACTCCTTGTCATCATACTGGCTCAATATAAGTATCTTTATTTCAGGGTTCTTTTTTTTAATCTCAAAAGTTGCCTCAAGACCCCCGAGGCCAGGCATTGCTATGTCCATAAGAATGACATCAGGATTAAGTTTGCTTGCCTTGTCAATTGCCTCTTTCCCGTCTGAGGCCTCGCCCAGTATCTCGACATCATCGTAGAACCTCAGAATGGCGGTTATCCCTTCTCTCACAAGTGCATGGTCATCAACTATGAGTATCTTTGTCTTGGACATACTTACCTAAAAATTAAAGAGGTATACAGGCGCTTATCATCGTTCCCTCTTGAGGTCTTGAACATATTCTTAATCTGCCTCCTACGAGAGCTATGCGTTCCTTCATGCCGAGAAGCCCAAACCCTCTGTTTTTGCCTGTTTTGAAAGAAGCAAAGACCTTTTGAATATCAAATCCTTCTCCATCATCCTCTATTGTTATCTCAAGGGATGAATCATGAAATGCAAGGGATACAAGCACATTCTCTGCATTGGCATGTTTTGACACATTAATTATGGCTTCCTGTATCACCCTGAATAACATAAGCTCAATCTTTGCACAGCTGAGAACAGCACCGCTACAGGTCTGTATCTCCTTACACTTTCCGGTGGTTTTGAAATAAAACTGGATTCCCTTTTCGCCAAGATGCCTTTCGAGGCACCATCTTATTGCAGACTCAAGCCCAAGGTCATCAAGCACAGGAGGCCTCAAGTCTTTTATCATCTGGTGTACCCCATGCAGCGTCAGCATTGAATGTTCCCTTAGTTGCCCAAGCCGGTGCTTGAGCATATCATTCCCGTCAAGTGACATGCTCAGGGCATCGAGAGACATGAGCATTGCATTCAAAGACTGACTCGTGTCATCATGCAGTTCCCTTGCTATTCTCTTTCGCTCCTCTTCCTGGGCGCTCATCACCTCCATAAGAAGGTCTGCAAGTTTTTTTCTGTTTTCTTCAAGTTCCTTTGTCCTTTGGGCAACCCGCTGTTCCAGCTCTAAGTTGTGTCTCTGGATGCTATCGCGGGATTCTGCCAGCCTCAATCTCATGTCATCGAAACTTCTGCTGAGCATGAGAGTCTCATCGCTTCCAAAATTGCCCACGGCTTTTGACAGGTCTCCCTCTGCTATTCTGTTTGTGGCCGCAATTAGTGACTTTATTGGCTTTACAATATTTCTGCTTAAGCCTACAGCAAACACTGTTGATGACGCTACAAATATAATTGCAAAAGATAGAAACCATCTCTTCAGTTTCATCGAGGTTTCAAAAACTTCCTTCTCCGACTGTCCCACAATAACCCCCCATGGAGCCGCACTTAAAGGAACGAATGCAAGACGGTCAATCGGTTTCTTTGCAGAATCAGGAGAGGAAAAACCATGTCTGCATTCCAGAATTCCAGCCTTGCCTTCAATGATCATCTTACTTAGAATAGAATCATGTTTGTGGTGCTGAAATATGCGCGAAGGATTATCCGAAGCGACTACAATTTCATTCGAGTCAATGATCTCTATATAACTGTTATTTTCAATCTTGCCGCTCTGTAGGAGCTGATTAAGAAAATGTTCTGTTGGGCCAAGAGTTCCGCCCACAATACCGGTGATCATGCCTTCGCTGTCCTTAAGCGGCACCATTATGAATATCACCTTTTTTTTGATCGGTTCGATTGTGTATATGTTAGAGATTACCGATTTCCCATACTGGAGAACCTGATTTACGTAATTGATATAAGTGAGATTCGAGAAATACTCGACGTGCGGAGGATAGGTCAACAGTTCATTGCCATGTTTATCAAGAAGGAATACGCCTTCAGTAAAAAGCGAATAATTATAGGCGGTTTCGAGCATCCTTTTCTCAGGCTGCCAATCATCGTCTTCCAGGTTAATCTTCCCTGAGAGAGAGACGTCGTAGAGCCTGTTGAGATTTCTATTCAGAAAGACTTCGACATAGTTCGAGATGATCCTGGCGAGTGTGAGCCTGTCCTGCAGAGATCGGTTAATGCTTTCATTGACTGCGAAGTAGCTTATTATTCCAAGCGTAGCCGATATTACAATAACGTTAAGGATTATAGCGATGAGAATTTTTTTCTGCATTCATCATAAAAATAACAATAACGAATCTCTTCTGTCAATCCGACAACTCTTCTTCCCCTGCCTCTATGAGTTGTGCCAGCTCCAAGGGATGCTCCTGCTGCATTCGTTTTTTTTCAATATATCCTGTAAATATGCTCGTGTTGAGAGGAAATACTTCAGGGCTGAACATGGAATCGTAGATGTGCCAGACAGCTATTATGAGGAAAATCAGCATTGCCTCGTTCGTGTGTATGGCCTTTGAAATCGGGATGAATTGGCCTGGAAGGTATTTTGTCGCAGCAACAGGGAACCAAAGGATAAACCCTGTGATGATCTGCTGGATGCCTCCTAAGAGTATGAGCCAATAGATGAATTTTTCCTTGTAGTTATATCTACCACACATCGCCGGCTGGCCGACGAGGCCCAAGTAATATCTGACATTATACAGGGCATCATGGGCATCCTTGAACGTAATAAGCATAGAGGGCTCCCATTGCTGGAAAACGATACCCACGAGATTTACAAAGATATGCTGTGCAGTGAGCACCATGAAAAGTATGCCAACGACATGGTGGAGAAACCTCACATCGTCGATCCCTCCCATGGCGATGATAAGGGACTGTGAAACACCTAAGAAGTGGAACTTCTGGGAAAGCCCAGTTACCGCCAGAATGACAAAGAGCACAATGAGTGCAAGATGCTCGACGACCCTGCAGAAACTGAACCTCCTGATATATTCCTTATCGCCTGACGACTCTCTCGATACCATAGTGTTCCCTCCTTACCTGCTCACGAGGTATCGCCAGATGTGCAGAAAGACTTGGAACAGCAAACCCACCACCATGAGCGGCATCATAATCTTGTAGAACTGTTCAACGATAAAAACCCCGGGGGCGTTTGTAAAGCTTGGCTTATAGTGGGAGAGCCATGCATCGGGGAAGCTTGCGGTTGCGTTGGTGTGACACGTCTGACACCGTTTCTGTAAAGTCTTCTTTAACGTCTGTATGTCGGTGCCCGAAACGCTGGCGATCTCATGAGTGCCATGGCAGTCTGTGCAGACGGCCATGGGTCGATCATCGGGCCGATAGCGTTTCTGCGCCTCTTTTCTGTAAAGGCCAAGTGTTACGCCGTGGAAATCTGAGAGATAGGTCTTCACCACATCAGTGGACAGCCCATACTTGCCCATGATCACTGCGTTCGAATGGCATTTGCTGCACATGTCCGGTATAAAGTCGTGGAAGTCCGATAAGAAAGGGTTCTTGATACTGTGGGATGAATGGCAGTCGATGCAGATTGGAACATCTTTGTTGTTTTCTTTGAACAGGGCGCTCCCATGGATGCTCCGGGCGTATATGTCGTAGACCGCATTATGGCATGTCTTACATTTCTGCACAATCGCAAGCCTGTTTTCGCTGAGTGATAAAACCGCGTGTCCGCCATGGCAATCAATACAGGTGGGCGCCTCCAGCTTCCCTATGCTCAGCATAGCATTGTGGATGCTTTCGGAGAACTTTGAATATTTGTCGAAATGGCACCGCCTGCAGATCTCGGATGACGCAAGTTGGTATTGGCGTTCGGAACTGAACCGCCTGTAGGGATGCTCCTCAGCAGAGAAGCCGAAGTGGCAGTCCGAGCAACTGACATTTCTGTGAGGGGAGTTCCTGAGTTCAGCGACTTGGACACGTATCGAGACAGACTTCCCGCTTTTGAAGACCATGTGCTTCTCAGAGGCGTGACAGCGTAGACAGTACTTCTCCTCCGATGTTGATACATTGCCCCCCGTTACAGGGGTAACGGCATGGGCGCTATGGCAATCGGTGCAAACGACCGCCTCTCCAACCCCTTCTTTTTTAAACAGTGCCTCATGAATAGTCCGGAACTTGATTTTCTCGACAGCATGACAGTCTCTGCATACGTGAGACTCTTTTATCCTGAACTGGAGCTTGTTTCTAAAGGCACGGTCTGGATGGCGCTGGTCGGAGAACTCCTTGTGGCACGCGGTGCACTGGAGCGACCGATGGACTGACATAGTAAGGGCATTTGTGTCTACATAAGTCGAGACAAAGTCCCCGTCAGGGAATTTCTTCACCGAACCCTGCTCCTCATGACATTTAAGACATTGCCTTTTTTCCTGATCCTCTACGCTGTCCTGAACAGAGGACGACCACGCAGGAAACGCGAAGCAGAAAATGAGTGCGACCCATATTATATATGCTACAGATCTCACGCTGTTTCCCTTGGAATCAACCTCCACCACGGCTAGTGCATACCCCTGTACCCGTGCAGCTCGCGTGTTACCGGGAACCTGTTGACTATCCACCTGAAAATAAGCACATTAAGCGTTATCATAGCTGCGATCATCATGAGCTCAGTCCACGGCGGGATTATGTGGTGAAAATGGTCAGGTTGATTCCAGTTGAAGACAATCAGGTTGACATTGACCCTGTTTAGGACAATCCCGATAACCGCATACAGCGCAGAGAATCTGGTCAGCTTCAGTCTTTTATTCTTCACCCCGATAGTAAACAGACCCATCGGTATCGCCACAAAACCAAGCAACTCCACGAGGTACCAGTAGCCGTATGGTGTGAACAGAAGCCCCCACTTGTTGTCTTGCGCCATAGCGAGGATATTGATGGCGAAGTATACATACATCGACACCGCAGCCCCTTTGCCCAGACCCAGCGTCAGCGATGGCGTATTCTCGAGAAACTCCTTATCGCACTTGTCCTTGAAATATCGCACGGCTACAAAAGCAAGCAGGATAGCGAACGACATAGCTGCATAAATCGCGGAACTGAAGAAAAGCAGTGGAAGGTGTGAGGAGTACCACAGAGGATGGAGCTTGCCTGGCGTCAGGAGATACAGAGCCCCGAGGGCGGACTGGTGCACTGTAGAGAGGATAACTCCGCCGATAATGAGCGCAACAGTTATGGAAGTCGCCCACCTGTGCAGCCGTTTCGAGCCCAGCCATTCAAGAATAGCCGGCGAGAACTCTAAAAGCTGAACTGTAATGTAAAGCGATACGTGCCATGCCACGATGAACAGGATTGAGGACGTCCCAAAGTTGATGAGCATGGGATAGTAAATGCGCCACGGACGGCCAAGGTCGATCAGAAGATATGAGGCTGCAAACATATATCCCAGCATACCGCCAAGCACAGCAATGCGCACTAACGACCTGTAGGACTTCATCCCGAAGATATAGTAAGCTGCTGCCACCACAAAACCGGCTGCGAACAGCGGCTCTCCGGCAAAGATTCCCCAACTGAGCAGGAGTCCCCATGGGTATTCGTTAGTGGCGTGAAGCACCGTGGCAAGCCCCTTGACATACCGTATCGTAAAAATGGGTGCAGAAACCACAAGGATCAAGGCAGCGACAAAATTAAAAGGGGTGGCAAGTGACCTGGAGTACTCCGACATGCTCATACCCATAAACAGCTTGTTCATAAACCAAGCTTTGAATCCATTCAAAGAGTCGGGAGATTGAGTCGTATATTGAACGTCGTTACCCATTGTGCACCTCCTGATGTTTGTCGTGGCTATCCTCTTTTCCTGCAGCCTTATCGTGCATCATAGCATATAACGCACCGAATAATGCAGGAAATGTCGTGAAAATCACAGGCACCATGGAGAGGTAGCCCTTTGAAAGCTCGATGAGAGGCTTCTTTGGAAGGTTTGTAGGAAAACCGAGATGTTCAAACGGCACGCCAGAGATGTAAATCCATGAAGTGCCCCCGACTTCGTACTCTCCATAAATATGGTCTATGTATTTTTCTGGGTAATCCACGATCCTTTTTCGGGCGAGTTTTAGCAGATCTGCTCTTCTCCCGAAGGTAAGTGCCCCGCCCGGACAGGCCTCTGCACAGGCAGGGATTTGCCCTTCTTTAATCCTGCCGTAACAGAAGATGCATTTGACGATCTTTGCATCGAACGGACTTTCGTAATCGTAGCCCGGCATGTTAAACGGGCACGCGATAACGCAATATCTGCAGCCAAAGCAGAGGTCCTTATTGTAGATGACCGCACCCTCCGGTGTCTTCGTGTACGCGTGAATGGGGCATGCGGTTGCACATGCAGGCTCCAGGCAGTGGTTGCACTGGATCTTTCGGTACACGGGGCTGGAGGGATTGCCTGGGTTTTTGTATCGGTTGACCACAGTGAGGGCCTTTGCCGAGGGCCAACGATGTTCTTCAAAGACCGAACCGTCGTCAAAGGGCTTATCTGGTGCAGGCATTTTGTTGGCTTCATTGCATGCTCTTTCGCAGCTCCTGCATCCAACGCATGCAGTGAAGTCAGTCAGCATGCCGTAGCTCTTGGGCCAGCCCTCGAACTCAGGCATAGCCTGAGCGTGCGAAGGAACACCTATCGCAGCACACCCAGCAAGCATTGACATCGAAAGGAAGTTCCGCCTCGTGAGCCCGCTTGAAGGGCCTGCGGCGTCTTGTGTCATGCCGTGCTCAGAGCCATCTGTCTGCCGGCCCTTTTTAATCTCAGACATAGATATGACCTCCTTATATATTAATTATATGATAATTTTTTTCAGAATATTTCAGATCAGTGGTTCATGCTCATTATTTCATTGTATGACACGTTTTGACGCATCCGCCGGGCGAGGAGCCGAGTTCTCCGATACCCACATGGCATTGGAAGCACTTCTTGTGAAATGCGACCTTCAGCCCTGGCATCTCAGGCATCTCTGGAGAGTAGTCTGTATGGCATCCGCTGCAGGGGAGAAACCCATTTTTTACTGAGGCCTTAAATTGATCGGCATTCAGAGAGTGGCAATCTTTGCACCCAGACCTTATTTTGTCATTGTGCTGGTGATGGCATATGCCGCAACTTTCTGCCAATGACGTATGCATTGTGTGGTTAAAAGTAACTGGCCCGAACCTGTTTTCGATGTATTTGATGACGATAGTGCCGGGCATATTCACTCCTTCAACCCTTGCCGGTGACATGGATAGTACGGCAAGCAGCCCCAAAGAAGCCAGTACCGTACAGACCAAAAGCCACGGTATTTTCACAGTATATCTGTTCATACCTCGCCTGCCTCCTATTCTAAAGTCTGTTAGTCTGTTGTCCGGGGTCGTTCCCCTGGGCTTTCTTCGCTTTCCTGCTTCCGGTGAAATAGGCGCGCACAGGGCTCCAACCAGCGGATGTCACAGTGGCGATCCCCTTGCCGAGCGGTATGGAAAACCCTTGGACAAAGAGGACTGGCACCGCAGCGAGGTAAAACAGGATGTACATCGGTGCCAATGCTATTTTTTTGATAAGCTGAACAGATGTCTCTTTTCTCTGTGCTTTAATAAATTTGACGTCATCTGCTGCTGATTTCAGCAATCCCTCGAACGGCTTTGGCTTCAGTATCTCATAAAAGATGATGAAACCAAGGATGAAAAAAAGCGCAAGCCCATACTGCATTGCGTTAACATTACTGATAAAATCGAAAAGCGTGTGCATGTAAGTGCCTCCTGGTTTGTTATGGGCTACCAAAGGTAGCATGAGAATTATCCATCTTTTCCCTTCTCTCTCTTTTTGTTGTGTCTGAGCTTTTTCGTACTCCCTGAGAAGAAGGAGGTATTCAGGTTGTATCTGAACACCTTTGAGGTTTTCAAGGAGTCAATCACCTGCTCTATCGTCCAGCCCGTCATCGCTCCACAAGCAGCAAAAACACTGCCTGTTACGAGGACGCCCAGAAGCATAGATATGCCTACGGTCAACCTCGGAAGGAGATTTGATGTCAATGGGAAACCGAATAGTCCTCCCGCTATTTTCATTCCTATGATTCCCCCTAATAATGAGCTGCGGAGCAGGCCGATTAGTCCGAAAAGGGCCAGTCCTGCTCCAGCTCCAATATATACCGCTTTTTTTGCTGCCTTACCTGATTTCATGATCTATCTCTTTTCTCTCGTGGAGTCAGTGAGTTCGTCGTTCCCTCCTTGACACTCAATGTATGCCTGATGCCTGTCTTCTCCTTTTTACGGACGCCAGAGAAATATGCCCTTGATGGGTTCCAGTTGGAGACTACGCTTCTGCTGTTAGTCCTGCTGCAAACCCGGACGCCAGTTATAGCAACTGCGGCAAGGGTGTCAATGATAAAGACCAGCCCAGAGATAAGGAATACGCCTATCCCAAAGAGCGGCAGGAACATCACATACATCATTCCAAAGAGAGGTGCGATGGCAAGGAGACCTACCGTTGATGTCTTCAGATAACTCTTGTTTTCATCACCCGGAAGTATACCATCCTCCAACACATTAACTCGCTGGCCGTCCATGGGATTCCAGTACAACCCTTTTTCTACAACCATTCCACCTTTATATATGACCATTTCTGCACCTCCTCTTGAAGAGCTGGGCATGCTTATTGCCCAGTACAAAAGCTCTTATTGTTTGTCTGTCTTTTCCTCTTCCGAGGATTCTTCTCTCCGTCTCTTCTTCATCTTTTTCCCGGTCATGTACGCCGTAGTGGGTGCGTACCCAAAGGTTGCGGTTTTGCCGAGCATATCCTTCACGAGGTTGAAACATGCTAATCCCGCCCCGCAGAGCGCTCCGAGCAGGGCAATAATCCAGACAAAAACCGCTACCCCTATGCCATAAGGAAATATAATTGACAGCACAAGCCCGAAAAGAAAAAGTATAGAAAGCGCTGTCAGTCCCGATAACCTCAAAACTTTGTTTCTGAAGAGCTGCATTCTCTCCTCCTGCGGTTCGTTGCCGCTCGTAGCGAATGTCGTCCCTTCTCCTGTCATCTGCATCTGCTGACTCTGTGTAACCATTGCCTAATCCTCCTTTCGTTTTTCTTAATTAAATGATATCAGCTTGAAAAGGGAATGAAAATAGGAAGTACTTCTTATATTGATAGGAAATTGTCCCTATTTGAAGATGGGAAAATATCCCAATTCCAGCAGGCTGCTGAAAAAGTCTATTTTCTGTATTTGCAAGAGTAACGAAACAATCTCACATTTATAAAAATCAGCTATTTAGAGATTACTACGCTGCGAAGATTGCTCCTTGCAATGACACAATAAGTAATGAGTTTTTTATTAGTGGATCATGCTTTCCGCTATTTTGATTAGTTCAAAAGGGGAGGACATAAAGAGAACCGTGTAGTGGAGGCTATGGTCTTGCCATGTCATCCTGCTACATGTCATCTTGTTGTCACACGTACCGACCTGAAGGAGGGCAATTTTGCCTTTCAAATGGTATTGGGTCTCTTTCTTCAATTCAGACAGCGTGATTCGCTGGAGCTGCACATCGCTGCCCTGCATGGATGACTGAATTACAATCAGCTTAGTCTTCATTGATTCTGTATCCTTGAATTCCATCACAACCGCCTTGTAGGGTTTCTTCTGTGCAAGGACAAGGGACGGCGGCCAGGAAATGCCTTCAGGGAAATACGCAGGGACATGGACATTGTCAAGCCCAAGTGATCTTTTGGCATCCTCGACGCTGCCATACTGCCGCGCAAAGTCCTTCTGCGTCAGGGAAGGCAGCCAGTTCACCGTAGCTAAGAGCGCGATAACCCCTCCAGCCATTATGGTAAACCAAAGCAACCCACGCATTGTTTTCATTATCCTGTTTTCCCACATTTCCATATTACACAACAAAATAGTTTATACCAACGATAAGCACCAAAGTAACGAAATAGGGGATACCCCAGTAAGGGTCGTCTTGGTGGTGCTGTCTGATTCTTCGAGCCCTTTTTTTCATAAGGACGTCGTGGCTGTAGTGTTCGAGCGCAGATGCGATGCCTCTAATCCCTCTGGGGTTTTTGTCAAGATTGTAGTCCTCGGGTGCTGGACGGAGCATGTCGACTGCCTCGAAAAGGGCTTCAGGCTTGCCAGTCAGTGAAACTGCAATATCGTCGCAGACTTTTTCCTCCTCCTCGACTAGTTTTCTGAACTCAATCATGGCGATAGGATTATATAACATAAATACCCTTAAGATATATCCAAAAATAAGGACAGGCTTTCTGCTCCTTTGGATATGGCCGATTTCATGGGCAAAGGCCGCCTGCAGATGCTCAGTGCTAAAAGACTTAATCAGCCCAGTCGATACATAAATCCGTGGGTTCAGCCCTGTAGATGAAAAAAGTGCAAGATCTTCATCATTCAGGATCTCAACGGACTTCTCATCAAGCGGCAGGTCCTCCATGGCACTTAATACTTTCTGTACCATGGACTCCTCCTCCACCTCATCAGCAACCGTCTCATTAGCCCCACGCATCTGCTCCAGTATGTCTAAAACTATGGGCACAAGCTCCTGAATGATGAAGATGATAGAGGTGAATAATAGTATACCAATAAACACTGCGAACATTGGAATGCCCTCCCACAGTTCGAGAAAAAACCATTTGTTGCTGTCCAGCAGGCTCTCAAGCCTGAAATACACATTGCCCCTGCTCGGCAATATCAGCTGGTAGAAGGGAAACGATGCAACCGGCAAAAAAATGACCATAAAGCGAAACCGCTGCTTCACGTGCGGTGTTCTCATATCCCAGGCGATGAGTGCAAAGTCAACGATTACAGAGGCAATTGCTGAATGAAGCACGGCTTGAATAGCATACATTCCCCAATACGAGGAAATGAGCGTATTCATATCCCAGAGTGTCTTCAATGTTTTATCAGCAGCCCGTATTTTTTCATCTTGTTGAAAAGGCTTTTCCTGCTGATGCCGAGGCGGGCTGCCGCATCTGTCCTTTTCCATCTTGTCTCTGTTAATGCGTCTACTATTAGTTTTTTCTCTTCCTCTGATTTTATTGTTTCCAGCCTTTCTCTGACATTTATCGCCAAGGGTCTGCTTTTGTCATCCAGATGCATAAGCTCAATTACTGTTTCCCCTGTAATTTTATCTCCTTCTGCAAGAATAATAGCCCTCTGTATGAGATTTTCCATCTCTCTCACATTGCCCGGCCAGTTGTAACCCAAAAAAAATCTTATTGCAGATGAAGAAATGCCGGTGATTTCCTTGCCAATGCTTTTACTGTATTTCTTCAGAAAATGATCAGCAAGAAGGGGAATATCCTTTTTCCTTTCTCTGAGCGGCGGAACACTAACCTCAAAAACCCTTACCCTGTAAAAAAGGTCTTCCCTGAAGCCTCCTTCAGCAATAGCGGTATTCAGATCCTTATTTGTTGCAGATATTAACCTTATGTCAACCTTTACCGGCTTTGTACTGCCAAGTCTCTCTATCTCCTTATTCTGAAGCACCCTTAGAAGTTTTGCCTGAAGCCCAAAGGAAAGATCCCCAATCTCGTCAAGAAAGATAGTGCCCTGAGCTGCCCTTTCAAACTTTCCGATATGTTGTCTGGCAGCGCCTGTAAATGCGCCTTTTTCATAGCCAAAAAACTCTGATTCGAGAAGAGACTCCGGAATTGCCGCGCAGTTCACGCTTACGAAGGGACTGTCTCTCCTGTCGCTTAACTTGTGTATTGTCCTTGCAATCAGTTCCTTGCCCGAACCGCTCTCCCCTGTTATCAGCACTGTAACATCTGTGCCTGCTACCTTTTTTGAAAGCTCAAGCGCCCTTTTCATATTATCGCTCTCGACAATAATCTCATTCCGGAGAATTTTGTCTGTACCTTCTGTCTTCAGAGCATTCAGATCTCTTTGCAGTTCATATCTCTCGATAGCCCTGCTGATCACAGTCCTTACTATATCTATATCAACAGGCTTTGTAAAAAAATCGTATGCGCCCTGTTGTATAGCCCTCAGTGCAAGCTCTTTTGAACCGTATGCGGTTATCATTATCACAGGTGTCGGATACCCTGTTTTTTTTATATGTCCGAGCACCTCTGTCCCGCTCATCTCAGGTATCTTTTCATCAAGGAGGACAAGGCTGTAGTCATTATTCTTCAGACGCTCTATAGCTTCGGTGCCTGTGCCTGCAATATCGAACCGGAGACCTTCCTTCTTAAGGAGTTCCCCGAGGAAAAACTGCATGCTGGGATCGTCGTCCACCACCAGTATCCTGTGTTCATCTTCAATGAATGGCATAAAAGCTCCTCTCATTTCTGTAATATTTTAGCACAGCCAAAGAGAAGGATTGACAGAAAACACTATTTCGGCAATTATTTATGATGCTGAGCAAAAATGGCCCTAGCGCAAAATTCACAAAATCCGAGATAGAAAGGTTATATAACAGCAGATTTGTAAACGGCAACGAAGTTCATCTTTTAAGAAGAGCACGGGAGTCGTTTCAAACTATATTCGATTCTATTTCAGCAGCAGAAAAAATTATCTGCCTTGAGTTTTATATATTCAGGGATGATGAGACAGGAACCGAATTGGCAACCCTGCTGAAAAAGAAGGCTGCCGAAGGGATCAACATCTATATCCTCTATGACCATTTTGGCTCTTTCGAAACTCAGCGGAAATTCTGGAGAGAACTGAGGAATGCCGGTATAAATGTAAGGGCATCCCATCCGTTCAAATGGACCTCGCCTTTGAGATATGTCCACCGCGACCATAAAAAACTCATTATCATAGATGGCGTAAAGGCCTTCACAGGCGGACTAAATATCGCAAACGAATACAGGGGGTATTATTTTAAAAAACACAGGGAAGGCTGGAGAGATACAGGAATAATCCTCGAGGGTCCGATAGCCCTTTCACTTCTCAATGAATTTGTCAAAAGCTGGATAATCTTTGGCGGAGACCCGATAAAATCGTGCATCAGCAAACAGCAGTTTCCGGCCGGCAACAATACAGAATCTAAGGAATCAGAGAAGGTGGCTGCTCTCCCCATATTTGCAAGCTCTGCCAGAGGCAGGAGAAAATTCAGAAGACTGTTATATTACAGCATAAATCATGCAAGGCAGAGCATGTTTTTTACGACGGCTTATTTCACTCCAAGCCGCAGAATGGTTGACACGCTTACCGAAGCGGCAAGAAGAGGCGTGACCGTTAAACTGCTTCTGCCTTTCAGAGGCGATATAACTGCGGCACATTATGCAGGAAGATCCTCATTCACAAAACTGCTCAGGAGGGGGGTTGAGATTTATAACTATGAGGGGAATATCCTTCATGCAAAGACAGCAGTATTTGACGGCTGCTGGAGCATTATAGGTTCTGCAAATCTTGATTTTCAGTCATTGAGATGGAATGATGAGGGCAATGTCGGCATACTCGATGAAGAGTTCGGACAGCATATGACAGATGTATTCAACGAAGACCTTGAGCATTCAGTGAAAATAGATTTAGACCAGTGGATAAGACGCAGCACATGTGAGAAAATCAAAGAGCATTTTTTTGTGCAGTTCAGAAAAAGGTTGTAACTCAAGCCGGAAGCTGGATTATAACCTTTGTCTTGCCATCAAAACTCTCTATCTTTATATCGCCGCCGATACCCCTTATTGCATCCCTCGCTATCTTCAGCCCTATTCCGTGCCCTGCTCCCTTGGTTGTCATATCTTTATCAAATATCTTGTCCATCATTATTTCAGGGTTTATCTCGGAATTATTGGAGACCTCAATTAACATCTTGTTCCCTATCTTCTCTGTCCTTATATTTATCTCGCCCTCTTTATCAACCGCCTCATATGCGTTCAAAACTATGTTGTAGATTGCATGAAAGAATTTCTCGTCTGATACCTGCATCTTGCCTGCTGATTCGTCGTAATCCTCTGTCACTTTCACAGCTTTATCCTTTACTGCAAAACTGCACAGAAACACCACCTTATGTATTATTTCCTTGAGACTTTCTTTGCTGGGAAGCGCAGTTTTTTTCTCGAAGATAGTATCGACAACCATATTAAGCCTCTCTGTTTCTTTTAGTATCGTATCTATATAGACCTTCTTATGGTCATCTGTTTGTAGGTCCTCTCCTATAAGCTGTGCAAGCCCTTTAATCGCAGCGAGTGGGTTTCTGACCTCGTGTGCAACTTCCATCGCCAGTGTCCCTATATTTGCAAGCCTCTCTGTCTTCTGCATTTCATAATGCATCTCTTTGATCTTCGTGGTGTCAATAAAATTAAGTACAGCCCCTTCGATTGCGTCCCTTCCTTTTATCGGAGAAATTGTATATCCTATCGCACGGTTTTCTCCCATTATTACTGTATTGAGTTCTGCGGTCATAATCTCTCCTTTCATCGCCTGTGTAAAATCCCTCGATATATCAAGCAGCGCATTGATATTTCTGCCAACTATATCAGGCTCTGTATGCCCCAGTATATAACATGCATACGGATTCGCCATTGTTATCTCTCCCTTTTTGCTGACTACCATTATACCGCCTGTTGTGCTTTCAAGCAGGGATGCATATTTTCTGAAGGATGTTGCTATCTCTGTGAATTCTTTTCCGAGTGTGCTGAATTCTTCTATGTCCTTGTCTTTTGTCTTTTCTCTGAGCAATCTCTTTGCAGGCTTTATAAGCCCGTATGCAACAACCAGCCCGGTAACAAATGCTACAAATGTAAAGATGTATGTCCACTGCTCAGCAGTCTCATAAACAGCTAAAAGTTCTCCTGCGCTGACAATGCGACTTCGCAGCGCTGCCTTCAATTTCATCAGAAAGATAAGTGGAGCGGCTAAGGCAAAGGCAGAAAAAAACACCGGCAGGAAAACAGAGAGACCGAGATAGAATCTCCTCCGCAAAAATGCAAATTTTATCCTCTCATAACGCGTATCATGTCCCATATTGGAAGGAATATCCCCAGCGCCAGGAATAGTATCATGCCTGCCAGTAAAACCAATAGTAGAGGTTCAAGGGTGGTGGAAAGATTCTTTATTGAATACTCTACCTCAAGGTCATAGTAATCAGAAACCTTCGTGAGCATATTATCGAGAGCGCCTGTCTCCTCTCCGACAGCAACCATCTGGGTCACCATGGGAGGAAACACCTTTGTGTTAGCCATCGGCTGCGCAATGCCCTTTCCTTCTCTAACGCTTTCTTTAATCACTCCGACAGCCCTCGCTATAATTACATTGCCAAGCGTCCCTGAAACTATCTCAAGGGCGTGAAGTATTGGGATACCGCTTTTGTATAGCGTAGAAAAAATCCTTGCAAATCTTGACATGACCGTTTTTTCAACAACAGCCCCTATTATCGGTATTCCTAACTTCATCTTGTCCAAGTTCCATCTGCCTGATGGTGTTTTTATATATCCTTTTATCCCAAAGACAAGACCTGCCACAGCTCCTATTATTATCGGCCAGTAGCCTCTTATTGCTTTATTCGTAAAAATAAGCATGCGCGTCGGCAATGGAAGCTCAACCTTTGAGGACTGATACAATGCTGCAAATTTAGGGACGACAAATGTTGTAAGCACAAAGAAGGCTATTGTTATGCTGATTACCACTATCAATGGATACCGTGTTGCTGCCTTTATTCTTGCATGTGTTGCCGCATCGTGCTCAAGAAGGGATGCCAATCTTTCCAGTATATCATCGAGCACTCCAGCCTCTTCGCCAACCCTTATCATGCTCACATAAAGAGGCGAAAAAACAGCTGGGAATTTTGACAGCGCATCAGAAAAAGAATTGCCTCCTTCTATGTCTTTTCTTATATCCTCTATGATCCTCTTAAGCCTCCTGCTCCTCGTCTGCTCAGCAAGCGTATCTAGGCTCTTTATGAAGGATACACCTGCTGTTATAAGGGTTGCGAGCTGGCGGCTGAAAACAATGAGGTCTTCGGTCTTTATCCTGTCAAAAATCCCCAGCCCCGTACTTGTAGGAGATACGTCATCATGGATTCCTGCTTCTATCTTTATAGGTATGTGCCCTTTTGAAAAAAGCTGCTCTGCGACTGCCTCTGCTGTTGGGGCATCAATAACACCACTTACAATCTCCCCTGACTTAGTTCTTCCCCTATAGGTGTAATTGGGCACTTACTCTGTCTCCTGAGTTACCCTTATAACCTCTTCTATTGTTGTGACTTTCTTCATTGCCTTGATAATCCCTTCTTCGCGCATAGTTCTGAATCTGTCTCTTACAGCCTGCGCCTTAAGTTCGCTGGCAGTTGCCTTTTGGATTATTAGCTTTTTTATGCTTTCTGTAATCAACAATATCTCAAGAAGGCCTTCTCTGCCGAGATAACCGGTAGACCTGCATTCATTACAACCCTTGCTCTTTACAAGCTCGACATCGCCTTTCACCCCGACCTCCTTTAGCAGGTCAGACGAGCCTTTGTATGTCTCTTTGCAGTGGGGACAGACCTTTCTGATAAGTCGCTGGGCCACAACACCTATAAGAGATGATGTTATTAGAAAAGGCTCAACTCCCATGTCTATAAGTCGAGCTATAGCGCCTACTGCCTCATTTGTGTGCAATGTGCTCAGCACAAGATGCCCTGTCAATGCTGCATGAGTAGCAATCGATGCGGTGTCAAGATCTCTTATTTCACCTACCATTATGATATCAGGGTCCTGCCTCAATATTGATCGAAGGCCGTTTCCAAATGTTAGCCCTGCCTTTGGATTAATCTGTACCTGATTTATGAATTTTAGGTTGTATTCTATAGGATCTTCGATTGTGATTATGTTTTTCTCTGTGCTGCTTATGTGTTTCAGAGCTGAATATATAGTCGTCGTCTTACCGCTTCCTGTAGGCCCTGTTGCGAGTATGAATCCGTAAGGTTTCTTAATGAGCTTGATAAATACATTAAGGGTATCCTCTGAAAATCCCAGACCTGTTAATGGCGGAAGCCCTGCTGTCTTTTCGAGAAGCCTCATCACCACCTTTTCCCCATAAAGAGTAGGCAGAGTAGATGTCCTTACATCAAGCTGTTTGCCCTCTACATTTACCGGGAATCTTCCGTCCTGAGGAATCCTCTTCTCAGCGATGTCCATGCCGGAAAGAATCTTAACCCTCGAAACTATTCCTAAATGCAGATGTCTTGGGGGTGTCATAACCTCATGGAGAATACCGTCAACCCTATACCTTACCCTGAGTATATTCGCTTCAGCCTCTATGTGTATGTCGCTTGCCCTGTCTCTTACAGCCTGGGTAATCAGCAGGTTAACAAGTTTGACAACAGGCGTCTCATCTCCAACACCCTCGATCGAAGCTCTCCTTTCCTCGTCTGGAACATAAACAGATTCAACACCTATATCCTTTATAACCTCTTCCATTGCTCCCGTACCCCTGTAATATCTGTCATATGCATTCATCAGTTCTGTTTCTGTTATTACAACAGGATTTACTGCAAACTTCGTGACCCTTTTTATTTCATCTATGGCAAAAACGTCAAGCGGGTCTGCCATAGCTATGGTCAGAGTCTCATTGTAGCTGGTCATAGGAAAGACTTTAAGTTTTCTCGCAAGATTCTCATTGACAAGTTTCACTGCCTCAGGGGCAACGTTTATGTCTTTAAGTCTTACAAAGGGAATCTCCAGTTGACTGCCGAGCACCTGGGCCATCTTTTCTTCTGTAATAAAGCCCAGGCTGATAAGCGCCTCTCCAAGCCTTTTACCCAGCCTTTTCTGTTCCTGAAGCGCCTTGTCTCTTTGCTCAGTGGTTATTGCTCCGGCCTCGATTAACAGCTCGCCCAGAAATTTCTTTTTCATTACCATAGCTATTTTCCCCCAGAAAGAGAGCCGAGTCCAAGGAGGTTAATGGTCATAAAAACAGTCAAATCACTCGGTTTTTTATTGATTTCATCAGCGGGTTTCCTATTGATGATAAAGGTTACGCCCCAACACTGTTTCTGATAACCTATTGTCAGCGTAGTGTCTCTCAATCCGCCTCCTTTAGCATCATACCAGAGTTTGAGTGCTGTAGACAAGTTCTTGGGGTGGGTATATTGTATGTCGATATTATAAAACATCCTATTCTGAACCCTGTCATATCTCTCTCCCAAGTTTAACGACACCCTTTGCAGGCTCATAGACATATCTGAGTTTATATTCTCAATGCGACCGCTGTAGCTATTGTATGCGATATCACCCCTCAGCTGTAATGGCCTTCCAATAGAGGCTGCTATACTTAAAGGTGAAAACGGTCTGATCCTCTCATATCCGTTGTATGACTGGGATAAACTGAGCGTAAAAAATTCACCGAGGCTGTCAAGAATCCTATTCGTAATAGAAAGGTTGCCTGATGCCTGTTTCGAATAGTTCTCTGTCGAATCAAAAAGGGGGAGGTTTATTTTATCCTTTTTGATCCATGGTATGAATGTGTATCCCAGAGAAGGTTCTATGGCATGTGTAAAATTTTCATAGCGTTTTATAATCCGGCTTGATGCAGTGATATTATAGTCAAACGTCTCTCTCTGGACAGACTTTTTGAATCCTTCCAGTTCATTTTTGTGCAAAGAGTATGCGGTCTCTCGCAGCCCGAGATACTGTGAAATAACTATGCTGTCTCCAAAAAAATGTGATAATCTTGGATTTATATCCAGTCTCTGTCCATATACACCTTCTTTTCTCCATAGGTTTGATGCTGATGATGTAAGAGAAAATATGACAGGGCCTATCTTGTAAGGGTTAAAGACATATCCAGCCTCAGGAAGGCGCTGTACTACAGCTGAATCATTGCTGCCATCCTTCAGGTCTATAAGATACCGCGACATGATATAAAAATGTGAATCATCCATTGGCAGGGATATCTCTCCTGTTGATTCGAGAAATCTTTTTATACGTTCATGACGAAAAATGCTGTAATCACGGTAGAATCTCTTTTCATTCAAATAATTCAGGTTGATATATGCTGAAATGCCATCACTGCTCCGCTTCACATGGTAAGAGCGCCATTCATAAATTTTTTTCCCTGTTGTCCTGTCATTCAAATTGTAAAGCCAGTGCGTGCCTTCGATATCCCCGGGATAAATATATCTGTATTCCAGTCCCTTCCCAATCCCTATTTTGCTGTACCAGTCAAGAACGAATGTTGCATCCCTGTTCTCAGAGATTGCCCAGAAAAAAGGCTGTCTGAAATAAAAATCTTTTGTCTTGGAATAGCCTATTGTAGGCGTTAGGAATCCGGTCTTTCTTTCGGTTAATATAGGCGCCCAGATATAGGGTGTGTACATGACAGGCAATCCTCTTACATTGAAGGTCACATCTTTTGCCTTTAGCCTGTCGCCGATAATCAAATCCGCATTGCGTCCCTTAAAACACCAGGCTGGCAGGACAGCATCGCAGGTTGTGAGCGATGCCTTATCGAAAAAATATTTCTTTTCTCCCTGTTTTTCTATCTTCGTGCCTGAGATATGAAGATTGTCTGTTTTAGAGAAGATCTCTGAATTGTAGAATATGCCCTGTTTTGTATCGAGGTTATACTCTGCGGTTTCTGCCTTTAGCGAGATGTCAGAGGTATCATATACTACATCGCCTTCAGCAAAAACTGTTGCGGTCTTTTCATTATAACGCATCTTCTTCGAATTTATAGTAGCATTGCCTTGCTCAACCTTTACAGAGCCTATTGCCGTATATATTGAGGTCTTCCCGTCATATTCCAGCGAGTCTGAGGTTATAACCGCTGGAGGCTCTTCAGCGTAACAGTGAAGAGTAAACAGTGAAAAGTAAACAGTAAGCAGCCAAATGAGAATTACCAAAAAGTGCCCTACTTTTTTTGACCGACAACTGACGACTGACAACTGACAACTCTTTTTAGTCATTCCCTTAACCTTGAAAGAATGCCTTTCTCGCCGAGCGCTTCCTTTGCCTCGCCTATTGTGTAAAAAGAACCTGTAATAACAATCAGTCCAGAATTTTCATCAGCTGAATCCTGAATGCTCAACGCTGAATGTTTCGTAGCCATTTCAATAGCATCCTTAACTGTTTTAGCAATCTGCACATTAGAGAATCCCATAGCTGACGCAATTTCTGCAAGTCTTTGCGGGGGCGCTGCCCTTTCATAGGCAGGCGCTGTAAATATTATCTCAGATGCTAAAGGCAACAAAGGCGACATTATACCTTCTATCTCCTTATCAGCCATTATGCCCAAAATCAGTATCATTTTCTTGTATCTCTTCAGAAAAATCTTTTTCAGCGAATCTGCCAGTATATTGGCTGCAGAAGGATTATGAGCTCCATCAATCAATACAGGCGGATTCCCGGAGATTAGTTCGAGCCTGCCGGGCCATCGGGTGTTGGCAAGACCCTCTCTCAGCGCCGTAGTGCCGTAGTGCCGTAGTGCAGCAATATCAAATATTTCTTTTGCTCTTTTGCTCTTTTGCTCTTTTGCTCTGTCAATCGCAACTATTGCTGCCTTTATTGCAAGGCATGCATTTACAAGTTGGTGTTTTCCTGCGAGAGGCAAAAATAGGTTTGTGAGTTCAGAGTCGCAATAGTCAAAGGTAATTCCATTAATGCCAGATGACCTTAGTAATCCGTAGAAGTCTTTCCCGTAGATAAATAATTGCGATCTTTTTTCTTCTGCCTTTTGCCTTATCACCTTCTCAACTTCCTTTTCCTGCATTGCGCATACAATAGGAACGCCGTCTTTTATAATCCCTGCCTTCTCACCTGCGATTGCTGAAAGGGTATTCCCCAGAAACTCCTTATGGTCATAACTTATATTCGTAATAACTGAGATCTGAGGCATAAGAACATTTGTCGCATCGAGCCTTCCTCCCATCCCTGTTTCAACCACTGCCCATTCAACACCCTGCTTATTGAAATAAAGAAATCCCATTGCAGTCACAAATTCAAAAAATGTTGGAGAGAAATCCCTGTCTATTCCTTCCCTGATTCTCTCTCTTATCTCTTCTGTAAGAGTTACTACATCAGACTCTGCTATCTCTTCATTGTTGACCTTGATTCTTTCTGTAAAGCTTACGAGATGAGGCGATGTAAAAAGACCAACCTTAAAACCTTCCGCCTGCAGTATTGACGCTACCATAGCAGACGTCGAACCCTTCCCATTAGTGCCTGCAATGTGTACAGATCTGAATTTGTTCTGGGGATTGTTAAAAAGAGAAAGAAGCTTTCTTATATTATCGAGTCCGAACTTGACGCCATACTTTTGCAAACCGTAAAGATAATCTATAGAGTCATTGTAAGACATATAAATATTTCATCCAAAAAATGCATTATTCGGGTTCAATGCCTTTAACGGGAAGTCTGCCTCAGACTGCTTTGCTCTCATAGGCGAGGCGACCAAGGCGAAAGCGACAATACAATACCTGTCTTACCCTTTAATCTGCTTATGCGAGTAATCTTATGAGTTTTGCCAGCGTCTCTTTCATATTCTCTCTGCTGACAACCGTATCTATCAAGCCATGCTCAAGCAGAAACTCTGCCCTCTGAAAATTATCAGGGAGTTGCTGCTTCATTGTCTGTTCGATTACACGCGGCCCTGCAAAACCGATCAGGCTTCTCGGTTCAGCAATTATCACATCTCCAAGCATGGCAAAGCTTGCAGCAACGCCGCCAAAAGTCGGATCTGCAAGTACTGATATGAATGGCACCCCGTTGTCTTTCAGCCTGCCTATGGCTGCGGATACCTTTGCCATCTGCATCAAAGAGAATATGCCCTCCTGCATTCTGGCGCCGCCTGATGACGCAACGCTTATCATCGGAAGCTTTTTTTCAAGGGCAGTCTCAGCAGCCCTTGCAATCTTTTCTCCGACAACAGAACCCATGCTCCCGCCCATAAATGAAAAATCCATTATGACAAAAATCACCGGTGTACCGCTTAATAATGCCTCTCCTGAAATCACCGCTTCCTGCATACCGCTCTTTTTCTGGTTCTCTTTTATCCTCTCAGGATAGGTTAGCGAATCCTTAAATTTTAGAGGGTCACTTGAGCTGATATCTGAATCAAGCTCGATAAAGGTCCCTTCATCTGCTAAAAGCTTAATCCTTTCTTTAGCGCTTATCCTAAAATGATAATTACACTTAGGACATACCTTAAGATTTTTGTCTATCTCTTTTTTGTATATGATCTCTTTACAGTTGTCGCATTTCACCCATAGGCCTTCAGGGATCTTAACCTTTTTCTGCACTTTGGGCTCTTTTGTCTTTTTAAACCACATCAGACTGTAATTACCTCTCCGTCCTTTAATATTCTTATATTATTCATCTTTAATTTTCTAATCTCAGCATTTATCGACTTCCTGTGCTGTGGTTTAGGATGTGTTATCAGTATTTGATCAGGGATTATTTTCATCTTTGCAATCTCTTTTTTCAGGAGCTTTGGCGTTAGATGGCCTGTTTCTATTGCCAATGCCTCCATTCTGTTCGGGAAAGAGACTTCTATTATAGAACTATGTAACTTCCCTGCCTTTTCCCATATGGTATCTGTCGGGCCGGTATCACCGGTGTAAAGCAGCCGTTTTCCTTTTTTGTCTTCGATTACATAGCCGACTGCAGGGACAGAATGACTGACTTTATATGCAGTTACCTTATAACCTCCAAGCTTTGTAGTTGAACCTGCAACTATCTCTGAAAACTTAATCACAGAATTTTCTCTTGTGGGTATCATTGTAAAATCAGGCCATAGCTTGTCATTCAAAAGGTTTTTCTTCATTATATTCAGCACAGCGGCAATTCCTGCAACTGTAACTCTATGCCTTTTGTTTTTTATAATTATATTGTCCGCAAGAAATGGTATTCCTTTTATATGATCCAGATGTGCATGAGATACAATAATATTATGGATCTTCCACTGGGCACTTTCGGACAATGAAGAACCTATAGTCCCTGCATCAAGAAGCAATTTGCCATCTATCAGAAATGCAGGCGGATTGAATCCCGGAAATTCAGCTCCGGAACAGCCAAGAACCTTTATCTTCATGCCGTAATCTCCATTGACTTCCACGCATCTAAAAATGCCGCTAAAACTTCAGGGTCAAACTGTCTGCCTGCATTCTTTTTCATTTCATCAAAGGCTGCATCAACACTAAGCGCTTTGCTGTAAGGCCTGTCAGTTGTTATTGCATCAAATGTATCTGCAACTGCAATAATCCTTGCTGCTAATGGTATCTGATTACCCTTTAAACCATCAGGATAACCGCTTCCGTCATATTTTTCATGATGCCCTCTCATTCCGGGTATAATATCCTTAAGCTGTTTTACATGTTTTAATATTTCAGAGCCATATTTGGGGTGCATATTCATCATTTCAATCTCTGCAGGCTCAAGCCTTCCCTTTTTCATCAATATCTTGTCTCTTATGCCGATCTTTCCGATATCATGAAGTATTGCAGAAAGTTTAAGGTTCTCGAGTTCCGCCTTGTTGAGCCCCATCATACGGCCAATTGCAAGGCTATAATTCATGACCCTTTTAGTATGCCCGCCCGTATACGGATCCCTCTTTTCAATCGTCTCTGCCAATGCCTGAGCAGTGCCATAAAATGTATCCTTTAATTCCTGATACAGATTTGCATTCTCTATTGCAACTGCCACTTCATTAGCAAGACTGCTGAGCATCTCCATGTCATCATCATTAAACCTGTCTGCCTTTTTATTTATCGCCTCAAGCACACCTACCACCTTATCCTTTGTCCTGACAGGAACACATATCATATTCCTCGTGACAAAATTACTTTTTATGTCGGCTTCTTTAAAAAATCTCGGGTCTGACTGTACATCGTGTATTATAACAGCCTCACCTTTTTCAGCAACCCATCCTGCTATCCCCTCTCCCTTTTTAAGTCTTGTCTCCTTAACTTCTGCTCCTTTTTCACCAAGTGCCACCTCAAAAAAAAGTTCCCCGGAATTTTTGTCTATAAGGAGTAGGCTTCCTGCCTCTGCCTCAGCCAATCTTGTAGCTGCCTCAATTGCGCGCTTCCTTATCTCGCGAGTGTCGAGAGTAGAATTAATTAAGGCAATAAGATCTATTAGGGTATTGAGCTGGTTTAGTTTCTTAACTAATATTTCGCTCATTTAATGGCTGTTCTAAGTTTTAACAGAAACTCCCTGAGTTTTTTTCCTGATCCTCCCTTAACCTTTTTCACTATTGCGCTTCCCACTATTACTCCTTCAGATATTTTTGCTACTGCCTTGGCCTCATCTGGATTTGAAACGCCGAATCCTACTGCAATGGGCTTATCTGTAATCCTACGAATATTTCTTATTGACCTACCGGTAGAATTATCGATTAAAAGCCTTGAACCTGTTATCCCTGTCATAGAAACATAATAGATAAAACCTCTCGATGAAACAGCTACCTTTTTGATTCTCTCATCTGTAGAGGTTGGAGCAAGCAGGAATATAGTAGCAATATCTTTCTTCCTTGCAAATTTTATAAATTCTCCTGCCTCGTCAGGAGGAAGGTCAGGTATGATAACCCCGTCAACGCCTGCTTCCTTTGCATCGCCTATAAATCTCTCATCTCCGTATTTGAACACAGGATTATAATAGGTCATTAATATCAGGGGTATTTCTGTCCTGCGTCTCAGGTCCCTTACAAGAGAAATAACTCTCTTTAGTGTAACTCTTTTTTTTATGGCGCGTTCAGCAGCTCTTTGAATTGTCGGCCCGTCTGCCAACGGGTCTGTAAACGGCACGCCCAATTCGACAATATCGGCGCCGCACTCTTCAAGCACAAGCACGATCTTTTTTGTCTCTTTAGGGCTCGGGTCTCCTGCCATTACATATGGGATGAATGCCTTTTTATTTTCTGCCTTCAGTTCTTTGAATCTCTTCTCAATCCTGTTCACAGCTTTATCCCTTTAATATCTGCAATATGCTGCACATCTTTATCTCCCCTGCCGGAGAGGTTTACGATAACAAGCTTATTTTTAGATAGTTTTGGGGCAATTTTTATTGTCTCTGCCAGAGCATGTGCGGATTCAAGAGCAGGGATTATACCTTCGGTCTTTGAAAGAAGTTCGAATGCAGATAATGCCTCGTCATCAGTTGCATAAGTATACTGAACGCGTCCCATATCTTTAAGATATGGGTGCTCAGGACCGATTGCGGCATAATCAAGACCTGCAGATACAGAATGCGTTCCCAGCACATTCCCGTCTTCATCCTGAAGCAGATAAGTTTTGCATCCCTGAAAGACACCGACCGAGCCTCCTGCAAATCTTGCTGCATGTTCTCCGGTCTCAATTCCTTTACCGCCTGCCTCAACGCCAATCATCTTTATATTGTCATTAAGAAACTCGTAAAAAAGTCCCATTGCATTGCTTCCCCCTCCAACGCATGCAATCAGATAGTCAGGAAGTCGTTGCTCTGCCTGAAGTATCTGTTTCCTTGCCTCCCTGCCTATTACAGACTGAAAATCCCTAACCATTGTCGGAAATGGATGAGGCCCGAAGACAGTCCCAAGGACATAGTGTGTTGTCCGTACATTTGTTGTCCAGTCTCTGAGAGCCTCATTAATCGCATCCTTTAATGTCCTTGAGCCAACAGGCACCTCGATGACCCGCGCGCCCAGCAGTCTCATTCTGAAGACATTCAGAGATTGTCTCTTCATATCATCTGATCCCATATAGACTTCACACTCAAGACCGACAAGCGCAGCGCCTGTTGCTGTTGCTACTCCATGCTGGCCTGCTCCTGTCTCAGCTATTAATCTTTTCTTCCCTATCTTTTTTGCGAGGAGCGCCTGTCCCAAAGCATTGTTAATCTTATGCGCGCCTGTGTGTGCAAGGTCTTCTCTTTTCAGGTATATCTTTGCGCCGGCAAGCTGTTCTGTAATCCTCTTTGCAAAATACAATGGGGTTGGTCTTCCGATATAGGTCTTATGAAGATGTGAAAGTTCTTTTTGAAAATCTTTATCTTTTTTTGAGACCAGATATGCCTTCTCAAGCTCTATTAAGGCAGGCATTAAGGTTTCAGGGACAAACCTTCCCCCGTATTGTCCGAAATAGCCTTTTTTCATCTCCTCATTTTCCTTCTGCAGTTGCAGTTAAGCCCGTGCGTACAGCCTTCAAAAGGATTTATTACAAGCTGCTTTGGAATAAACTCGCCGCATTTGCAGTCCCATCCGTTTTTATCATTTATCTTGTCCATTTCGAGTTCTCTTCCGCAGACAGGGCAGAGAGGCAATATCCCATCCATATTTACAGACATATCACTCTTATTCTTTTCCATTATTCAGAAAATTATTATAGCATATAAGACATTATCCGAATCTGTGTATTTTGACCTTCTGATTTCAACCCTTCTGCTCTTTGGTCTCTGAGACGTTGATGCTATGGAACTTTCTTTTTTTGCGCTTCTCGGAGCGTCAGCGGAGAGTCGCAATTGTCAGAAGTATGAGCTTGCAGATTTGCATTCCGCACTTCTGCGCTATCGTGGGGCGGACGGGACAGGCGGCGGGTGAATGTGGATAGTGAAATGAAAACTATTTCTTTTTGGTGGATTTAGACGCCTTCAGGTCGCTTAATACCTTCGTAATGGCAGGTTCTATTGCAGGCAATTCTTTCTTTACAACCGACCAAACAACTTTGTAATTGATCCCGAAATAAAAATGAGTGATCTTATCTCTCATCCTCGCCATGTCGGTCCAGGGAAGGTCCTTGTACTTTGCCCTTACCTCTTTTGGTATATTCTTTGACGCTTCCCCGATGTTTTCGATCTTAAACGCAACAGCACTCCTTGTCTTCTCATCAGCGAGGAAATCCTTGCGCTTCATTGTGCCGACAAACTCTTTTATGTACTGCATTGCGTCATAGATGTCCCGAATGAAGAATTTCCATTCTCTCGTCATATATAGACGACCTCCTTCAGTATGCCTTTTTTGAGCTCCGGACGAATCCCGCTCTTTATAACCAAATCGACCTTTTTTCTGAGAAGCCGTTGGAGATACCTTTCCATCTCGCTGAGTTTGAGAAGACCCGGGATATTTCTCTCATCGAATTCCACCAGAATATCAATGTCGCTTCTTTTTTTCTGTTCTCCTCGCACGAATGAACCAAAGATACCGATCGCGCTCACGCGGTATTTTTGAATAACTTCATCCTTATGCTCTTTCAGGACTGCTTTGGCTTCCTCTACATTCTTCACTGCCTGTTTCATGGCTATATTTTAGCAGGTTTGTTTTGTATTTGTTGCGATTTTTTTGTTGTTTCGCGTCGCTGAACTGCCGTACTTCTGCACTATGGCGCTTTTCGGAGCGGCAGCGGAGAGTCGCCGGAGCGACTGCACTATATTGGTGTGGACAGGCGGCATGTTTTGATTTAAAGCCATTTTTCTTTATTTGAATATAGGATATCCAAAAAATCCTTTGAGGACATAGACTATTTCGTCAATCTGGCGTTCAAGGGATGAAGTGTCCGCGTGCAGGTCTTTTTGTTTTAGGGAAAGGATTAGATCAACAAGTGAGATAGCGTGGTATTTATCACGCAACTACTAATTCGACAGGTAAAGGCTTGTCAATACCGACAGTTTTGCTTACATATAGCTTTTCAATCCCTATAGTCTTCCCATTTTTATCTTTTTTAAGAATAATGCCTTCTCCCGCCTCTTCACATACGACTTCATCCTCGGGATTGCCAAACCAGATGTCCATTGTATCCGACTCATTGTTGTAATAAACTTTTACTTTGTCCATACAATTTCTCCTTCCTTTACCTTATCAACAGGATATGCAGTAATTAAAAAACCTTCCTTTCCTGCATGCTTGACAACCACACAATATAGTCTATCAGACTGCCTATAATAAAGAAAGACTTCTTTATCCGTTTTGCTTTGTCTTATTTCATCAGGCATCTGCAAAACAGACTTTACAATATCTTCCTTATTTCTCATTACTGGATGTTTGAATGAAGCAAGGTATTCCCAATACTGAACAGTAGTTCTGACTTCAATACCTATAGGTGTTTTTACTGAAAGGAATATTTCAGATTTCATCCTTTCCCCTCCACAATCGCAATCTCCTCCAGCGTGAACATAAACTATTATAGCAGACGAGAACCTTGAATCACATTGCATCTCAACGCTTTTCGAAGCGTCAGTGAAGAATCGCAATCTCAGGAACTACGAGCTTGCAGATTTCCGTGCTTCTGACTATAGCGCTTTTGACTCTTGGACTATCGTAATGTAGACCGGACAGACGAAAAATCAGAGTATGTCGTCAGGTGTCATGATCGGGCATTAGCTTTTTTCCTTTAACCCGCCTTCTTTAAGGGTTTTTAGAAATTGTGCCGGGGTCACTATCTTTATGCCATGGAAAGACCTCAGGTCAGTGAGGTGACCGTCACCAGAGATAATATAGTCTGCCCGTCCTTCCACAGCGCATTCCAGATATTTGTTGTCAGAAGGGTCATCTTTGATAACATCGAGGCTCGCCCCCCTATGTGTGACAACTGCTGTTTTCAGTAATTTTTTCAGAAAGAGTTTTATCTGTTCCGGAGTCCTTCGGTGGCGCTTCATGATTTTTGGGTAGAGGAGCACAGATCTTATCTCATCAACAATATCAGGCGATATAACCAATTGAATCTTACCCTCGCGAGCAAGCTGGAGGACATCAGCCGGGTTGGATTCAGGCTTGAGCAGGGCGCTCACAAACTGATTGGCGTCAATGACGGCCCTGATCATTTCTTTGTTTTGCTCTTAGACTTTCTGTATGCCTGAACCGCCTCTTCGATCTCAGAGTTAATAACCTTTCTGTTTGATCGAACAGCCTCTTTTTGTATTTCATCCACCATTCTGAAGAAATCTTCCCTCTCGCCCCGTAGGCGTTGATACTGGTCAATCGGTATTATCGCAACCAGCGGCTTTCCGGCACGTTCAACAATATATTCGTCCTCTTTGAGGGCAACCTCATTCATCACATGCCCGAGATTCTGCCTGACCTTTATCGCAGATATTTTTTTCAGCATACTAAAGCCTCCTTTAATTCGCCATCGTATCAATCATAATGGTTGATATGGTCATTATAACTGATATGATTTAGAAAAGCTATAAATTGCAGGTAGCGGTTCTTGATAAATTTACAGACGTGCTAACTTTCTGGCTTTCTAACTTCCCTTGCTCTATTGCTCTTCTCTTTGCATCTTTCCACTCGCCATCTTTTATCATTTTCATTTATACTTTATCCATGAAACGGATAGTAGTCATTGATGGTCAGGGCGGTGGCATCGGAAGCCTCATTGTCAAGAGGCTGCGAGAGGAATTTGTTGACAAAGTCGAGATTATTGCTCTGGGAACAAATTCAACTGCAACCACTGCCATGATGAAATCAAAGGCAAACAAAGGCGCAACAGGTGAAAATGCCATTATACTTAATTCAAAAACTGCTGACTTCATAATCGGGCCTCTGAGCATTGTGCTCCCTAACGCCATGCTTGGTGAGCTGACGCCCAAAATAGCAGAGGCGATTATAGAATCTGATGCAAAGAAGATATTGCTTTCGCTCAATCAGGAACGGGTTGATATCATAGGGATAGAAAAGGAACCGCTTCCCCATCTTATAGAAAAGATAATAGAAGCTGTCAGGCATGAGGTTGTTCACAAATTATGATTATACAGTCAGGGCATAGTATTTTCGCTCATTCTCGGCCTAAGGCCTGCGAGGATTTTGCCTCTCGATATTTCCTATTTACTATTTTTGGAATATCAGCAAAATAAACCGCTCGAATACTATATCCTGACTTTTAGATAAATCAGGCAATTAAAGGGAGGTTTTTACATGTGTGAAGCAAATGCATATATATTGAAAGACGGTAAAGAAGAACTCTATCTTGAAAGTGTAGATGTGATGAGACCAGAGGAAGGAAAGATCTATCTCAAAAGGTATCCCTTTTAAGGCATAAAATCGTTCTCGAGAAAAAGCAGGGTTAACTGAATACTTCATCATAAAGCTCTTTTCCGGCTCTGAACTCGATTGCCAGTGCAATAAGATTCTTAGGTATATTCAGCCCCCTGAGCCTCACCATATCTTTTTCTGTTGTAACAATCAGGTCTGCATTGTTCTTATGCGCCTCTATGACAATATTTTCGATATCGCCTTGTGCATATCTGTAATGATCCCTGTATGTTTTCATACATCTCAGGTTTGCACCTGTTGATATAACAGTCTTCCGGAATGATTCAGGATTGCCTATTCCACAGAATGCAAAAAGGTTTTTGCCTGCCGCCCATTCAACAGGCCTTGTTTCGCCTGAGGGTTTTGTAAATCCTGAAGGTTTATGTTCTGCAAAAAATATTGAAGCCATTGAATTATATTTTTTAATCTCTTCGATTAAATTACTGGCTTCTGACTGCGAGTTGCTGGTTTTTGTTAAAACAATAATATCCGCCCTTCTTATCTCTTTCAACGGCTCCCTGAGAAGTCCCATAGGCAAAAGCCTTTTGTTCGTAAAAGGATTCTCAGAGTCTATTAGTAGAACATCCTTATCCCTGAAAAGACGCCAGTGTTGAAAACCATCGTCGAGAATGAATAGCATTTTAGCTGACAGCTTTAAGCTGACAGCTTTAAGCTGTTTGAGTGCAAACATTCCGCCCTTATATCTGTCTTTGCATTTTACAATCAAAACATCTTTTAATTTCTCAGTCATTAAGACAGGCTCATCACCATATTTAGCTGTCAGCTGATAGCTGTCAGCTAACAGCTCGACAAAACAAGGGGGTTCAGCCTTACCCTTATACCCTCTTGTTAATATTACAGGATTGAAGCCTCTTCTCTTTGCTTCCTCTGCAACAGCAATAACAGCAGGCGTTTTGCCTGTTCCGCCAGTTGTTATGTTGCCGATACTGATTACTTTGTGTGGAAGTTTTTTCTGATTCTTGAGGGAATAATATTTTTTTACCGAATATCCGAGATAATATATAAGCTCAAATAGTCCGGGCATAATGAGCAAAAATACTGTATCCTGTTTGGCAAGACATTGTTTATCAATTATCCGTGTCAGAGGATTTTATCAAATATATTCCGCAAGGTCCATGACAAGCCTCTCTGAATCCTCCCATCCGAGGCATGGGTCTGTGATAGATTTGCCATATATATTTTCACTGATTTTCTGTGAGCCTTCCATAAGATAGCTTTCTATCATAAGGCCTTTTACCTTGTTCCTTAGAGTCTTTGAATCCTGACGGCTCCTCATGACCTCTTTTGCTATTCTCGGC
The DNA here is from genome assembly GCA_016208915.1 of Nitrospirota bacterium. Lineage (GTDB taxonomy): Bacteria > Nitrospirota > Thermodesulfovibrionia > Thermodesulfovibrionales > UBA1546 > JACQXE01. The sequence continues at coordinate 15,653 of JACQXE010000062.1, read as the reverse complement.
TGTTCATGAAATTTTTTGTTCGAGTTTGCATGGTTGGTGTCAACGATTATTGCAGGATACAAAAGATTTCTCTTTTTGTATATCTCTGCAAGCCTCATGAGGTCTTCGTAATGGTAGTTGGGTATGTTCGAGCCGTACGGGTCAACCGCACCTCGCAGTATGCAGTGCGTCAAGGGATTGCCGGTTGTTTTAACCTCCCAGCCATTATACACAAAGACATGGGGCATCTGTGCTGCCTGCACAGAGTTGAGCATAACTTCTATGTCCCCGCCTGTAGGGTTTTTCATCCCTGAAGGCACATCAAGCCCGCTTATTGTCAGACGGTGAAGCTGGTTCTCTACTGAACGCGCTCCGACTGCAACATAACTCAGGATATCCTCAAGATAAGGGTAATTCCCCGGATAGAGCATCTCATCCGCAGCAGTAAGATGGGATTCTTTCATCGCGCGTATATGCATCTTTCGTATTGCCTTCAAGCCTTTCACCATATTCGGCTCTTCTGTAGGCTTTGGCTGGTGTGCCATGCCTTTATATCCCTCGCCTGTAGTGCGTGGTTTGTTGGTATATATTCGCGGGATGAGTATGATTTTCTCCTTGACCTCATCCTGAAGCCTTGCAAGACGTGAAACATACTCGCAGACAGCGTCTTCATTGTCAGCAGAGCAGGGACCTATTATCACAAGGAATTTTTCGCTTTCCCTTTTCAGAACAGCCGTTATCTCGCTGTCCCTTTTTCCCTTTATCTTCTTCAACTCCTCAGACAAAGGAATGCGTTCAAGGATTTCACGAACACTCGGCATCTCCATTATGTAATTAAAACTCATATCAACCTCACCTTTTCATTCATATACCTATCTTAGATTTTAAAACATTTTCAGAATTTTCTCCTGTCAATAACTCTTTTTGCCTTCCCCTCTGTCCTTTCAATGGTTTTTTTCTCAACGAGTTTGACCTCAACAGATATTCCGAGTTCTGTAGCAAGCATCTGCTTTATTGTCTCGATAAGTTCATTCTGTTTCTTCATCTCATCAAAGAATATTGTCTCAGAGACCTCGACAAGAACAGTCACTTCATCGAGATGTCCCTTCCGGTCAACGATTATCTGATAATGAGGCTCTGTGCCCTCAATGTCAAAAAGCACGGCTTCTATCTGGGAAGGGAATACATTTACGCCTTTTATGATGAGCATGTCATCTGTCCTCCCCATGACTCTCATCATCCTTATAAACTTCCTTCCGCATCTGCAAGGCTCTGATATCAGCCGGGTCAGGTCTCTTGTCCTGAATCTGATAACAGGAAATGCCTCTTTTGTGAGCGTAGTTATAACAAGCTCGCCTGTTTCACCCACAGGCACAGGTTCGAGCGTTTCAGGGTTAATAACCTCAACAAGGAAATGATCCTCGTTGATATGGAGACCATTTCTTTCAATGCATTCTCCCGCGACTCCCGGTCCCATCACTTCGCTTAATCCATAGTTGTCTGTTGCTATGATCTTTAGTTTTTCCTGTATCTCATTTCTCATGCCCTCTGACCATGGTTCAGCCCCGAAAAGTCCGTATTTGAGAGAGAGGGAATTAACATTAACCCCCATCTCTCTGAGAGTATCAGCTATAAGGAGAGCATAACTCGGAGTACAGACGAGTGCTGTTGTCTTGAAGTCCTGCATTATCTTTATCTGTTTTTGCGTGTTACCGCTTGAGATTGGTATTACTGAGGCTCCGATTCGCTCTGCGCCATAGTGAAGGCCAAATCCGCCTGTGAAAAGCCCATAAGCAAATGCTATCTGTACAACATCATCCTTTGTAACCCCGCCTGCTGTGAGTACTCTTGCCGCAAGATTGGACCATGTCTTTATATCGTTTTTTGTATAACCGACAACAGTCGACATTCCTGTCGTGCCTGAAGACGCATGAATCCTTACAACCTCTCTCAAAGGAACAGCAAAGAGCCTGTACGGATAGTTTTCCCTGAGATCATTCTTGGTTGTAAAAGGAAGTCTTCTCAAATCATCCAGCGAGCGTATCTCGTCAATATCTATCTTAATCTCATCAAACTTCTTCCTGTAGAAAGGCACATTCATGTAAACCCTGTTAAGGGTTGACTCCAGCCTTTCAATCTGGAGCTGTTCAAGCTCATCTCTACTCATGCACTCTTTATCAGGTTCCCAGTACATAAAACCTCCTGTTAAATAATAGGGGTCAAGTGACCTCTCCTCGGCGAGTCGCCTGAGGCGACAAGGGGCAAAGGGGTCAAGCGAAAAAGAATGCTCAGCCCCTCGAACCCTCGAATCCTTGAACCTTTACAATTTTGCTTCTGCATCAAGATCCCTTCCAAGATATGCTCTCTGGACGTCTTTGTTCGTAAGCATATCATCTGAAGTGCCTTCAAGCACAATCCTCCCTGTTTCAAAGACGTATCCCCTGTCTGCAATCTTCAATGCTGCTTTTGCATTCTGTTCGACAAGCAACACAGTGTTGCCGTCCTCCCGGAGTTTTCTGATGATATTAAATATCTCTTTCACAATCAGCGGCGCCAGTCCCATAGATGGTTCATCCATCATTATAAGTTTTGGCTTTGACATCAGCGCCCTTCCTATGGCAAGCATCTGCTGCTCTCCTCCGGAAAGCGTGCCTGCCATCTGATGCCTTCTATCCTCGAGTATAGGGAATATAGTATAAATCCTTTCGAGTTCCTCTTTTATGAGACCTTTTCTCTTCTTCAGATAGAGGACATGCGCCCCTAACAGGAGGTTTTCCTTCACTGTCATTGTTGGGAATACCTGCCTGCCTTCAGGGACAAGAGAGCATCCCATAAGGACTATCTTTTCAGGTGGAAACTTAGCAATATTCTGTCTGTCAAATATAATCTCGCCTGCTCTTGTTCTTACAATCCCAGAGATAGTATTAAGCAGAGTCGTTTTTCCGGCGCCATTTGCGCCTATTATCGTGACTATCTCTCCGGGGTTAACGTGCATTGATATCCTTCTTAACACCTTGAGTTTGCCATAACCTGTCTCAAGATTTTTGATCTTAATCATTCTCTTCCCCGAGATAAACCCGTATTACTTCACTATCCTTCTGAATGGCTAACGGCACGTCATCAGCAATCTTCTGACCATAGCTTAAAACAACTATCTCGTCAGATATATTCATGACCAGTGACATGTCATGTTCGACTATAAGCACAGTAATCCCGCTGTCTCTTATCTTTGTAATAAGACGTCCCATCTCAGCCGTCTCCCTCATATTCAGCCCTGCCGCAGGTTCATCAAGCAAAAGCAGCCTGGGTTCGCATGCAAGCGCCCGCGCAAGCTCAACCATACGTTGCTGGCCATAGGCAAGACTTGTAGCCTCTGTATCTGCCATATCTGAAATCCCCAAAAATGCAAGGATCTCCATTGCCTTCTCTTTAATCCTCATCTCTTCGCGCCTTGTCCATGGAAGATTAAGCATTCCTGCTATGAATTCGGATTTGCTGTGGACATGTCTGCCGATCATGACATTCTCGAGTATTGTCATTTTTGGAAAAAGCTTGATGTGCTGAAAGGTGCGTGACATGCCCTTTGCTGCTATATGGTATGGCTTTAGACCCTGAATCTGCTGCCCATTAAACATGATCTCACCTGAATTGGGTCTGAGAAAGCCTGAGATCAGATTAAACACAGTGGTTTTCCCTGCGCCATTCGGCCCCGATTACAGCCTTGATTGTGCCTTCCTTCACAAGAAAACTTACATTGCTTACAGCCTGAAGTCCGCCAAAACTGATATTCAGATCTTTGATCCCAAGGATTGACATTCAGACTTCTCCTGATTTTTCTGCACTTTGAAAATTTTTTCTCTTAACCTTAAAGAGTTCTGTTTTTAGAAGTCCTTCAGGCGCAAAGAGCATAATTAATATCAGTATCCCTCCAAATACAGCATCGTCCAGCGTGCCGAAATAGCCTCTCATAGAAAAAAAATTCAGCAAAGCTCCCATTATAAGCGCTCCCCAGAGATTCGCCATGCCGCCCACTGCAACAATCGCAACATACCGCACAGACTTCATTATGCTTGCCTCCGAAGGTCCTATGCCGCCATTAAAGTGTGTAAGGAAGACACCTGCCATCGCTGCAAGCGCAGCGCTTAGCACAAATGTATGAAGTTTATATTTTGCTGTGTCAACTCCCATTGCATTTGAGGCATCTTCTGCTCCGTGAATAGACCTCAATGCCCTGCCAACGCGTGAATCTATGAGGTTTAGAACAAAAACCATGCTTATTATTACCAACCCCCACGCAAAATAATAGTTCTGTATGCGCATGGACGGCTTTCCGCTGACCTCTAAAAGGCCGGGGATTAAAGTAAAAGCAGGGACATCTGAGATCCCGTCTGCTTCGCCCAATATCGTAGTGCCTATCACAATCTTATAGATTATAGTTCCAAGTCCGAGCGTTGCCATGGCAAGATAGTGGCCCTTGAGTTTTAATACAGGGCCTCCGATTATATACGCAACTACGATAGTAAAGATTACAGCGCCCGCACAAGCGAATAACGGATGGAAACTAAGAATTTGTCCTCCGTAAAGATCCTGACGCGCGATGAGAATTCCTGTCTTGGAAAAAAGACTTATCAGCGTATTTTTCACAAATGGTGAAAAATTAAAGGTTGTCAGCACAGCTGTGATGTATCCTCCCATAGCAAAAAAACCGGCATGGCCTATTGATATCTGGCCTGCATACCCCATCAGAAGACAAAGGCCAATGACCACGATAGAGTAATAGCCTGACATTGTAAGCTGTGTTAGAAAGTAACCTGTTGCAGAGAAATAGGTGATTATCTGGATAGAAACCACAGCTGCTGCAAAGCCAATCGTTTGTATGTATTTTTTATTGCCCATCAAAATTCCTTAAGATTTAATGCCTCTCTACTTCCAAATATACCGCCTGGTCGCACAAATAAAATTATCAACAGTATCGAGATAGAAATGACATCCTTATATGCTGTAGGCATTATTCATATGCTGAATGATTCGAGTATCCCGAGGATAAGCCCGGCAACAACAGCAGCCATACTATTGCCGAGACCTCCGAATATGGCAACAGTAAAACCCTTGATTGCAAGCGGGGCGCCGCTGTCATAATGCACATACGTTATTGGCGAAATAACGCATCCCGCAAGCGCTCCTATGCCGGCGCTCAGTACAAAAGACAGGGTTACCATATTCTTTGCGTTTATCCCGCATAACCTTGCGCTGTTTCTGTTTGAAGCGCATGCGCGCATTTGTCTGCCGCGCATTGTGAAATTAAAAAAAAGATTCAGCAGTACTACCACTACCGAACATATTCCGATTACCCATAAAACCTGCGGAGAGATATGGGCGCCAAAAAAAAGTATTGATGTCACCTCTGTGCCTGTGAAATATGGCAATGCCCTCACCTTCTCATCCCAGATATGAAGTGCTGCCTCCCTGATGATTATTGAGATCCCGATGGTGATTATTATCATCCTCAGTACCGACGGATTGACCAGCCATCTTATAAAGATCATCTCTATGAGCGCTCCGATTATCATTGTTATTAAAACAGTCGCCAGTATTGCGGAAGGAAGCGGCATGAAGTTGTTCAGTGTTACTGCTATCATGCCCCCGAGCATAACAAATTCTCCCTGTGCAAAATTGATTATGCCCGTAGTGTTATAGATGATATTAAAACCTATTGCGACTATTGAATAGATAGCGCCATAGGTAATTCCAGCAACCATGTATTGAAAAAAGAGTTCCATGTTCATAGCTTTATATTTTAACCCATCTCGTTAATAAATTTGTGCGCCGCTAAACAGGCAGAGTGGCTTACTCAGGAGGACCAAAATTAATGGGGAGTATCCATAAACTTGAATACCCCCCATTAATAAAGGCGTTCAGCTGTTTCTTACTTCTTAAGGACAGAGAACTTGCCGTTTTTCACTGTGAGCATCTCGAATGAATTTATATCAAGGCCATTGTGGTCTTCAGGAGAAAAATTGAAAACACCTCCTGTGCCGACAAAGCCTTTCATGTTTTCGATAGCGTCCCTTACCTTTTCCTTATCAGCGCCTGCATTTTCTATAGCCTTAACGAGTATCATAAGCGCATCATATGCATGACCTCCAAATGTGCTTGCATCTTCTTTGAACTTAGTCTCATAATCTTTCTTATATTTTGCAAGAACAGCTTCCTGGGGGTCTTTTTTCGAAAGTTCATCAACAACAAGCAGCCTGCCTGCAGGGAAGATGACGCCCTCAGCCGCCGCTCCTGCTGCCTGCACATACTGTATATTCCCGAAACCGTGGCTCTGGAAAATTGGGACATCCAGGCCGATTTGTCTGGCATTCTTGATTACAATAGACTGGGCCGGCTCTATGGACCAGTTTAGAAGCGCCTGAACATTACCTGCCTTGAGCTTTGTTACCTCGGCAGTAAGGTCGCTGGCTGCCTTATCATATACCTCATTTACGAGTATGGTAATGCCGTGTTCAGGGGCAAGCTTCTCTATCTGTTCCTTCCCAGCCTTGCCAAATCCGGTATTGCTGCTTAGAACACCGATCTTTGTAATGCCCATCTTTTTCATCTGTTGAAATATTTTTATTACAGCATCGCTGTCTTTCTGCGGGGTCTTGAAGACATATTTGGCAACAGGGTTAACTATAACCTCTGCTGCTGCGCATGACAAAAGTATTGTCTTTCCTTCTTCAGCAATGTTCTTAATCTTCATAGTCTCGCCGCTTGTTGATGGCCCGATAATAGCAAAGACCTTATCTTCTTCTATTAGCTGTTTAGCAAATGAGATCGCCTTTTCAGGGCTTGCACTAGAGTCTTTGATAATCAGCTCGATCTTTTTGCCTTTGACTCCTCCTTTTTTGTTGATATCATCAACAAGCATCTCAAGTGTCTTGGCTTCAGGAGCGCCAAGAAAAGAGGCAGGACCTGTCACGCCAAGAATGGCTCCTACCTTAATTGTGTCCTTTGCTGCAGCAGGCGCCACAGTTAAAGCAATCATCAGAAATACTGCCAACACAAACAACTTCGCTACTCTCATAACTACCTCCTTTTTAAAAAAATCATTCCTGCAAATGCAGGATATACTATTTGAGTGTATTACAGGGCATGCACATCCTCGCCCTTTAATATCTTTATTCCTGCTTTTTGTAATTCAATAATAGCCTTCTCCAGTTCATCAAAACGGAATATAATTATAGCATTGCCTCCGCTTTTCTGTACAAATGCATACATATATTCCACATTTATCTCTTTGTCCTTCATAACGTCCAATATCCTCGCAAGCCCTCCCGGCCTGTCTTCTACCTCTACTGCAACCACCTCAGTTTTGCCCACGGTATAGCCGTTGTCCTTAAGCGCTTGCTTTGCTTTTTCTGTATCATTAACGATAAGTCTCAATATGCCAAAATCCGTAGTGTCTGCCAGAGAAAGGGCTCGGATATTGATTCCTGCCTTTGCAAGAACATCTGAAACTTCTGCAAGCCTCCCTGATTTGTTCTCAAGGAATACTGATATCTGTTCGACTTTCATTACTCTACCCCCTTAGAGTTTTCTGTTATCAATAACCCTTTTCGCCTTGCCCTCACTCCTCTGTATAGTCTTAGGCTCAACAAGTTTTACCTTGCACGAAACCCCGAGGAGGTCCTTTATTTCTCTCTCTATTCGCTTATTAAGCTTTTCGAGAACCTTAACTTCGTCTGAGAATATATCCTCGCTTATCTCTACCTGCACTTCCATCATATCAAGAGCGCCTTCTCTGCCAACAATGATCTGATAATGCGGCTCAACGCCCTTTATTCCCATAAGCACATGCTCTATCTGGGATGGAAAGACATTCACTCCCCTGATAATGAGCATATCATCAGACCTGCCTGTTATCCTCTGCATCCTGTAGAATGTCCTTCCGCATACGCATGGTTCAGGCATCAACCTTGATATATCCCTTGTTCTGTAACGTATGACCGGGAACGCCTCTTTCATGATTGTAGTGAATACCAGCTCACCTGCAGAGCCATGAGGCAGCACCTCACCTGTGTCAGGGTTGATAATCTCTGGGATAAAACAGTCCTCAAATACATGCAACCCTTTTTTCCCTTCAATACACTCACTAGCAACTCCAGGACCCATAACCTCGCTCAGACCATATATGTCTATAGCCTTTATATTAAGTTTTCTCTCTATTTCTTCCCTCATATTTTCGCTCCATGGCTCTGCTCCAAAAAGCCCTACACGGAGCTTCAAGGAAGAAGGCTCAATATTCATATCCTTCATCACATCAGCGATATTCAGCGCATAAGACGGAGTGCACAACAAAACTGTTGAACCGAAATCCTGCATAATCATTATCTGTCTCTTTGTATTGCCACCTGAAATTGGTATTACAGCAGCTCCTATCTTTTCAGCGCCATAATGTGCGCCAAGTCCTCCGGTAAACAGGCCGTAACCATACGCATTATGCACCACATCTCCTTTATGTGCTCCGCCTGCAGTAAGTGTCCTTGCCATAAGTTCTGCCCATGTATCGATATCACGCCTTGTGTAGCCTACAACAGTCGGCTTTCCAGTGGTCCCCGATGATGCATGAATCCTAACTACCTCCTCAAACGGAACGGCAAACAATCCAAAAGGATAATTTACTCTTAAGTCCTCTTTTGTGGTAAACGGTAATTTGCTTATGTCCTTAAGGCTTTTTATCTCTGATGGGTTGATCCCTGCCTCCTCCATCTTTTTACGATAGTAAGGAACTACCGTGTATACTCTCTCAACAACAGCCTTCATCCTCTTTAATTGAAGCGCCTCAAGCGCTTCTCTCGGCAACGTCTCAAATTCCTCATTCCATATCATGGCTGCGTTACACCTCCTGAAACTTCTTTATTATTGCTCTCCCCTTTGAAAAAGCATCTAAATTTACCTTGCGGAACTTTTCAGGCACTCTTTCTTTAACTACATCAAGAAAAATCTTTTCTCCGGCAGGAAGGAACGCGGAAATTGCGCCTACAAGCACCATATTTACCGCCTTTATCTCACCGGCTGATTTAGCTATTTGAAATGCATCCATATGAAACACAGACAATCCCCTCTGACAAAGCTGTTCAAGGACATCCTCTGGATACCTTTCAACTCCTGTTGCCACAGAAGGTGGCAGTATTTTTTGCGTATTCACTACCACACGGCTTTTCTTATTGAGATAAGGCAGATATCGCAGGGATTCCAGGAGTTCAAATGCAATCTCTATATCAGCAGTCCCCGGCTCTATTAAAGGAGAATAGACTTTCTCGCCATATCTAAGGTGGGCGCTAACTGAGCCTCCTCTCTGCGCCATGCCGTGCACCTCGCTTTTTTTGACATCAAAGCCAGATTTAATCAGGGCAGAGGCTGTTATCTCGCTGGCAAGCAGTATTCCCTGCCCGCCAACTCCGCAAAAAATAATATTACCCTTTTCTTTCATCTCTTTTTCCTATCACGATTGCCTTAAACTTGCAGAGAGTTACACACTGTCCGCATCCATCACAGAGAACTGCGTTAATCCTTGAGTATCCCTTTTGTTTTGGCTTTAACCCGAGTTTTTTTGCTTCATCTCCGCTTACAGGAACCCATTCTATTGCAGGGCATCCAAGCTTAAGGCATGTCCTGCAACCCGTGCATTTATCAGTCCTAACTACATATAATGGCTTGTTCTTCCTCTTTTTCATCTCAGGCAGAAGGACACATGGATACTTGGTGATAATAACAGAGGGCTCCGGCCTCTCAACCTCCTGCTTAAGTACTTTAAATGTCGCCTCAATATCATGAGGATTGACAATATGAATATTTTTTATTCCTATTGCCCTGCATAAGGCCTCGATGTCAACTATTGTGCTGAAATCGCCTGTGATTGTTATGCCTGTTGCAGGATTTGGCTGATGTCCGGTCATTGCCGTAGTACTGTTATCGAGAATAACTACTGTTGTAAATCCTTTGTTATAGACAATATTTATTAATGGTGTAATGCCTGAATGGATAAAGGTTGAATCCCCTATGACCGCAACCACCTTTCCCAATGCATTTTTTCCCAGCGCCTTCTCCATCCCGAATGCTGTTCCAATGCTTGCTCCCATGCATACGCATGTATCCATTGCTGACAATGGCTTGAGTGCAGCAAGGGTATAGCATCCTATGTCTCCTGCTATAAAAACGCCGAGCCTTGACAATGCATAAAAGATACCCCTGTGAGGGCAGCCAGGACAGAGATTGGGCGGCCTCATTGGAATCTGTGCAGGTTCAAAAAGATCCTCGCCCTTTTCGCCTGTTATAGATTTTCTAACTATATAAGAATTTAGTTCACCTATAGAGGGAATCAGATCTTTTCCACGGCATTTGATACCCATTGCCTTTACATGAAGCTCTATAAAAGGGTCGAGTTCTTCAACAATAAATAGTTCTTCCACCTCTTTTGCAAAAGCCTTTATCATCTGTTCAGGGAACGGATAGACCATCCCAAGCTTAAGCACAGAAGCATCAGGAAATGCATCTTTTACATATAGATATGAAACCCCTGATGTGATGAAGCCTCTTTTTTTATCTCCCCACTCTATCTTGTTCTCAGAGAAATCATCAGCAAATTCCTTCAGTTTCTTCATCCTTTTTTCGAGCTCTATTCTGCGCTTTCTTGCATTGGACGGAAGCATAACGAATTTCTCTGGTATCTTTTCAATCCCTGCCTTGACAGGTGATGTCTTAACATCGCTGATGGAAACGAGTCCCTTTACATGTGACACCCTTGTTGTTGTTCTTAGGAGAACCGGTGTGTCAAACTCTTCACTAATGTTCAAGGCAAGCTTTAAAAACTCCTTTGCCTCAGAAGCGTCAGATGGTTCAAGCATAGGCACCTTTGCTGCAAATGCATAATTCCTATTATCTTGTTCATTCTGTGAGCTGTGCATCTCAGGGTCATCGGCTGTAACAATAACAAGACCGCCCCTCACGCCTGTATATGCTGAGGTAAATAATGGATCAGCAGCGATATTTAATCCAACATGCTTCATTGTTGCCATGGCCCTTACTCCTGCGAAAGAGGCGCCCAAAGCAACCTCAACAGCAACTTTCTCATTAGGCGCCCATTCTGTATAAACACCTTTATATTTTGAGAGGTTTTCGAGTATTTCTGTTGATGGAGTGCCGGGATATCCTGAAGCTACCTTTACACCTGCTTCATATGCTCCGCGGGCAATGGCCTCATTACCTGAAAGAAGAACTTTCTCTTTTATGTTGGTCTTTGATTTCATCTTTAGTATATCGAGGTTTTTTAGATTATCACACAGACATTGTATTTTCAACCGCTTAACTAATTTTTAAAACAGGCTGGGATAACATCTCAAAAAATATTATGACAATGTTTGTCTATAAGGCGGGATATAACATTTGAGCGGCATTATTTTGCCAAGATATTCTCTTATTTGTTACTCTTGTCATTCCCGCTTGCCGGGAATCTTTCTTTTCCGGAAGGATTGCGGACAAGCCGCAAAGACAGAAAAAGGTCTAATGTAGTCTTACTTATGAACTCCTCAAGTAACTAAAATCAACTGACTGAATTAAGGAGTTTAAGGGCATTATCCCTGAGGATGAGATTCTCCATCTCAGCATCAAGCTGAAGATTTTTCAAAAATGAAAGCGTTTTGTCCTGTCCTGTCCAGGGGGAGTCTGTTCCGAAGAGGATATATTCTCTTGGATGATTAAGAATAATCTTTCTTGCTTTTTCCCTGCTGAGGATATCCAGTGAATAAGATATCTCCATATATATCTTCTTGCCGACCATCAGTTTTTCCACTTCATCCCAGTCTTCCCATGCGCCCAGATGGGTTGTTACCAGCTTGAGTTCCGGAAACCTTTCAAGCACTTTAACTATCTTTTTAGGGTCAGCTATCCTTTTCCTTTCAAAGGCAAGATCAAACCCTGTATGCATCACAACAATCAGGTTTGCCTCGCATATCTTTTCATAAACAGGCAGCAGGCTTTCATCATCAATTACAAAATCCTGATAATAGGAATGGAATTTTATACCCTTGAATCCTTCGTCCTTGATCTGTGATATACGCTCGCCGAATTTAGCGTCAGATGGGTGAAAAGATGGGAATGGAATAATCCTGTCTGACTTTATCTTTTTAGACCAGGTGATTATCGAACTGAATTGCGGTGGTTTTGTAGCAATAGAGCAGACAACGCTCTTTTCAATCCCGTTCTTATCCATGGAAGAAATAAGTGAAGAAAGCCTGCCGTCAAGATAGGCCTTAACATCAGACTTCTTCTTGCCTTCTTCCAGCAGAACCTTCATAGCCTTCTCTGCAAGTTCATCAGGAAAGACATGTGTATGAAAATCGATTATCCCTTTCATTTGAGCCGCACCAGCGCCCTGTTTGCAATATCCTTTCTGTAATGCATCCCTTCAAAATGTATCTTCCCTATGGCTTCATATGCCTTGTTTTTTGCATCTCTTATATCTTTGCCCAGTGCGGTCACACCGAGAACCCTGCCTCCTGAGCTGATTATTTTCTCGTCCGTAAATGCTGTGCCGGCATGAAATACCTGCACCCCACTCATCTTTTTTACATCATTAAGCCCGTTTATAACCTTGCCTTTTTCATATGGGCCGGGATAACCTTTGGATGCTATAACAACGCATACAGAGGCATCGGATTCCCATTCAAGTTTTATCTTTGATAACTTCTCATCTGCTATTGCAAGCGCAATATCCACAAGGTCTGTCTTAAGCCTCGAAATCACCGGCTGGGTCTCAGGGTCTCCGAGCCTGCAATTGAATTCGAGAGTGTACGGCTGGTTATTTTTTATCATAACACCTGCATAAAGAATCCCTTTGTATTTTATTCCCTCTGCCCGCATGCCTTTCACCACAGGCGCCATAATCTTTTCCATGATTATTGATTCGAGAGCATCCGTAATAACAGGCGCAGGGCTGTATGCGCCCATGCCCCCTGTGTTTGGTCCTTTGTCTTCATCAAATATCCTCTTGTGATCCTGAGAGCTTACCATAGGAAGTATTGTCTCTCCGTCTGTAAATGCCATAAATGATGCCTCTTCGCCCTCTATGCATTCCTCTACTACTACTCGGTTTCCTGCGTCTCCGAATGCGCGCTCTTTCATTATAAGTCTCAATGCATCAATAGCCTCATCGCCTGTCTTTGCCACTATCACGCCTTTTCCTGCTGCGAGCCCGTCTGCCTTGATAACTATGGGCGCACCCTTCATTCTCACATAGTCTTCTGCATGAATATAGGACGTAAACACCTTATATTCTGCTGTTGGTATTCCGTATCTCCTCATAATATCTTTCGCAAAAACCTTGCTTCCTTCAAGCTGTGCAGCCTTGGCATTCGGTCCGAGAATTTTTCTGCCTTCTCTCTCGAACATATCAACAATGCCCTTTGACAACGGAGCCTCTGGCCCCACAATGGTCATGTCTATCCCTTCATACTTGGCAAAATCAACTAGTGAAGAGAAATTATCACCGTCAACATCTATGCATTCAGCTAATTCTGATATGCCTGCATTTCCGGGACAGCAGTATATCTTATCTATATGCCTGCTCTGTGAGAGTTTCCAGACAATGGCATGTTCCCTCCCACCGCCTCCTATAACAAGAACCTTCATCATTTATCCCTCATTTCTTTTCAGCTTCCTTTGTAAGATAATCAGCTATGGCGCCATCATATCTCGATGTTGTCCTGAATACCCTTATCGCAAGCCCAAGGCGTGTCTTATAGCTCAGTACTCCTTTATTCTCCTTCATCTCCTTGATTATCTTTTCATAATCATTGGCGTCAGTTACCACTACAACGTCCTTAAAGTTTTTGGAGGCAGAACGGAGCATTGTAGGCCCGCCTATATCAATGTTTTCTATTGCCTCTGCAAAAGTGACATTTGGCTTGGCGATTGTCTCCTCAAATGGATAGAGATTGACAACAATCATGTCTATCAACTCAATCCCGTATTCCTTAATATCCTCTATGTCCTTTGGATTATCCCTTCTCGCAAGCAGTCCGCCGTGCACTTTAGGGTGGAGCGTCTTGAGCCTTCCGTCCATCATCTCAGGGAACCCTGTATAATCAGATACATCTTTTACAGATACACCTGCATCGCGCAATGCCTTTGCAGTGCCACCGGTTGAAAGTATCTCTACCCCCATAGAATGAAGAGCCTTTGCAAAATCAACAACCCCCTTTTTATCAGACACACTTATAATCGCCCTTTTGATCTTCGGCATTTAAGAACCTCCTCTTAATTTAATTAGCAAACACCAATAGTCAAATTACAAACTTGGTTATTGTGATTTGTTTATTGATTATTTAGCTTTTATATATCCGTCATCTATCAGACTTACATGTTTGTTTTGTCCTATTATTACATGATCGAGGACTTTTATCCCTATAATCTCGCCTGTCTGTATAAGCCTCTCTGTTATTGAAACGTCTTCACGGCTCGGAGTTGGATCGCCACTCGGATGATTATGGACAAATATCACAGATGCTGCGTATTCTCTTATTGCATTGCTGAATGCTTCACGCGGGTGGATGAGCGAATTTGTGAGGGTCCCTTCTGATATCCTACGGTCTCCCAATAGCCTGTTTTTTGCATCGAGCATCGCACATAACAACACCTCTTTCTTTAAGTCTTTCACTATAGGGTGATAATAGGAATATACATCCCTGCTGGATGAAAACATGGGGCCTTTTTCATCCGACTCCCTTAAAAGCCTTCTTCCCAGTTCAAATGCTGCCTTAATCTGTGCTGCCTTTGCAGAGCCGATTCCTTTTACGGATGTGAGTTCCTTAAGAGGAGCATTCTCAATTTTTTTGAGGCTTTTGAAGGTTCCAAGCATCTCCATTGCAACGTCTATTGCGCTTTTCCCTCCTCCACCGGTTCTCAGGATTATAGCAAGTAGTTGTGCGCCTGATAGAGTTTCAGCCCCTGATTTAAGAAGCCTTTCTCTCGGCCTTTCATCCTCAGGCCAGTCTTTTATACTTTTGTACGCCATGAGATGGAAATTCTAACATCTTATTAAAGAATTGGTAAAGTGCTGCTGTTGCAGTGTAACTTTTGCATTTGAGGGTTTATACGGCGGTATGATTTTGGATACATGGGACAAATTTCCCATGATATACTAACGTTGCTTTTAGTCCTTATTACCGCAAAATACAAAATGTTATTAAACTCGGTTTGTTGATTTTATTGAACTCTTGATTCTCTAATGTTTTGCTTTGTGCTATATTTTATAAAATCGTCAGAAAAAACGAACTTCGTATATTATATGTTTATGTCCATGAGAGGATTAGTAAGATATGGCAATTCCTGATTATCAGAGCATCATGCTTCCTTTCTTAAAATTTATCGAAGATAAGGAAGAATATTCATTCCGTGAAACGGTTGACGACCTTGCAAAAGAATTTCAGTTGACCGAGGAAGAACAAAAAAAACTATCATAATAATAAAACAATAAAACATAATTAAAACATAGGGACACTTCCCATATTTATTGACAAATTGGGATACTTCAGATAGCATAATACCATGCCGAGGATTGCAAGAGTATGTGCTGAGGGATACTCCCACCACATAACACAAAGGGGTAACAATAAAGAGAAAACCTT
>JACQXE010000020.1 GCA_016208915.1 Nitrospirota bacterium | reverse complement strand
CGGCCAATCCTCCATGATGACAAGGGTTCAAAGACCCAATCAACCTATTATGGCTTTGGGAGGCAGGGAACAGACTCCTTTAAGGGTTCCATGACCCAGGTGAAATGGAGTTCTCCTGCCTGTCCAACTTTAACGGGTAACACCAGTTTATATAAATCTTATAACACAAATTCTTAGTAGGAGGTTAAATAAATGAAGACCATCACTGTTGAAACCCTTTATAAAAAGGTTATCGAATTGCAGCGTGATGTTGTTCAGATTAAAAAAAGTCTTTTGGAAGAACCTGAATTGAGGGCAGAGTTTATTCAGAGGATGAGAGACATTGACCTTGAAAAATCTGTAATGGTCAAAGACTTTGGAAAGCGATACGGGCTTAAGTAGTGTATAAACTTGCCATTAAAGAAAGCCTCGACAAGAAATTCAAGAAACTTTTGGAAAAAATATTGCCTTAAACCCCTCTTCTATCTCTCCCGTAAATATATTTATGCATCTGAAGATTTAGCCTTATATCAAGCCTGTCTTCAAGTATCCATTTAATAACTAATTCCGGCGGCAACATTCCAAAGACTGGAGAAAAGAGAACATGACATTTTGATCTTAAGTCATGTTCATTGATGAAATCCTTTGACCATTCATAGTCAGCCCTGTCAATAATTACGAATTTTACCTCATCTTCAGGTTTAAGATATTTCAGGTTCGAAAGATCCATCTCCCCAGACATCCCACTCCCCGGCGTTTTAATGTCAAGTATAATTACTGCCCTTTTATCTATACTTTTTATGCTTAATGCACCATTCGTCTCTATCAAAACCTTATACCCTTCTCTAATTAACCTCTCAACAAGCATTGGAGTTCCTTGCTGAAGAAGCGGCTCCCCGCCTGTAATCTCTACAAGCTTAATACCAATCAATGCAATCTGATTAAAGATTTCATCTTCACTGATGTCCTTACCTTCATCATATGCGTACTTGGTATCGCAGTAGGAGCATCTGAGATTGCACCTAGCTACCCTTATAAAGGTGCATGGCATGCCTGCATAGCTTGATTCTCCCTGTATACTCGCAAATATCTCGCAGATCTTCATATAGTTAACATCGATAACTCATAAGTCATATTTATACAGAGAAAATTTTATGAATAACATGAATTAAATGATTATTTCATAAAATCATGTAAAACTCAACAAACCAAATGTTAAACTAAAACATGATTGACAGGTCATGCAAAAACTTATTGGTCAGAGGCGTCAATTGGATTGGAGATGCTGTAATGACTATGCCTGCGCTCAGGGCACTAAGAAAGGGGCTACCGGATACAAAAATATCCCTGCTTGTAAAACCCTGGGTTGCGCCTTTGTTTGAAAATAATCCTTATATTGATGAAATCATATTATACGAGGAGAAACATAAAGGGCTCAGCGGCAAATTAAATCTGTCTGCTGTTTTACGAAAAAAAAGATTCTGCAGTTGCATCCTGTTTCAGAATGCTTTTGACGCAGCTTTGACAGCATTTCTGTCCAAAATACCTGAGCGCATAGGTTACAGCAGGGATTTCAGAGGATTACTTTTAACCAAAGCAATTCCATTTAATAATGAGGACAGGACAATGCATCATGTGTATTATTACCTGAATCTACTTAAGAAGACAGGGATAAATGCAGAGTATTCATTGCCCTATATTTACTTATCAATAGAGGAAAGATTAAAAGCTCGGGAATTATTAAAAGACATCAAAAGACCTGTTATCGGCATTAATCCCGGTGCTACTTACGGCTCAACAAAGAGATGGCCTGCTGAAAGATTTGCTGCAGTAGCAGGGAGAATAGTTTCTGAACTTTATGGGAGTATTATCATTTTTGGAAGTCAGTCAGAGGTTGCAATTGCAGAAGAAATTATTTCCAAACCCCAAATCCCAAATCCCAAATCCCAAATCTTGAATATGTCAGGTAAAACAAACCTGAGAGAATTATCAGCGCTTATCTCAGAATGTGATATCTTTCTGACAAATGATTCAGGACCAATGCATATAGCTTATGCGGTAAGGACTCCGCTCGTTGCGATATTTGGCTCGACTGACCCTGCACTGACAGGGCCGTTAGGCAAAGGCAATATATTAATAAAAAAAGACATGGATTGCAGCCCATGTTTTAAAAGGAGATGTTTCAAACCAACGATGGAATGCATGAACGCTATAACCTCAGATGAAGTCTTTGCTGCCATAAAGTCGCTGAGTCCGCAAAACAAGGCAGTTTTTTTTGACAGAGACGGCACATTATGCAAAGATGTAAACTATCTGAACAGATTTGAAGACCTTGAAATCTTCAGAGAGGTTGAAGAACTGAGCTTATTAAAGGATAAAGGTTTCAAACTGATCGGAGTAAGCAATCAGTCAGGCATTGCCCGTGGCATTGTTGATGAGGCTTTTACAAGAGATGTTAATAAGATATTTATCAAAAAATATGGCTTTGATGATTTTTATTACTGTCCTCATCAGCCTGATGAGCGCTGCTCATGCAGGAAACCTGAACCTGATATGTTGCTCATAGCAAGGGCTGAACATAAAATTGATTTCAAAAAATCATATATAATCGGAGACAAAGAAGCAGATATGCTTCTCGCAAAAACAACAGGCGCAAAAGGGATTCTTGTCTTAACAGGACAAGGAACTGAATCAGCCAATGCCGATTATATAGCAAAGGATTTAAAAAGGGCAGTACAATGGATTTTAAATTTGTAAAGGCAGGATATAACATTTTCGCTCATTCTCGGTCGTTCCGACCTCCGAGGTATTTTGCCTCTCGGTCATCTTATGCATACCATTTGAATATCAGCAAAATAATGCCGCTCAAATATTATTCCTGCCTATTACAAATTTTTGGAACGAAGGAGGGTTTATGGTTAGGATAGCAGTTGCAGGCGCAGCAGGAAGGATGGGAAGCAGGATAACAGCACTCTCAAAAGAATATCCTGAAATAAAACTTATAGGCGCATTCGAAAAAAAGGGACACCCTTCTATTGGAAAAGATATCGGAAGCATAATTGGCGCAGGTGAGATAGGGCTCAAACTCGCTGACAATCTCGAGGCTATAATTGATAATGCAGATGTGGTAATAGATTTCACTACACCAGAATCGACTAAAGAGAATATAAAAATTGCATCAGAAAAAGGAAAGGCAATGGTCATAGGTACAACCGGATTATCCAAAGACGATTTAAAAGAAATAGAGCCGCTGACAAAAAAAATACCATGTGTCATAGCCTCCAACATGAGCACAGGCGTAAACCTGCTTTTAAAGGTGTTAAAGGATGTGGCAAGGGTCTTAGGCGATGAATATGACATAGAGATAATTGAGGCACATCATAGGTTAAAGAAGGATGCTCCGAGCGGAACTGCCTTAAAGATGGCCCAGGTTATAGCAGATGCAGTAAACAGAAATCTTGATGATGTTGCTGTGTATGCAAGAAAAGGAATAATAGGCGAAAGGACAAAAAAGGAGATAGGCATACAGACTGTGCGCGCAGGAGACATTGTTGGAGAACACACTGTTATATTCGGGGGGCTTGGCGAAAGAATAGAGATAACCCATAAGGCATCAAGCAGGGATACATTTGCAAGAGGCGCCTTAAAGGCAGCCATCTGGATCTCAGGTAAATCTGCAGGCCTTTATGATATGCAGGATGTGCTGGGATTAAAATAATGAATTAGAAACTGGGGAATAATATCCGCTCGGATACTACACCCCAGCTTTCAAAATTAATTTTATGAAAATAGGTTTTTATCAGTTTGCTCCCAAATTCGGCGAGATAAAACATAATGTACAAAAAGCTGTTGATACAATCGCTTCTGTTGATGCTGATCTCATTGTGCTGCCAGAGCTTTTCAATACAGGTTACCAGTTTATCTCAAAGGAGGAAGTCTCTGAACTCTCTGAAACAATTCCCTCAGGTTACACTGCGAAAACTCTCGAAAAACTTGCTATGGATAAAGGCATACACATTGTTGCAGGCATAGCAGAAAACAGCGATGGCACTATATACAATTCTGCAATCCTGACCGGACCAGACGGCTTTATAGGTGTTTACAGAAAGACACATCTTTTCTATGAAGAAAAACTCTGGTTTTCTCAGGGAGATACTGGCTTTAAGGTATGGCAGACGCCTGTAGGAAATATTGGGATAATGATATGTTTTGACTGGTTCTTTCCGGAATCTGCAAGGACGCTCGCATTAAGAGGAGCTGATGTTATTGCCCATCCATCGAACCTTGTTCTACCATACTGTCCTGATGCCATGGTTACGAGGTGTCTGGAAAACAGAGTTTTTGCTATTACTGCAAACAGGACAGGCTTTGAGCAGAGAGGAAATAAAGAAAGACTTACATTCATAGGGAAAAGCCAAATAACATCTCACAAGGGCGAGATACTGCACAAGGCAGAAATCGATACAGAAGAAATATTTACAGCAGAAATCGATACAGATAAGGCAAAAGATAAATCTCTGAACCGGTTCAATAACATATTTAATGATAGAAGAAAAGAATTTTATGAATAGGCGCATCTCGGTTATTATTCCCAATTACAACAGCGCGTCTACTATAGGAAAATGCATTGAAACAGCATTCTCATCGAGATATGAAAACTTTGAGATAGTAGTGGTTGACGACTGCTCAACTGACAATTCAGCAGATATCATAGGAAAATTTCCTTGCAGATTTATCCGGCTTGACAGGCATTACGGTGCATCCCGGGCAAGAAATACAGGCGCAGAGAACAGCAGTGGCGAGATACTCTTTTTTATAGATGCTGACTGCATCCTTCAGGAAAATACACTCGAATTGGTAAACAAGGCATTCGACAGGGCTGAGGATATAATCACTGGCGGTACATACACTCTGCTCCCGTATAATAATGATTTCTTCAGCACCTTTCAGTCCATATTTATAAACTATTTCGAGACAAAATGTGATGAGCCTGATTACATAGCAACCCATGCTATGGCTGTTGCTCCTGATATATTCAAAAAGGCTGGAGGGTTTTCAGAGGATTTTCTGCCCATACTCGAGGATATAGAATTCAGCCATAGACTAAAAAAACTCGGTTACAGACTTAAAACTATACCTGAAATATCAGTGCAGCACATATTCAATTTTACATTGATTAAATCATTAAAAAATGCCTTTAGAAAGTCTATGTACTGGACAATATATTCCTTAAAAAACAAAGACCTTTTAGCGGATTCAGGCACAGCATCAGCAGAACTCAAGATAAATGTAGTATCGTATTTTTTTATTGTGTTTTTTCTATTACTCTATGCTTTTTTAAAGATTAATATCCTTTTAATCGCAATCTTGCCGGTCATTACCTTTAACCTTTACATTAACAGGAGATTGCTAACTGCATTCTACAAAGCAAAAGGATTAGCCTTTGGTTTATCTGCGGCACTTTATTACACAATGCTTTATCCTCTATCAGTAGGGACCGGTTCTCTTTATGGAATCGTGAGATATCTATATAACTTCAAATGATGTACTCACCCTTCCGTCACATAGGCTCTATCCTGAATAAAAACAAGCCCATACATCTCACTTTTTTCCTAACACAGAGATGCAACTCGAGATGCCCTTTTTGCTTTTATCTCAGGAGTACCGGTAACGTAGAAAATCCCTCAGAAGAACTATCACTTGATGAGATCAGTAAGATTTCTGGGTCGATGAGAAATCTCCTATGGCTTGCCTTTTCAGGCGGTGAAATCTATTTAAGAGAAGACCTCGTTGAGATAAGCAGGGTTTTTTACAAAAATAACAGGCCGGCAATTATGCTTTATCCTACGAATGGTCTTTTGCCAGAACTAATCGCAAAAATGACTGAGGAAATACTTAGGCACTGTACAAAAAGTATAATTGCAGTGAAGCTTTCTATCGATGGTCTGAATGAGAAGCACGACTTCCTGCGCAACACACCAGACAGTTTCAGCAAAACCATGCAGACACATTATATGCTCGGAGAACTGCTTGAAAGATACCCCAATTTTGAACTTGGGATAAATACGGTCTTCTGCTCTGAAAATCAGGATGATATGGACAGGATAATAGATTTTGTAAACAATCTTCGACATATAAAGACACACACAATTTCACTGATACGTGGAAATCTTTCAGATGAAAAATACAAAAAAATTGACCACAAAAAATATTTTCATGCAATAGAAAGACTCGAAAAAAACCTGAAAACCAGGGCATCAAATATCTATCGCTTCAAGGGCGCCCGTCTTAAGGCTGCACAGGATATATTACAGCGCCGTCTCATATATCAGACCATGCTTGAACAAAAACGCATTATACCCTGCTATGCAGGAAGACTTAATCTTGTGCTTACGGAAAAAGGCGATGTATATCCATGCGAGCTCCTTACTAAAAGCCTCGGCAATCTAAGAGATCACGGGTATGATATCAGCAGGATAATACGTTCAAAAAAAGCCCAAGAGATTAAGGATTTTATACAGGATAAAAAATGCTTTTGTACACATGAATGTTATTTTATGACTAATATATTATTTAATGTAAGACTATTTCCTAATCTTTACAAAGAATACATACAGCTTTAATTATTTACCGGCATATATTAACCTACTAACCGGAAGGAGGGGCAAATTGAGAAAAAAAATACTCATAGCTGATGACAGCCAGACATTTTTAATGTATATAGGGATTCTCTTAAAAAGAATGGGCTTTACTGTAATACCTGCTGAAAACGGCTTGGAGGTGTTAAAACTTCTTAAGCTCATTGAACCTGATCTCATACTGCTCGATATAAGGATGCCTACACTTGACGGCTTAGCAGTCTTGAGACATATAAAAGAGGATAAAGAAATTCAGAATATCCCGGTCGTTATGGTATCCGGTGATTTAAGCACGGAAATGATGGAAAAATGCAAGAGTTTTGGATGTGCAGAATATCTGACAAAGCCTATAAAGATTGATAAGCTGCATGACGCGCTGCAAGAGTGCCTTTTCTCAGGTACAGGAAAGAAGAGAAAATATTTAAGGGTTCCATTCAATGCCAAGGTAGCCATAATCTACGATGAAAAACAGATTAATCTTTATGCAGAAAGCCTTTCTGAAAGAGGCATCTATCTAAGGAAAAAGGACCCATTCCCTGTAGGCTCGACAGTCGAAATAGTTTTACCGCTAAAAGATGGCAAATCCATAAAATTACAAGGCACTGTAATTTATATAAAAGGACTTCTGGGAGATATATTAAAGGTTTCTCCGGGAATGGCAATTGAATTTAAGGAGCTAGCAGATAGGGAAGCCGAGATCTTGAAAAAATATATAGAGGACATCATGGCCGGAGATATAATAGAAAGCCAGGAAGACACTATCATTAAAATAGATACCTAAGAAGAGTAAGTGAATATCTTGCTCTTTACCCATAACCAGAACAGGCTTTTTGCGCTCCTGGCAGCTATTCTGAGGTCATGCAGGCTTCTCAGTTCAAAAAGTTTTCTGATGATAAAAGAAGGCCGAGAGTAAAATTTTTTGAATGCTATCTGGCGCAGTTTTAAGATTTCATCCCTTGTCATTGTATAAGGAATAAACGCTGCCCCTTGATACGTAAAATCAGTCAGCTTGGTAGAGATTACACCATATTTTTCAAGATTGTCATACAGGTATGTGCCAGGGAACGGCGTTATGGCATGAAAATTAGCTATGTCAGGATTAATCTCTATTGCGAACTCTATTGTCTTAAGCCCATCTTCAAATGTCTCTCCCGGGATACCGAACAGAAACGGTGTGCTCACCTGAAGCCCAACTTCTTTTGCCCATCGAACAGCATTTCTCGTTTGCTCAAGCGTTATCCCTTTTCTTATTGTGTTGAGGTTCTTCTGCACACCGCTCTCAGCGCCAAATAGTATGGCCCAACAACCTGCATCCTTAAATGCCTTAAGCAAAGGCTTATCTACCTGATTAACGCAGGCAGATGCAAACCATGTGAAATCAAGCCTTCTTGACTTTATCTCCCCGGCTATCTGCATAGCCCTGTCATAATCAGCAGCAAGTGTATCGTCTATAAACTTTATCTCTTTGTACCCCTGTTTTATACAGTGTTCTATCTCCTTCAATACATTCTTAACGCTACGGTATCTTATACCTGTTTTTCTCTCTTTATCTATCTGGAAACAATATATACATCTCCTGTTACAGCCCCTCGATGTTATCAGAACAGCAACAGGCTTCCTTTTGTATGTAGCCGGAGGAGGAATGTATAGATTTGCATCTCCCAGAAATTCTCTCGCAGGGAAAGGCAATGAATCAAGATCACTTATCAACGGACGTGGAGGATTTTTTATAATACGTTCGCCGTCTCTGAAAATAACACCAAGCACTCCTTCGAGGCTTTTTCCTGCCTGAATCCTTTCAATAATTTCGATAGCCGTGAACTCGCCCTCGCCTGTAACTATGGCATCAATATCTTTTCCAGCGTCTTCCAGACAATGCTCCTGCACTGCAATCGGATACGGCCCGCCTGCGCATATAAAAACATGCTTTCCGAATATTTTTCTAAGATCACCTGCTGTTTTCTTTGCCTTATCCCAGCCAAATGTCGTTGAGTAAATTCCGATAAACTCAGGGCTGAATCTTTTAATCTCTGTGAGTAATTCTTCATGTGTCGTAAACGCTCCATTTAAAAACCTGACATTATGCCCTGCATGCTGAAGCACAGCAGCAACATAGAGAGTGCCGAGCGGCTGCCAGTAGTTTATCTGCGAGCTTGCTGTTTTTGAGGAAAATATATCTTCAGGCGCCCAGGAAGGGATAACTAATGCGCATCTCATTTTGGACTGATGGCTGATAAGTGATAGCTGTCAGATTTTAAAATTTTTTCTGCTACACCCAGTCCTGACTCTATAGCATGATCCATATTATAGTATTTAAACATACCTGCCCTTCCTGCTATATAAAGGTTCCTAAACCTGCTTAAATAGCTATAAAGCTCATTACAATAACTTTCATATCCCACTTCAAAAAGAGGATAAGCCCTCGGCGCTCTCACAACAAGACTGCCCAACACCTCTTTCTTATTAATGAATCCCAGTCTCTGAAGATGTTTTACAGTAAGTTCAGAAAGTTTTTCGTCGCTCTTATTCCATGTCTCATCATACTTAAAACTAAAAAACTCCATGACCATAAGCGTCTTACCTGTGGGAGCCATCGCCGCACTCCAGTTAGTAGGCTCATGTATACGGCCGAAAGGTATTTTTTTCTCAGGGATATATATCCATGACTGGTCTGTGACCCTTTCCCTGTTAATCATTACAGCTACTATAATGAGGTCTCTGAACTTCAGTCTTGAAGCTACATCAATAATATGGTCAGGCGGGGAAGGGCTCAATAACCTTATAAGATTCGGCAATGGTATGCTTGAAACAAATTCGCTCCCATAGACAATATCCGAATATCTATGGTTCTTTACGGTTATACTGGTTATTTCGTTTTCCGAATGGTCAACACGCTCGACGCGCGTATCTGTTAAAACATTATTATATCTTTCGATCTCTTCCTGCAGTCTCTCTGAAATCCTACCTATGCCTAATTGCGGATATAAAAACCTGTCTGCGAGTGTAGGGATATCCCTGCCGCTGAATTTAAAAAAGGCATTTTTAACTGCCTTTGATAAAGAAAGTCCTCTTATGCGTTTTTCAACCCACTCTGCACTTATCCTGCTACATTCAATGCCCCATACCTTTTCGCTGTATTCTCTAAAATAAAGATTGAACATCTTACGCCCAAAATTTCTGACCACCCAATCCTCGAGGGAGATATCAACTTTCTCGTTTATCAGGTTTTTGACTTTTCCCAGCCCATAGTCAGACATTATTTTCAGGGTCATAGGTATTCCAAGTCCGAATATTGCATTCAGAGGGGTAAGCGGATAATCAAAGAATTTGCTGCGCATGTATATTTTGCTTTTGCGGGGAACAGACACTAACTCCCCGTTCATAAGGGTGCCGACAAAGTTTTCTATCACCTTATTCGTGGTGAAAAACCTGTGTCCGCCAAGGTCAAACCTGAAACCATCCTTTACGATTGTTTTTGAAAGTCCGCCAACCGAAGAATCTCCTTCATAGACTCTGACATTTTGCCCTGCTTTTGTTAAGGCATATCCTGCTGAGAGACCTGTAAGGCCACCGCCTAAAATTATTGTGTTTTTTCCATTGCCAGCTATCTTATTCATAAAAATATCTTATACACAACAAGGTCTGCCTGTTATTCGTACAACACAATATCCGTCCTTCTCTTCTGCCACTGCCTGACATCCTGACATTGAAGCAAATGCCTTTACCTTTTTTGCGGTTTCATTCGTATCGACTAAGACTTCGATGAAAACCTCATTCCCTATCTCCTTTACGAAGACATCTTTCAATGTGCGAAAGAGTTCACGGGAATCTTTGTTCTTCCTTGCGTCAATAATCATATTGATAGTTTACAAATACCTTCGGGTATTTTTCCAGCTCGAAGGATGAAAAACAAACGGCCTGAAGAAATTGCTCAATTTCTTCAGGCCGTCATTGACAATCGATACGACATTAATCCTGCATCGGCTTAATAAATCTGAAATAGACCGCTGTCCAGTTGCCGAGTATCATTGCTATCAGCGCACTGATGCTACCGATCGAAAGCGTCGAAACACCAGTCAGTCCTTGCCCTATGTTGCATCCTCCCGCAGTAATGCCGGAAAAACCCATGAGGAGGCTTCCAAGGAAAACAATAAGAAGCTCCTGAGCAGAAGGGATCTTCCATGCGAACTCTTTTAAGATCTTGGCACTGATATAGGATCCCAAGGGTACACTAATCATAGCAAGCACACCCCATGTTATTTTGAAAGGACCAATAGCTGCCATTGGGAAAAACCTTGAATTTGCGCTACCAGTTATAATAGTGGAAATAAACTCTGCTGAAGGGGTTGTGAAATTCATGCCTCTTGCAAACCCGCCACCCCAGTACTGGGATGCCCAGAAAGTCAGTATACCAGTAAAACCGATGAGCAAGCCTGATACCGACCAATAAAAACCTTTCTGTTTGCCCAAGGAAAATGGCTTGTCTTTGAGAATAAAGACAAAGATTGCGACAGCTACAACAGCGATTACTATCCACTTCACTGTCATATCTTGTCCGAAGATCTCCCACAAGGTAGCATTCGGTTTTCCTGCAATCTCGAGTCTGACACTTCTTAGAGCATTATAAATAGGATTTAGGACTCCATAAAAAGTCGCTCCTGCGCCGATTAAAAATCCTATGACTGCTATGCCTGCAGCAATCTGTCCCTCGCCTGCTTTAAAATAGATACCGCTTCCGCATCCACTCGCGAGCACCATACCAACACCAAAAAGAAACCCCCCGATAATATTCGCAAGAGGATAAAAGGTCTGAGGTTTCAATTCTATGATCCCCATGTCATTCAGCAAATTGGAACCTACAATCATAACGCCGAGGGCAATCAAAAAACCTCGGAACAGGGTAAACTCCTTAATGAATATCGTATCCCTGAAAGCGGTATTCATGCAGAATCTTCCGCGCTGTAGTATGAAGCCAAGCAGTCCCCCACATATCAATGCAGAGATGATATACCCAAATGTTACACTTTGTAATGCAGTTTCCTCCATCCTATTTTCCTCCAGAAAAGAAATTTCGGAATAGTATAGAAATATGCGGTCCGTTTTGTCAACGATTAGCTATTAATGTTTTTTATAAGAAATAAATTTGCTTAAATATCTATGAAAACCGGAATCAGTGATATACAGTCATAAAAACCTGATTACGATATACATCATCGCTAATGTTCAATCTCTTGGATATATGCAGTCTCTTTACCTTATCTTCAATATCAGGAGGCAACATTGGATTTGACCTGTCTGATATTACAACAACAGTCTGACCACTGTCTGCTTTCAGTGATGAATAATATCTCGGATTTTTATATGTCCATGTAAACCTCAGCGGCGACGTTTCTATCTTCTCCATTAGCGGTTGTGAGGTATCATATTCATAATGAATCTTTCCATCCGTAAAAAGATCAAGCATGGGCACATAGACAGAAGGATTTATCTCAGAATTATGGTCTATGACAATAAAAACCTCAATTTTGTCCATGCCGAAAGAGTTGAGATATATTCCAGCATCCCTTATATTTATGCTGCTTGTTTTCTCAATAAAAGGACGAAAAACAAAAAATGCAAGAATCACAGATGATACAACAACTGATAAAGATATGAACCTTACTATCATCCTGTCTTTAATATGCATAAGCCCGTAAGAGGCCATAAGGCTTATCATCGGCAAAACCGGTAAAATGTATCTCATTCTTTTTATCTGAAATAAGAGCACCAGCAGCACCAGCCAGATTATGATTGCATATTTCAGATCCCTTTTCCTGAAAGAAGCATAAACAGAATATAATGCTGCAATAGTTATGAACGGATGTATCTGGAAAAAGAAGGTCGAGATAAAGCTCTCTCCCCACCTCCTTAGCCTGGGTTTCTGATAAGTCAGCAAGAGATTAATCTGCTCTGAAAAGACATCATATTTATACCAGACAAATGTAAAAATCAATAATCCTGTAATCACTCCGATTATAGAACTTCTATAAATGTAGTTTTGAGTTTTGAGTTTTGTCGCCCCAGACGACTCATTCTCCTCGGCGTCTCCTCTTCTCCTCGGCGAACCCGCCTGAGTGCGGGGGCGACCCGCCCGAGGCGGGAATCCGCCCGAGCGCGGACCGAGGCGAGAGTTTCGAATTAAAACCACAATAACTACAACAACCAGAACCGAAAGCATAAGCCATGTTGAATATTTCGAAAAAACAGTAAGAAATATACTGAATGAGGACAGCAGAATAAAACACCCCCCCTTCTCGAGCGCCATTATTAAGGTAGAAATAGAAAGCGTTAGAAAAAATAATGTAGGAATATCCACAAGCATTAACGGTACCTGTGTGAACATGTAGGGAATACCGAGAAAAAGAAGTGCGCCGTAAAAACCCGTATCCTTATCCCAAAGCATCTTTCCGATCAGATAGGTAAGCACTGCTGACATGGAAAAAAGAAGCGAAGTAAAAACCTGTATATAAATCCTTGACTCTCCAAAGAATTTGAAGATGAGGCCGTAAAGAAAAGGCACTACAGGAAGATCTGTCCACACAGAGATATCCCTGCCCCATTCCTGAAAGAAATAGCTGATGCCATAGACCTCAAGATGTTTTGCCTGAGTAAAATATCTTGACGCATCCAAAATAATTTCAGGTTCATTCCAAAATAATGCTGGGATAACATATGAAACCGGGAAAAGAAAAATAACAGGATTTTTTTCCAGAGACGAGAATCTTGAGATTATATATGCACATACAATGCCTGCTGTGAGGATGAGAAAAAAACTGAAGGGTTCCACTCCTGCAAATGCGTCATTCCAGCTTGACAAACGGTTGTCATCCAAAGATCTGAAGAGATATAGGGCAGGATATGCAGAAATTGCAAGGAGAACAATAATCAGCGTTGCAAAGCCTTTTTTGCAACTCCGCTGATTTTCAACCATTGGAATCCGGATTTCTACCTGTTACCAGGATATGACCCTATCGAATAAAAAGATAGCATCTATTATTTTCTCATATGATACGGCCTTTTTAGTAAGGTCAATTACTTTCACCTCGTGTTCTTCTGACTGAACAGCTATTATCTGATCCGACAATATCTTAGGCCCTTCACTGAGAATATGCAGAATTTTCATAAACAATCTCCCATGCTACAAAACTATAACCCTGTCTGATTCGTGAACCATAGCTGCATTATTCATCTGACTGCCGCAGATTATTTCTTCAGGTATGTTTTCTTTAAAAATATTAAGCTCCTTTGAGCTGTAATCACAGAAGCTTATTCTGACGCCATTGATTTCATGAAGCCTTATAAAGTCAGGATTGCTCAAGATATTTACACCTTCTTCTACAACAAAGATATTTACTCTATGCCCTTTGGAAACAGCAGCCATTGTAATTTCTATAATTTCTCTTAGATGTCTTTCTTTATTTACAAGTATGCCAAGTTTCATGTCATATCCAACGCATCAAATACCCTGTCTGAATCCAATTAATTTTACCAGTTCATTTTAATAATGTCAGCTACCATAGAAACATCTATCATATCCATGCAACGGACAGACCTGCAGTTCTTCTTATAACACGGCAAGCATTCAAGCTCCTTTCTGATTATGAAATGTCCGCTTCCATAAGGGCCTGTTCTCAAAGGATTGGTAGGCCCGAATATTGCAAAGACAGGCACATGAAAGGCAGCTGCCACATGCATAGGCCCTGAATCATTACTCACAACAACCCTTGCCCTACGCATTAGTTCTATCAGTTCCTTGATGCTGGTTTTGCCTGCCATAGATACGGCATTACCCTTAGAGTTTTTTACAACTCTGTCTGCTATATCCATATCTGATTTGCTGCCGGCAACAAAAAACCTTAGCGGCAACATTGATGCAAGCTCTCCAAATCTCTCAGGAGGCCATCTCTTGGTCTTCCATCTTGCGCCCGGCACAATAACGGCATATTCTTCCGGAAGCTGCAATTTGAAAGTTGAAAGTTCAAACAAAGGAAAAGGAAATTGCACTTCTGAGATGTCGCACCCAAGGAATTCTGCAATCTTAAGATATCTGTCAACTGCATGGATATCCCTTCCACCTGTAACTCTATGGGTGTAAAACATCCTGCTGCCTTCCCTTGCCTCTTTAAACCCTATTCTCAGAGAAGCACCTGTCGCAGCCGCGAGAATACTACTCCTCATCAGCCCCTGGAGATCAACTACGAGATCAAACTTCTCTCTTTTTAATAAACTGAAAAGTGCCCTTATCTCCTTTATTGTGCCTTTCACTTTCCTTATCTTTTTCCATTCATCTTTATTAATAATCCAGAGTTTGTTTATCATGGGATGGCCTTCAAGGAGTCCTTCGAGTCCCCTTGCAACAACCCAGTGTATCTCGGATCTTGGAAAACTTTCTCTGAGCGTATTGAGAAAAGGCAGACTGTGGACTATATCACCGAGAGAACTCGGTTTGATTACGAGAATCTTCTGAGGTATTCTGTCAAGCTTAATTACTTCCATTTTCAACTGTTAATTTACGCCCATGGGGTGCCGCCGTCAAAAATAGTATGTTCCTCTCCCATAAACCAGTTTCCAGTATCAGAAAGAAAAAAATATGTATTTGCAAATATATTGTAATGCTGTTCTTCCTCATGCACAAGCCTTTCAAAAAGGGCTTTCTCCTTGTTTGTCCCTGCTTCTAATGCCTCTTTCTTGTAAAATGTGATTCCTTTCTTCTCCATGTCCATGGCGATCCTGAATGCCTCAAGTTCATCTTGTGTTGCCTCAACCCTTTCCATCATCTCATCCTTCATTTCCTCAAAGACTGTCTTAATATTGTTCATCGGACTGACATCAAGAATTGTCAGATCAAGCCCTTTGAATATCTGTGTAAGCATATCAAGATGCCTTTTCTCGTCCTCTGCTATTGTCAGGAACATCTTTTTGCCGACCAGATGATTTACCTTTTCGGATGCTGTCTTGTAAAAATTTATTGCATCTGTTTCCATCTTTATTGCTATATCAATTGCATTCATTATATACCTCCATTCATGAATTGTCGGTAAGTCTCTCCCTCATCTTTTTAAGATACTCAACACTCACATTTTTAAGGTAATTAACGCTAATCTTCTGAAGGTAATCTATATGCTTTGCCTCGTATTCCATCATTTCCTGAAATACAACCCTGGCATTGCTATCCCCAGCGCTTTGCGAGAGACCTCTGTAAAGCCTGTATGCCCCCCCCTCTATATCGAGAGCAAGCGTTATTGCTTCCATGTCATTAGAAAAATCCTTCTGCTCAATTCTGCCCTCAAGTTCCTTTACAGGAATCCCTGCCTCTGTGAAAAGAGTATCAGTTTTATCCTTGAACTGCTCGAATCCTATGATATCCCTATCGTCCATAACAGACTGATATAGAAACCTGATAAAATCCATGTGCCTTTCTTCCCATGAAGAAAGGCTTCTGAATGTTTTTTTAACCTCAGGGTCTATCACCTTATCAGCGGCACGGGAATAAAACTCCATCGTCCCCTTCTCCATGAGATACGCCTCAATCAGCGACTGCATCAGATCTTCCTTGCCTGTGACCATTCTAAACTCTCCCTTCTGTTATATCTAATTAAGGCAGGATATAATATTTTCGCATCATTCTCGGCCTTACGACCTCCGAGGTTTTTGCCTCTCGATTATTTTTATGCATACTGTCGGAATATCAGCAAAAAAAATCCGCTTAAATATCATATCCTGCCTTCTCAACATTAATTATTGATATTTTTCAAATTTCACAAACTCCTCAACCTTTCTCCTGAATGCCCTCGGCAGAAGCTTTATCCCTGATTTGAGATATCCGACTGCAACAAGCATCGGGATTATATTGTCAGAAGGTATCTTGAACTCCTTTTTGATGCATTCTTCATCAAAGCCGTCCATAGGGTGAGTTTCAAGCCCAAGCCCCTTTGCCGCAATCATAAGGTTCATGGCAAACAGAGAGGTATTTTTTACCGCAAAAAACTTTCTCTTCATGCTGTCAGGAGAGCCGTAGAGGTTCTGTGCCATTCCTTTATATGTATCTCTCATCTCTGGTTTCATATATCCTAATTCCTGCCAGCTGTCGAGCATCCTGTCTATGTTTTCCTCAACAGCGTTTGGGTCAGCAATCATAATCAACACTGCAGATGCCTCCTCTACCTTCGGCTGGTCAAATGCACATCTTCTCAGGGCATTCTTCCTCTCAGGGTCTTTTACAACAATAACCTTCCAGGGCTGAAGATTGAATGAGGATGGTGAAAGATTCGCTATCTCAAGCAACTCGTTTAACTTATTATTCGGGAGTTCTTTCCCTGTTTCAAAGAAATTAATTGAACGTCTTTCTTTTATTACATGGATAACATCCATAAACACCTCCTAAATTTTATCTTGCCATGCCCACTTTTATAATTATCTCATCTTTTAAGACTTATGTCACCAGTTTTTACAATACAGATCAACCTGATATCGCACACCCTATCCGTATCTGTCCCGGCGGAAGCCTGTTTTTTTTCATTTTTATTATCCTCGCCTCCCCATTAAAAATGTCCTTATCTCTTCAGTGGTAGTTAGTGGTTCGTAACATTCAGTCTTTACACATGGAAGCACATATCCCCGCTCATCCCCATAGGCTATGCTCGTGTACGGACTGAATAATGAAAGTGCTGTCTTAGCCAATTCGCTGTCAGGAGCGGAATGAATGGTAAGCTTGAGCTGATGGAAATACGCATCGAGCGCACAGAAGTAATATCCTGAATGTATCCCCATTCCTTTTGCCCTTGATGCGAATATTTTCAGAGCCTTCTCTGAATGCCGAAGATATTCATCCTTGCCTGTCAGATGGTATAATTTGAGTAACAATAAAATTCCGAGAGAGTTTGCAGAAGGATGCGGAATATCTTCGATGCCCTTAAGTCTTATCCCAAGAACCTCCTCATCTGTATCGAAAAATCCTCCTTCATTTTCATCCCAGAATCTCTTAGTGCATAACTCCATAAGTCTGTCTGCCTGATTAAGATAAAACGAATCGCTTGTAACCTCATATGCGTTAACAAATGCCTCTGTTAAATAGATATAATCATCAAGCACAGCCTTTACTCCATATGTGTGCAGGAGTTCATTGCCTGCAAAATGCATAGCAACTATCCTTTCGAGGCTCTTGAGTGCAAATTCCCTTAAGGCATTATCCCTGATAACCCTGAAGGCCTTAAGATAAGAAGTTATCAGCATACAGTTTATTGACGTATAGAATGTCTTATCAATAAAAGGCGTCTCTCTTGTTTTTCTTTTTCTTAATAGCTTATTCTTGCCAGCATTAACTATTTCAGAAACTGTTTTAATATCCTTACCGGTCTTCTCAGCAATAATTTGAATATCCATTGCAATGTACAATACCTTTTTAGACCTATCATGGCGCATTGCACCTCTCTCATGAAAAAGATGCATGGGCAATATCTCATATTCTTCGCTGTTAAGCACGCTTTTGAATTCTTCATCTGTCCACGTAAAATATCCGCCTTCGTCATCAGGCGTGACATCAGCATCCTGGCTCGCATAGAAACAGCCTTCAGGATCAGATAAGACCTCTCTTATAAATCTTATTATCCCCTCTGCAACCGCTCGGAAACATGCGTCCCCAAAAACACTGTATGCATCAATGTAATTCCTTAAAAGCCATGCATTGTCATCCGCCATCTTTTCAAAATGCGGAATAATCCATGCCTCATCAGTGGAATACCTGTGAAAACCTTCTCCAATTTGGTCATGGAATCCTCCCTTTGCCATTGCATTAAGGGTATTTGTGATAACAGTTTTAATAGATTTTTTTTCTGCAATACAGTAGTGATTTATCAAAAACTCCATTGCCCCTGGCATCTGGAATTTCGGAGCTGTTCCAAATCCGCCGTTCTGAGCATCAGATTCAGAGAGCATATCATTTATAACAATGTCAACCATTGATATTCCTATTTCTCCGCTTATCAGCTTATCTGGTTTGAGGTAATTCGTGAGTTTCTGGGTGTATTGATCAACATCGCCTCTTTTTGTTTTGTAAAACTCCATTACCGTCCTAAGGATTTTTTTGAATCCAGGACTGCCTTGACTGTCCTCAGGAGGAAAATATGTGCCGCCAAAAAATGGTTTTTTATCAGGGGTTAAAAACATGCTGAGAGGCCATCCTCCGCCGGAACCCATAGCAACAGCGGCCTGCTGAAATCTCCTGTCTATATCAGGCCTTTCATCCCTGTCAAGTTTTATACATATGTAGTTTTCATTGAGGAGTTCTACTATCTCGCTATTTTCAAAGCACTCTTTTGCCATCACATGGCACCAGTGACACCACACAGCTCCAGTGCTGAGGAATACCGGCTTATCCTCCTCTTTAGCCCGTTGAAAAGCCTTCTCAGACCATGGATACCAGTCTATCTTCTGCTCTGCAGAATGCCTGAGATAGGGAGATTTTTCATTAGAAAGTCTGTTCATATTAATTAAGATATATCCTGCATCTTATACATTCTAACTTAAAATGTCCTTGGATCTTCAGGCGGAAGCTCATTCTCATCAAAGGGCATGACACCGAGCTGTATCATTATTTTCTCGATGCCTTTTAGAATTTCTGCATAATCATAATCCGGCATCTCCTGATTCAATGCCCTTTCGACCAAAGAATCGAATGTCTTATACTCGAATTTTACATCAAGCACGCCTGAACGAATTAGCACATCAAAAACATCACTATCTTTTCTCATATCATCATTGTTTCTTATCTTAAGTTCACTTTTGCGTTCTGGTGAGATAATATACCATTCCATTGCCGCATTTAGGGCATCATAAAGCGTAACTATCCCTGCTGATATCTTTCCCTGACGCAGTCTTCTCCTGCCTCCACGAATATGGAGTTTTGCCCTCATTAAGGGAGCCTTTTCAGGTCCGAGGGCATCAGCATCCATCAATCCGGCATGTGGCATGATTTCCTTCGAACGCTATCTGCTGTGTTCTCAAATATGCTCATCCTTGCCCGACTTTCTTACTTTTCATATTGTCCGGCAGGCTTACGGTTTCTCATATCATCAGGAAAAAGAAAGATTGCCGTATCTTCTATCTTCTTTTTTTTAACTTTTATCACCAGTTCCCATCGGACATCCCCTTGGAGATTCACATTAGCTATGGTATACAGCCCGCCACCTTTCTCCTCAACAACTGCTGGTTGCTCAGCGCTCTCCCCTGCAACCCTAACCATAACATTTATATCTGCACCTTCCACATCTTCGTCATGTTTATCATGTATTACAATGCCAAGGACATTTTTGCCTATCTTATATTCTTTCTCATCCAGTAAAACCTCTACACTGAATTCGCCCTTTCCTGTAACCTGGAAAAGGCTTTCATGAAAGTGTTTTGTGAACTTTGTCTTTCCCATCTCATGTCCTTTTTCATGAGAATATACGGCATAAGGAATCGCTAAAGAAAAACCGATGATAAGCACGAAACTAACTGCTTTCTTCATGAATCCTCCTCTCTTGAAAACTCTTCTCCCTACTTTTTAAGGCTCTTCAGCATCTTCATCGTCTCCCTTAAGAATGCAGGCAAGTCAGAGGGTTGTCTTGATGTGACGAGATTGCCGTCTACAACCACCTCTTTATCCTCGTAAACAGCCCCAGCATCCTTCATCTCCTGTGCAACTGATTTATAGCAGGTAGCATGTCTCCCTTTTAAAACACCTGCTGTTATCAATGTCTGTGGCCCGTGACATATTGCAGAAACAGGTTTGTTCTTCTGAAAAAAATGTTTTGCAATCTCTATCGCTTCGTTCTCCTTCCGTATTGTTTCAGGTGCCCTGCCTCCGGGAAGGATGAGAATATCATAGTCGTCGGGTTTAACTTCCTTGAGCGTCTTATCAACCTCTACCTCATAACCGTGCTTCCCCTTTATCTTCCCTTTTTTCATTGATGCGACATCTACCTGAATCCCTTCTTCCTTCAAACGGTAATAAGGGACAAGAAGCTCTGTGTCCTCAAAATTGTCTGCGCTAATCATCAATGCCTTCATCTATATCTTAACCTCTCCTGTGAAGATGTAAGCATTATCTTTTCATTCCGCATCATAAATGTTATTTCTTGAAAAATCCTACAGGATGATCTTTCACCTCAGAAACGATTTTGATAATATGATATCATCCTTTTGTCTGAATATGGTTTACGTTACAAAAACTGTAGCCCTCTTCAGCTCCTCAAGCTTGTTGAGCAAGGCATGGTGTTTCTGCTCATCTGCGATGAGGTATGAGAGCACATATTTTGTCACGAATAGTTCACTGTTTTTAAATGCCTCTTCTCCGAACTCAACAGACTTGGCTTCGGCTTCCAGATGCGCGTTCAGTCTTTTCCCCAATGCGCCAAGGTCGTCCGGACTGAGAACAAACGGCTCCTTTGTAACGCTGTCAATCAACATCTGTTGCATCGCCTTGTGCTTCTGAGAATCATGCTTTATCATCTCCATTGTCATAGTAATCAGTTTGTTCTTGGTCTTTTTCATTAACTCTTCTGAATATCGTATCGTTTCATCCTCAAGCCTCTGCCATTCCTTGATGATCTCCAAGAACCGTTGCGATAGTTCAACGGGCTTTGTGACTTTCTCTTCTCTTTCCGATGCTCTCTCTGCCATAAAGTCCTCCTTTCATGGTTGTTATTTTAATCTTGCCTCTACTGCCTTCCAGTCAATGTTCTTAAAGAATGCCTCGATATAGTCTGCCCTCTTGAGCCCATAATCAATCATAAAGGCATGCTCAAAGACATCCATGATGAGGATGAGATCACAGCCCGAAGGATGCGAGACATCATGTTCGTTGATCCAGAAGTTCATAAGCCTTCCATTCATGGGATCATGATAGAGAGCTGTCCATCCGACACCCCTCATCGTACCTGTCGCCTTAAAATCCTTCTCCCACATTTCATAACTTCCGAAATCCTCTGTGAGTTTTTTGGCAAGTTTTCCTGCCTTGTCCAACCCTCCTTTCCCTCCGAGGTTTTCAAAATTATACTCATGGAGCCTCATGCCATTAAATTCCCAACCAAGCCTTCTCTTCAGTTCTGCAAATTCAGGGATAGCAGTCTTTCCATCTTTCAACATCTGATTCAGTGTATCAAGCACCTTGTTTGTATTCGTCACATATCCCTGATAAAGCGTGAAATGATTCTTTAAGAGAGTCTCACTGAGTCCCTCCATCCCGATAAGCTTCGAATAATCCTTTGCTGCGTAAGCCATATTCTTTTCCTCCTTTTTTATTTCAGCAGATATCGGTTTCATAAAACCGAACAAAAAACCTGCGATACTAATAAATGTTAAAAACTCTCTCCTATTGAGAAACATTCCTCCTGCCCCATTCCCCGGCATGAAGGTTATACCTTAATGCTATCAAATAATAGATGAATGTCATAGTCCTTTTTGCCATACTTTTTATATGCACTAAGCAAGGTTAATGCCAGACTAATTCATAAGAAAAATCAAAGAGTTAGAATGATGCAGGAATCTCTACCGGAACAAACTGCTCGTTATGGATAGCCTATTTTGGACTAATAGACTAATTTTAAGGTGCCTCCTCTCATACAGGAATATCTTTAGTGCTATAATCATAAGCGTATGATAAAGGCAGTCATCTTTGATTTTGGCGGTATCACTGAGGAACTTATCTCCTGTTTCGGTTGTCTAATGATATGAAGGCAAAAGAAAAGACGCTCATAGATGAAGATGCAGAGACCGTATCGCTCTGTAAAAAAGGCGATGTAGATGCCTTTGAGGAATTGGTGAGAAAGTACCAGAAGAAGATGTTCAATATAGCATATAGAATGGTTGGCAGCTATGAGGATGCCTCAGAAGTCGTACAGGATGCATTTGTCTCTGCATATAAGAGTATTCGGAATTTTCGGGAACAATCCAGATTCTCAACATGGCTTTATGTAATAGTTGTAAATCTGTCCAGGAACCGCCTCAAACAAATAGCAACACAACGCTCGCACGAACAGTTCTCGATAGACGACCCTATCCTTACAGATGAAGGGAGCATCCAAATGGAGCCTGCGTCTAATGAGCCTTCTGTCCTTGAAAAACTCGAAAAAAGAAACATACAGAATAAAGTCCAGAAATGCATTGATTCGCTTGATACTGAGTTCAGAGAGGTTCTGGTACTTAGGGATATTCAGGGCTTTGCATATGATGAGATAAGCAGGATGCTCAACATAGCAGAAGGAACTGTTAAGTCAAGGCTATTCAGGGCAAGAGAAGCGATAAAGAATTGCCTGAAGAAAGTGCTGGGGAATTTATAAATGGAATGTAAAGACATTCAAGAAAAACTGTCAGCTTATATTGAAGAGATTCTTTCCTCTGAGGAAAAAATGCGTGTTGATGAACATTTGAAGTCATGCAATGCATGCAGGATGAACCTTGCTGATTTAAAGAAGACAATCGAATTCGTAAAAGAGCTGGATGAGGTTGAGTCTCCCTCATGGCTTACGCAGAAAGTGATGGCAAAGATAAGGGCAGAGGCAGAACAGAAAGAGAGCATCTGGAAGAGATTATTTTCTCCGCTTTCTGTAAAACTTCCCATTGGCGCAGCTGCAACAATCCTTTTAGCAATAACAGCCTTTTATGTCTTTAAATCAATACAGCCTGAAGTAATAGTTACAAAAGCGCCTTCTGAAGAACCGACTCAGATAATTACAGAAAAAGAGACAGCAAGAGATATAAAAGACAAAGAGCCTGTAATCGTTCAGTATCAGGAAAGCAAACCTATGCCTCTTCCAACTAAAGAACAGCCAATGCCCACCCCCTCTCCTGCTGAAAAGATCGAGAAGGATATCCCTGCTGCCGGAGCAGTAGCAAAAGATGAATTAAGGCAAGAATCTATGTCAGTGCCAAAAATGAGGGCAATGGCTGTTGGCAAAAAAGAGTTACCAGTTATAATGCTCAGTGTTAAAGATAGAGCGACTGCTCAAAAAGAGATTGAAAACATAATTGCTCAACTTAATGGAAAAATTAACAGAAAAGAATCGCTTAATAACAAAGATGTGTTCTTGATTAACATAGAATCAAAGAGATTGAAAAAATTTATTGAGAAATTGAAAACTATCGGAGAAGTGAGAGAAAAAGATTTTACCTTTGAGGGTTATGAGGGGATGGTGGAGATGAGAGTGGAGGTGGAGAGGAAGTAAATGCCACAAACTTAGCATGTTGATTTTATTGATTTTCTTCCTTAACGTCTCTTCTTGTGCTATATTTTATAAAATCGTCGTAAAAGGTGAAGTTCGTATATTAATTGTTAGGCGAAATTGTCAGCAATATTTTAAAAGATAAAGGGATATAGTAAAATATGCAAAAGGGCATCTTAATAGGAGGAATTGATTTATGACTGTAGAAAATGCAAACAAAAAAGGAATAACCATACTTGTTATTGATATGTTAAATGAATATCTTGATTCAAAGGGTAAGATTTATTGTCCTGAATGCAGAGAAATAATTCCTAATATCAGAAAATTGCTTGAGTTTGCTAAAAACAAAGAATTACCTGTTGTTTATGTTAATACAAGCCATATTAATGACAAAGACCCAGAAACTGAAAAATGGGGTGTTCATGCTTTGCGTGGTTCATGGGGAGCGGAAGTTATTCCTGAATTAAAGCCTTCTGAAAATGACCTAATTGTTTATAAAAGAACTTATGATGGTTTTTATAATACCGAGTTGGAAATTACTTTGAGGAGTTTGGAAACCCAAACAGTTGTTACTTGCGGAATCCATACTCATGTCAAAAAACAAAAAACATAGGGACACTTCCCGTATTATTTCCAGTATGAATTTTAAATGATTCTAATTTTTCTTAACTCTTTTTTTGTGCTATATTCCTTCATAAAGGCAGTAAATTCCAGGTTGGTATATTAATTGTTAGGACAATAAATAAACATGCCAAAACCATCTTTAGTTGCGTTGTAATCTATTCAGGAGGATGTAAATTATGAATACAGAATATACCGCAATAATAAGACAATCAGGTGATTGGTGGATTGGCTGGATAGAGGAAATTCCAGGTATAAATTGTCAGGAACGAACACGTGAAGAACTTATTGAAAGCCTTCGGCTTACTCTAAAAGAGACACTTGAATTTAATCGCAAAGATGCTATCGCTGCAGTAGGATCCGGATTCATTGAAGAAAAAATTGCGGTATGAAACGCAATGAGTTACTGAGGGATAAAACAAATAAAATGAGCCTAACTCTTATAAGGCCTTCCTGTGTCAAGGCAAAGGAAAAAGGACTTGTAAGATTCATCGGCCTGACAGGCCACCATGACCCAATCATCTACCCGAAGACTTCCAATTAATACTGGACGACGCAGGCTGGCAACTGCAAATATCAATCCCTACCACTCACTTCAATTGAGACGCAAGCTTTTGGGAACTTTTTTATCCCCTCCCCTGTCTAATCAATCAAGAACAGTAAAAATCAAAGGAGGTTTAAGATGAGAGCAAGAAGTGTTTTCATTAAGTTAGCAGTGATTTTTTTAGTTGTATTCGGGTTAAGCGGAACAATGGTCGCAAAGGAACAGGAAAAATCAGCCCTTTCAACAGGATTGGAAGACCAGACAGGGATGGCAATAACGATCTACAACGTAAACCTTGGACTTGTAAAAGATCAGCGCCAGATAAAGCTTCAGAAAGGCACAGGGGAATTGAGGTTCATGGATGTTGCATCCCAGATCATCCCAACAAGCGTGCATATCAAATCGCTCATCAATCCAGCAAGTCTTCAGATACTTGAGCAGAACTATGAGTATGACCTGCTGAATCCAAACAAACTGCTCGATAAATATGTCGGGAAGACAGTTAAGTTATATCAGATGAGCCCATACACTGAGAGAGAAACAATTGTAGACGCCATACTTTTATCTAATAACGGGGGGCCGATATTCAAGATTGGTGATGAGATAACATTCGGTCATCCGGGAAGGATAATATTTCCGGGCGTGCCTGAAAACCTCATATCAAAGCCTACATTGGTTTGGCTTCTCGAAAATAGTCTTTCATCAATGCAGAAAGTCGAGGCATCATATTTAACAAACGGAATTAACTGGCGTGCTGATTATGTTGTGACTTTAAATGAAAAAGATGATAAGGCAGATTTATCAGGATGGGTAACGATCGAAAACAAGAGCGGGACAACATATAAAGATGCAAAACTCAAACTCGTTGCAGGAGATGTGAATAGAGTTAAGGACGAATCCGAATATCAACAGAAGATGCTGAGAGTTGCAGAGGCAGCTGCAATGCCTGCCAAGGATCAGTTCAGAGAGGAAGCATTCTTTGAATATCACATATATACCCTTCTGAGGCCTTCAACAATAAAAGATAATCAGACAAAGCAGATCAGTCTTATATCAGCTGATAATGTCCCTGTAAAAAAGGAACTTGTGTACCGTGGTGCAAATTACTATTACTACAACCGCTACGGCGAAGCGATGACGAATCAGAAAGTTGGCGTCTTTGTAGAGATTGCAAATAAGAAGGAAAATAACCTCGGCATACCATTGCCTAAAGGCACAGTGCGCGTTTATAAAAACGACAGTGAAGGAAGCTTACAATTTATTGGAGAGGATTCGATAGACCATACACCAAAGGATGAAAAGGTCAGTATCAAGCTTGGCGATGCCTTTGATGTGGTAGGGAGCAGAAAGCAGACAGACTGGAAAAAGATTGCATCTGATACTTACGAGGCAGCCTTCGAGATATCACTGCGGAATCATAAAAAAGAGGATGTGGTTGTGAAAGTCATCGAGCCTATTCCAGGCGACTGGATAATGCTTAGTTCCTCACATGAACATAAGAAGACAGAGGCATTCACTGCTGAATTCAATATCCCTGTTTCAAAAGATAAAGAAGTAAAACTTACCTACAGGGTAAGGATGAGGTTTTAGCTCAAGAATACTACACTGTTGAATGTCGGGCATAGTATTTTTAGTGGTTTATTTTGCGGAGGAGTCTCGATTAATGTCGCAGCGAGATTGAGCTAA
Organism: Nitrospirota bacterium; assembly: GCA_016208915.1. Lineage (GTDB taxonomy): Bacteria > Nitrospirota > Thermodesulfovibrionia > Thermodesulfovibrionales > UBA1546 > JACQXE01. The sequence goes on along the minus strand of JACQXE010000020.1, from coordinate 16,963 downwards.
AATGCTATGTCCGACATTTTAATTGCAATTACTGAATCTGAATCTTCTTTTCCTTCTGCTTTGCCTCCTCTGTCTTCGGAAGCCGTATCTCCAGGATACCGTCCTTGAATGTTGCCTTCACCTTATCTGACTGCACCTCACTCGTTAACCTGAAAGAACGGCTGAACGAGCCGTATGAACGTTCCATCTTGAAATAGTTCTTTTTTTCAACCTTCTCTTCCTTTTTCTTCTCTCCGGAGATGGTAATCATGTCATTCTTGACATTAACATCAATCTCCTCTTTCTTCATACCGGGCAGTTCTGCTTTCACAACGACATCATTCCCTTCTTCAAAGATATCCACTGTAGGCGAGATCTCCTCAATCTCGCTTAATCTCATGCCCGGCATCCATGAGTGGCCGAGCATAGAGAACGGCCTTCTGAAGAAATCTTCAAACCTGCGCTCCATATCCTCAAAAGGCGAAAGCGCCCTTGAGGGCTCAGTCTTTACAATCTCTTTTGACTCTTTTTTTGGCATAACACACCTCCTCTAACGTATTTATTGATATAAAAGAAAAACCCCCATCCAATGCCTCTCATTTGATCCAAAATCATACGCCCTGCTTTTGAATCGGTTTGATTAAATGTTATCAAATCTAAAATAAATGTCAAGTTTGACCACCTCTACAGCAGGCAGATAATAAAAAACTACCTAAAATATGTCTATGATGTCTGCTATAATACATAAAGTATCTCAGAATAAGAAGGCTTTATTGGTAAAAATCCCTTGGCGGAGGTTCAGATGAGAGAACCGATAAAAATAACAATACTAATCTTGCTGTCCCTCGTATTAAGCTGCACCCAGTCAATAGATACCGCAAGAAACGAACACCTGACAACTGCAATGTTCCGCGCAAATCTGCAGCATACAGCCTTCTATGATACAAAAGGCATCGGACAACTAAAAGGAGTGAACTGGAAATTCAGGACAAAAAGCAGTGTATTTTCTACCCCTGCTGTATTAGACGGTACAGTATATTTCGGAAGCTATGACAATCACCTCTATGCTGTTGATATAAGAACAGGAGAAGAAAGATGGCGCTTCAGGACAGAAGGCGGAATATTTTCTTCTCCCGCAGTAAATAACGGGGTTGTATATTTCGGAAGTCATGATAAGAATCTTTATGCAGTGGATGCAATGAGAGGGCAGGAAAAGTGGAGATTCAGAACAGAGGGGAGTATATTCTCATCGCCTGCTGTATCAGACAAGATAATCTGTTTTGGGAGCTATGATGGTTATATGTATGCACTGAGCACCAAGAAAGGCAAGGAAAGATGGAAATTCCGGACAGAGAGTTGGGTAAGCTCTTCTACTGCCATATATAATGGAGTGGTGTATTTCGGAAGCTACGATCATCACCTATATGCTGTTGACCTGAAAACAGGAAAAGAACAGTGGAGATTCAAGACTGACGGAAAGGTCTTTTCCTCCCCTGCGGTAAGTCAAGGGGTTGTATATTTCAGCAGTTCTGACCGCAACCTCTATGCTGTTGATATAAAGACAGGGAAAGAACGATGGAAATTTCTTCCTGAAGGAGGGGTGAATTCCTCACCATCTATAGCCGGCAATATGATCTATATCGGAAGTTATGACGGAAATCTCCATGCCATAGCTATAAATAGCGGACAGGAAATATGGAAATTCAGCGCAGGCACATGGATGAGTTCTTCTCCTGCCATAAGCAATGGGGTCCTGTTTTTCGGCACTGAAAATGGTTATATTTATGCAATACAATAAACAAATTTTATTCTACAGAAAAAAATCAAGACAGCAAAATGTCAGCCTGTTCATATTAATTCTGATATAATCACTTACAGCAGTATCTATTGAGGAGGTGATTATGGACACTAAAAAGAGGCTGTCAGAGATTATAAAAAGACTAAAAAAGGAATATCCTGAACCGAAGACAGCCCTGAATTTCAAAAATCCATTCGAGCTTTTGGTTGCAACAGTCCTCTCAGCACAGACAACAGACGTCCATGTAAACAAGGTCACAGAGAAACTCTTTCAGAAATACAAATCCGTGAAAGATTTCGCAGATACTCCGCTTGTCACCCTGAAAAAAAATATCAGCTCGATCAATTTCTATAACAATAAGGCAAAAAACATTCAGGCTTCGGCAAAGATGATAATAGAAAAATTCAACTCAAGGGTTCCAAAGACCATGGAGGAACTTGTCATTCTTCCAGGCGTTGCCAGAAAGACAGCAAATATAGTCCTTTCGAATGCTTATGGAATTAATGAAGGGATTGCTGTTGACACCCATGTGAAAAGGCTGTCATACCGGCTTGGACTGACGAAGCACGAAGATCCGGTAAAGATAGAGAGGGATTTGATTGCAATCACGCCCAAGGAAGACTGGGAAAATATTTCACACCTCTTGATATTCCATGGAAGAAAGCTTTGCCAGGCAAAAAAACCAAATCACAGTGAATGTGTCCTATATGACATCTGCCCGTCAAAGGATATATAGGAAAAGGGATACATCTTTCTGAAAAAAGGAGAGTCAAATCCTTGGAAAATCTTATTGCCATTGCAGAACAATTTAAACTACAAGGCAAGACTTTAGACATTCGGGAATATGGGCACGGGAATATCAATGACACGTTTCTCGTAACCCTAGACTCCAAAACAGAAAAACACTTTATCCTTCAACACATCAACACGCACATATTTCGCCAGCCAAAACTGATCATGCAGAACATGCGCACTGTAACCGAACACATTCGCAAGAGTGCCTCCATCGAGAAACACCGTTGGGAAATGCCGCGCGTGTTGTTGACCAAAGACGGCCTCGACCACTGGCTTGATTCCAATGGAGAGTTCTGGCGGGCGCTCAGTTTTATTGACAATGCCCAGTCTTTTGATACCATTCAGGATTTTGCTCATGGAAGAGAGGTCGGCTATGCACTCGGTTTATTCCATAATCTCATTAGCAACCTGACAATCGAAAGACTGGCAGACACTCTGGAAGGGTTTCACATCACACCTCGCTACCTTCAGCTCTATGATGAGGTCACGGAGAGATCCAACGCGGGCAAATCGCCTGAAGTTCATTATTGCCTGAAGTTCGTGAGTGAACGGCGAACATGGGCGCATGTCCTCGAAAATGCCAAAGCTCAGGGCCTACTTCCTCTGCGGCCGATTCACGGAGACCCAAAGGTCAACAATGTCATGATAGACACCGATAGCGGAAAGGCAATCAGTATTGTTGATCTGGACACTGTCAAACCCGGCTTAGTCCATTATGACATTGGCGATTGCATCCGCTCGGGCTGCAATCCCTTGGGAGAAGAAACCGAGGAATGGGAGGCTGTTCGCTTCGAACCCGATCTTTGCCGTGCTATTCTGCAAGACTATCTCTCACAGGCAAAAAAATTTCTTGCAGAGATCGAATATGAATTTATTTATGATGCGATCCGCCTGATCGCCTTCGAGCTTGGGTTGAGATTCTTTACTGACTATCTGGAAGGCAATGTCTATTTCAAGGTCAGGCACGAGAAACATAATCTTGTCAGGTCGCTCATTCAATTCAAGCTCACCGAAAGTATTGAATCCTATGAAAAAGCTATTCGAAAAATCATTCAGGATATGAGATGATTGAAAAACGTTTTTTCCTGCAACCATTTCACATACCCAGCTCTCTGCCTGATGTAAAAATCACAGGCGCCATCAGTCGGCGATCCAATATACTTTTCATTCAGTATGAATTCATCGGAAATTTAGAAGAAGTTTTAATCCTCGAGCCAGTCGCCATGCCTGAACGTAAGCACAGTCTTTGGAAAAGAACATGTTTTGAGTTCTTCCTCGCAGTTAAGGGTTCTCCTCAATATTGGGAATTCAACCTCTCGCCATCCCTTGACTGGAATGTCTATCGCTTTGAATATTATCGGCAAAAAGAGATGAAAGAAGAACCGGCATTTATGTCACTTCTATTTAATGTCCGAACCCAGCCGGGATCTTTTCTGCTTGACCTTGAACTTGATCTGGACAAAATCGTCATGATAGACCAGTCATTAGAAATTGGTATCAGTGCTGTCATTCAACTCAGAGACAGCACATTAACTTATTGGGCACTCACTCATCCTGGTCAGAAGCCTGACTTTCACCATCGCTCCAGCTTCATAATTGAACTATAGGATCAAAATTATTCATTAACAGCTTATTCGTAAATTTTTTCCCTATGCGTGGAGGACACAGCATGTTCGCATCATTCTCGGCCTACGGCCTCCGAGGTATTTTACCTCTCGATTATTTAAAAACTTGACTGTAGGAATATCAGCAAAATAAATCCGCTCACATACTATGTCCTCCCTCTATTCATAAATAATCTAGGCTAAACCTTCATTAGTTCTGCAATTTTTCCTAAAATCAGATTCGGGAGAGAATCTCTATTCTCGAGTGTTACCTCATATATTTCTATATCCCCCCTGTCTTTAACTCCCATAATAAAAACATCCCCGCCAAAAGTGATGGTTCCGATAACGATGTTTGATGAATCAAGAGCTTTTATTGCAGCCTGTTTAAATATCTCAGAGAAACATTCCATCTTGCCGATCTCATCAAGTATTATAATATTTCTGTTTATTAGCGCAATTGAAGGCACTGCAATGGTTTCAATATTCTCAATGCTGACACCATAGCGCCTGATATGAAAATTGGATCGTATGTCTTGATGGGCGAGGTAACCCTTTTTACCATCAAGGGTCGTCATGAGGAATCCAACCCGTTTCCCTACTACCCGCTCTTCTTCTGTATAAAATCCATTTGAGGGGAAATTCAGGTTTTCAATAACTTTTCTGATGACTGTAGTTTTGCCTGAAGAAGGAGCGCCTGTTAAAAAAATATTTTTCTTCAAGTCATTCACACACACTATAGAACCCCGGGGAAAAATCTCCAGCGAACTCGTTTCTTGTATTCTTCATATTCCCTGCCAAAACGTGCTGTGAGTTCCCTGTCTTCCAATGGAATTATTATGGCATTGATTATTATGGAATCAAGAAGGGTGATAATGCCTACTGCAGTCACTTCTGTATAGAGAAAAACCCCAAAAAACATCACAGTATGCGCTAAGTAGGTAGGATGCCTTACAATTGACAATGGGCCTTCGGTAACAAGCCTGCCTTTGACCTTTGATGATATCTCAGGCAAACCCATGAGTCCCCACAAACCAAGCAGTTTTCCTGTCCATAAATGAAGCAATGTGCCAACAACTAAAAACATTATCCCGATTATATTTAAAAAAATTGGGAATTCTATTTTGTAATAAAGGAAAAAATCTCTTTGAGCATAAAAGAGATAAACTAAAAGCGCCCACGTAATCAGAGGCATGATATATGTTGCAAGGCCAAGTCTCTTGAATATCTTCGGGAACCCATGAACCGGTATCCAGAAGAGGGGTACTACAGGCCAGAGAATGATGGTTATGATGGCAAGAATATCTGTCATGTTAAAGAGTATTTAAGAATGCGATGACATCCTGCACCTGCTCATCAGCCAGATATGCAAATGATGGCATATCCCGGTAAGGATGCCTTATTTGATTCGCAATATTTTCAGGTGTTGCCGGCTCCTTGCTTACCGGCAGGAAAGGATTTCTGAGAATTCCTTTATGCTCGGGCCCAACAATCACCTTCGTGCTGTATGCGTCATGACAGAAATAGCACTTCGAATTGTAAAGTTCTTCACCTTTCTTAATGCTCGCAGAGTCTGTCCTGACCACAATCTTTATTTTTTCTTCTGTCGCTTTCAGTCTTTCTATTCTCTCAGGGAATTTCTCTGCGCCAAACCTCGTGATGAGAAGATAGTAGCCTCCGGACATCCCAACCATTAGGAATGTTATTACGGCTATTAACAGTCCAATCGTCTGGACCTTTACATAATACTGCCTGTACATTCTTATAAAAGAGAGTTTGAGTCCAAAGAGTACTATTATGGTAAGGACAAAAATGCTATGAAATGTTGCACGTGCCGACAGTTCAGCCTTTGTGTTTATAATAAAATCAATGCAAAAATATGATATAAAGATAAACAAAAAAAGATAAACAATCCCATTTACCTTATGAATTTTTTTGAGCTTTTCGATGTTGTATTTCTTCTCGGTTCTTCCAAATATCTCGAACATTGTGAACATCGAGATGAATGTTAGAACCAGCAAGAGAATGGATAATATCGACTTAAGCAAAAAGACAGGCATTAAGATCTCCTGAATAATAAAAAAAAGGGAAGGCTTACTGCCTTCCCTTTTTACCTTTTAGCATCCTTCAATAGGCTTTTTCTTCTTAACAGGGGGGGCCTCTGCAGCCTTTCCTTTAAGTGACTTGATATAGGCTACCACATCCTTCATCTGGTCCGAATTTGCATCAACAGCCTTTCCTTTATTGGCATTCACAATGCAGAAATTTACAGCTTCTTCAAGACTCTTCTGAGTCTTACCCATAATATTAAATTCTTTCTTGTCAGCAGCCTTCTCTAATCCTTTGCCGTCTTTATGACACTCATTGCATGCCTTTGAACCGTCTGCGAATTTTGCGTCATTGAACAGAGCCTTCCCCCGCTCCTCAGGTGTGTGGTGTGTTGCATAGGCAATTGAAACCACTAATCCAAAGATAATCAGAGATAATATTACTATTCTCAGTAACTTCATCATGTTTCACCCCCTCTCTGCGTGGCATTATATAATATCAGCCTTCAATTCTATCTTAGCAGGAGCTTTTGCATTTGCATGTCGTTGCAAGCTTCTTTGAAACCTTCCTTATCTTCATAATATCACCTCCTTTGTATACTATAGCATATAATCTGCAAGGTTAATCCTGTACTTATTGGGATCCATGGTCTTAACTATGGTCCTGAGGAATTTGCCGTCCGGATCTCTTTCTGTAAGATCCACAACTTTGCCTTCTATCTTTTCACCCCTGTTGTTCATAATTACCACCACCCGAGGTCTGTCCAGAAACACAGGCTCACTCTGCTGTACAAGCCCAAGTTCTCTCGTATCAAGCATGACAAGAGTGCCGACCGGGAAAACTCCAACCATATTGATAAAAAATTTAAAAAGAACAGGATCGAGCTGACTGCCAGCCCTTTCCATCATGATGCTTAAAGCAGTATCAGGCGACATGGGGACTCTTGAATATACCCTCGATGATGTCATGCCATCATACTGGTCAGCAAGGGTTATTATCTTTGAATAAAAATCCAGTTCTATTGGTGACCGAAGCCTCGGATATCCCAAGAAATCATAGTTCATATGATGTTCGAATGCACAAATAGCAGTCCTCACTGCCATGTAATCAAATCCCTGCAGCCTGAGTATAGCCCTCACACCCCAAAAAGGATGTTTCTTAACCAGTTTCCATTCTTCATTAGTAAAATTTGTTGGCTTATTGAGTATTTCAAGGGGTATCTCTATCTTGCCTATATCATGAAACAATGATACCAGCCCGAGTTCTGTAAGCGCTTTTTTGCTCAGACCAAGCCTCTGACCAAGGGCAACAGACAGTATGCTCACATTGACTGAGTGGTAATAGGTATAGTCATCATAGTCCTTGATGGATGTCATAGCGAGGAGCAACTGCTCTTGTTCAAGCACCATGTCAACCATTGATTCAACAATCCTCTTTGCCTTTCTTATACCTACCCTTTCCCCTGACTTTATCCTATTGATAACCCCTCTTGTAAATGAGACTGCATTAAAATATGCCTTTTTGACTACTCTCCTTATATCTGCATTCCCTTCTATGTTTTCATCTCTTACTTTTCTGAGCCTTCCGATACCAAGGCTATCAATCGTAGATATATCTTCTGATAGCGTTTCAAATGGTGTCTGGGAAAAAACAGACGCCATAAATGCCTTGAAAAAGTCTTGCATATCCAAACCTTTTGGAACACCCTTAAAGACAATGCTGCCTAACTCCCTTTTTCTGAATTCCCTGCTCAGAAAATCGAAATTTGATAGGTACTCAAGCGGATATCTTATCCTTGTTTCATTCAGATAGAAAAATTCGCCTCCAAGCTCAAGGGTTAATTCTCCCTCTGATGTGACCAGCGGATTAATCATGGAAATAAATTTATCTGTCGCTGTTATAATTGCAATATTCCCCGGACTGTGGATATACGATGTCCTTATTACAACAGAAAGCTGGTTAATCAGATCCTTTGCGCCTGAAAATACCGCTTCCTTACTGGCCATATTCTATTCTTTTGACCGCAGTATATGCATATTCCCTAATGATTCTATTGTTAGAATCCTTCACTTTTTGCAACAGGGGAAGCACATCCTTATTGCCAATCAGTCCCAATGCATATATTGCGCATGCCTTTGTTTCGTCATTCATTGCCCTTTTGAAGAAAGACTTCTTTTTAATAGCCGCCATAATGAACTCAACTACATCGTTATCCTTCCAGTGAGAAAGCACCTCGTAAAATTCTTTTTTTTCGTTAAAGTCTTTTTTTATAAAATTCTTACCAGACAATTTCTGAAGTAATATGCCCTTGGCTGCTGTTGAATGGATATTGCCAAGAGACCTTGCAGCAGATGTCCTTATCTGCACCTCAGGATCGTCAAGGCATTCCTTGAGCGTCTGCAACACCCCTGCTGTGCCGAGTTCGCCGAGTGCCTTTATGACCTCTTTTCTGACTCTTATATCGCTGTGATTAACTGTCCTGAGAAGATAATCCACCGCCTGCTTGTCTCCTATTTTACCGAGCACATAGATTATGTTCCTGACCACATACCATCTCGAATCATATAAACCGCTTGCAACGCTTTGTATATCCTTTTTACCAAGAGTTATAAGGGCGTTTATAATATGCTTCCTTGCAGGAATCGTTTTGAGATCTCCAAGTATTGTTATGAACGGCTTTATAGCGCTCTTGTCAAGAAACTTTATATATTCATTTAAAATCTTATCGTCTATCTCAACGCCGCTGTCAAAAAACTCGCCGAGGAGCTTTATCACGCTATCTGAGGCTGCAAAAGAAAAGACGAGGTTAAGGTATTTTTTAATCTCGCCTGAAACCTGCGGGGAATCAACAATCTCTTTTGTCCTCATCATTATATCTATAACCGATTCCAGATTCCCATGTCTTATCGAAAAATCTATAGCATCCGTAAGAAAGTGCACTGTATCCTCATATTCGCTTTTGTTTTCCGCCTGATATAACATCTCAAAGATTATAGTGATAATCTTGCTTGTCTTTTCATTGCCGTCTTTCTCTATCTCTTTGACAAGGATATGGAGGTCTTTGTCTGTCAGGGGGACTATTGATATCTCCTTAACTCCATGCTCCTCAAAGGCGTCAGAATATGCCCGTGCCAGATCATCACCGCCTGTTGCCTTGCCCTTTACATCCTGTACTGCTCCTGTCTCGTAATTCTCATCCTCTACAAGAAACGACTCATCAACAACATATTTTACATTATGGAAATCCTTTTCCCACATCAGGGTAACAACATCATCATCGAGCACCTCCCTGTCATAATCAACAGTAAGTATTTTCAAAAAATCCTCAAGTTCTTTCTTGGCAAAACCATTTTTGAATGTTATTTCCCTGAGTCCGTCTTTGAAGAAAAAGAGCGCGAGATTGTCTTCTTTCTGCGTGCTATAATATATCTGTTCCAAATCACAATATATCTCATTCTGTTTGAGCTTTAAGGTTAGCTCTTCCTTGTAATCAAAAAAGTTTTTAAATTTTAAATAGGTATCATCTATTATCTTTGCATACATTGGATTGTTCTCAGGATACATCCTGAAGCTTTTCTTGGCCTTAAGGAGAGCGCTTATCACTTCCTTTGCCGCCTTTATATCATCAAGGACTTCCATGTTCCTAAAACCTATCACAACTCATATTGTCTGTCAATTTATATTATACGAGTATTATTCTTCTTTCCCTTGCAAAATTTCTGATTACCATCAGCGCAGAATAAAGCCTCTGCAACCTTACATTCCTCCATCTGACCGACTCAGCATCGCTATAAGAGATCTTCTCTCCGCGGATGGCAACCTGTGTCTTCATTATTTCATGATAAAGACCTGTCAGTGATTCGACATCAAGGGACTTCAGGAACAGGGGATTAACTGTTATATAGCCCTCAGATATATCGTAGGTCACAGCCTTCAGGCTTTTTCCTCTTATACTACTGGTTGGCATTGACTGTTTTCCCCTTCACAAACATTCTTGATACAAGTATACCTATTTCATAAAGAACTATAATCGGGACTGCCATTAAGGTCTGATTGAATACATCAGGCGTAGGCGTAAGAATAGCCGCAAGAATGAATGCTGTTAAAACAGCATATTTTCGGTTCTTGGCAAGTGTCTTCGGGGTTACAAGCCCTGTTCGTGTTGCAAAGATTATAGCAATAGGCAGTTCAAAGACAGCGCCGAATCCAAGTATGAATTTCAGACAGAAATCCACATACTGACCAACAGAGAGCATAGGCATTAAAATATCGCCTACCTTGTATGTAAGCAGAAACTCCATTGCAAATGGAAGTACTATAAAAAAACAGAAAAGCGCGCCTGTAAGAAAAAGAACTGTTGCCGAGAAGACAAATGGAAGCACATATTTTTTTTCTCTTGAAAGGAGTCCAGGCGAGATAAACTTCCATAACTGATGAAATATGATAGGCGATGCCAGAAAAAGTCCTGCAACTAATGCGACCTTCATGTTCATCCAGAAAGCCTCGGCAGGAGCCAGGAATACGAGTTTCATATCATGAGGAAGCTTTGCCTGAGGCATTACATGTATGAATGGGCTGCTCGCCGAAAAATACAGGCTGTACTTGAGGGGAAACATAATGAAGCTAAAGATTTCTTCTGAAAAATTGAAGGCGATTAAGAATGTTATAATTAATGAAACTAAGGATATTGTAATCATCTTCCTCAGTTCACCAAGATGTTCTATGAGGGGCATCTTGTCGTTTTCCATTCGCATGCCCCTTATTCGCTTTTAATCTTTGAATTCTGAGATTCCAGCTCTGAGATTTTCTTTATCTGCTCATCTGTTAATAATGAATCCGGCTTTTTAATATCTTTGAGCTCAGAGTCCATTTGTTCCTTGATATTATACATTGCCCTTTTGATTTCAGCCATGCCCTTGCCAAGCGTCTTTCCGAGTTCCGGCAATCTTTTCGGTCCGAAGACAAGAAGTGCGACAACAAATATTACTATAAGTTCCTGAATTCCTATATCAAACATTATTCTTTTAAGTGTAACCTATTATACAGATAACTGCCGCCCATTATTTGTCTTCCTCATAAATCATCTTTACTTTTTTCCCCTCTATCGGCAGCACTGCTGATATGGAAAACAAAACCCTGTATTCAGGCGTCCTGTTTTTCAAGTCAAAACCAGCGCCGATCGTAGTAAACAGATATTCGGTAGTAAAAAACCTATAGCCAAATCTGCCCTCTATCTGGTCAATCCCACTTGAATACTGGCTTTTCCTTCCATACAACTCTCCGAGCACCTTGAAATTATGCGCAGCGGAAAAATCGAATCCAAATGCGAATAATATCTCATCTTCGAACCGCCTTGAACCAGCTCTTTCATAAAATATATTCGCATGGCCGATTACAGGGCCGATCCTCTTGCTTGCAATAATACCGGCGCCCACCCTTCCATCGGTGCTGAACTCATCCACGCCTGAAGGCACAGACGCATTCAGCATATAGGCAACTGACGGTCCGTACATGCCTTCATCAATAAACCTGTGCTTTATCCCGAAGGAAACATCCTCAAAACCTGAATTCTCATCACGCCATTTTTCAACATAAGGTATGTCAGCGCTAATCTCTGTATCGTCTGTCATGGCGTATGAATACTGGAAAATATACCTGTAGAAATCAGGCTCCCTCGATTTTTCCGCACTGAGACCAATAACGGTTTTCCCTTGTTGCGGGCTATATGCACTGAATGACGAAAAGACCCCATAGGGCGCCACTGGCTGAAGGCCTTTCAGATCAAAACCATAGACATCTCCGGTGAGAAATAAAATACCGAAAACAAAGAGGAAGAAAATACATTTTCTCATCAATACAACATACCAGAAAAAATCTTAACCTGTCAATTAATGCCCGGGCATATAATCAACATGCTTTAGGCTTTTTGAATAATGATGTAGATATATTCTTACTGTCTCTGCTTACATATTTTACCTTTACATCATCATCCGCCTTAATCCGCCTCGCTTTGAGTTTCTCCTGAGTGGTCTCGTCCTCTATAAAGATTGTTATGTCCTTGCCTTCATAGGTCGTTATAACTATGGTACTTGTACTCAGGTCTACGCTCTGCACTATTCCACTTACCGACATAACCTCCTCTGAAAATGCAGAGCTTACTAAGACAGATGCAAATAAAATCACTGCTAATATAAATCTTTTCATGAGACCTTCTCTTTCTAAACATGTATTTTTATCGAAATTTTATATAACGGCAAAGATTTACTGTCCGGAGTTCGAAACTCTGAGACGCTGCAGGTCTTCATATATCTCTTCAGGAGTTATTATCATCCCCCCGGTTCTTCCGTAAAAGAGCACATCTGATTTGCCGTTAACAGCAAGTCTTACATCCTCCAGCATCTGTCCTGCATTCAGCTCGATCGTCACAAATCTTCTGGCAGAACCTGCAAGAGATAATAATTCATTAGCAGGGAATGGGAATAGTGTAATCGGCCTGAAAAATCCTATCTTTACTCCTTCACGCCTCAATCTGTTGACTGCTGAAAGCGCTATCCTGGCTGCTATACCAAATGCAACAACTATGAGTTTTGCATCCTCTACGCCTACTGCCTCAAATCTTACTTCCTGCTCTTTCATCTTTCTGAATTTTTCCTGAAGAATACTGTTTCTGAATTCAAGTTCCCCCTCGCCCATGTAAAGAGATTTAATAACATTGGGTTCCCTGTCTCTACAGCCTGAAAGCGCCCAAGTTTTTTCGGGCAGTGCAGGCTTTATATATGGCATCTGATAAAACGGCTCCATCATCTGCCCCAACACACCGTCTCCGAGTATCATAACCGGATTTCTGTATTCATCTGCCTTATCAAATGCGAGCATTGTCAGATTCCAGAGTTCCTGAAGATTATATGGTGCATATACAAGAAGCTTATAATCACCGTGCCCGCCGCCTTTTACTGCCTGAAAATAATCAGACTGGCTTCCTGATATATTACCGAGTCCCGGGCCTCCTCTCTGCATATTAACAATGACAGCAGGAAGCTCTGCGCCACACAGATACGACACAGTCTCCTGCATAAGACTTATCCCGGGGCTGCTCGATGATGTCATTGCCCTCGCACCTGCAGCAGAGGCTCCGTAAACCATATTTATTGCGGCAAGCTCGCTTTCTGCCTGAATAAAAACGCCGCCTGCTTCCTCCATCCGCCACGACATGTATTCAGGGATTTCATTCTGCGGCGTTATAGGATAACCCGCATAAAAACGGCATCCTGCCTGTATTGCAGCCTCTGCAATTACTTCGTTTCCTCTCATGAAAAGCTTTTTATTCATTACCGAAGCTCTAATGCCTGCTGAGATCTGCGCTGCTTGCTGTTACACCCTTCAACCTCGGTTTCTTCGATACCCTTCTCTTCTTAAGGTCATTGTAAAGTTCAAATGCCTTCTTAGGGGTAGCGCCTTCATGCACAACTGCCCTTACAGCCTGTATCATGGCAACAGGCGACCCTGCTTGAAAGATATTCCTTCCCATATCAACACCTGCAGCGCCTTGTTTTATTGCATTATAAGTAAGCTCAAGCGCATCGTATTCAGGTATCTTTTTTCCGCCTGCCATAACCAGCGGAACAGGACATGACTTAACAATCCTTTCAAATTCATCGCAGTAATATGTCTTCACAAAATGTGCTCCGAGTTCAGCAGCTATTCTGCAGCTTAGCGCAAGGTATCTTGCGTCCCGTGCCATGCTTTTGCCCACTGCAGTAACAGCCAGCACAGGGATACCGTAGCGGTGTCCCTCATCAACCAGTCTTGCAAGATTAAGGAGTGTTTCTTTCTGATTCGGGGAACCCACATAAATAGATAGCGCCACTGCTGCCACATTGAGTCTGACAGCATCCTCCATAGCAACTGTAACTCCTTCATTGGACAGGTCTTCGTCCAGTATGCTGTTTCCGCCTGATACCCTGAGTACCATCGGAGTATCTGTCGAAGGGTCAACACATGTGCGGATAATTCCTCTTGTCGGCATAAGGGCATCTGCATAAGACAATATGGGTCTAATCGTCTTTTCTGCATCTTCAAGCCCTGATGTAGGACCAAGAAAATATCCGTGATCAACTGCAAGCATGACAGTCTTACCATCAGATTTTATTATCCTCGATAAACGATTTTTTAATCCCCAATCCATATCAAATCCTCCTTTAATACTTCACAAATTATAAACTCGTAAAGGAAGCAGAATATAGTGTTTGATGCGAAAATACTATATTCTGCCTTTCTATCCGCATTCCATAACTAACTTTTATGCTCGAATAGTGTCCTGACTTCATTCATAAGTTCATTTATATCCTTAAACTGTCTGTAAACCGAAGCAAATCTCACATATGCAACCATATCAAGATCCTTGAGCGCAGACATGACCTCTTCACCAACCCATGTGCTTTGTATTTCTTTCACCCCAAGGCTTACAAGCTTTTTCTCGATCGTATCTACTATCTGCTCAAGCGACTCCATAGCAACAGGTCTTTTCTCACATGCCTTTTTCAGACCCCCAAGTATCTTTGTCCTGTCAAAAGACTCTCGTCTTCCGTCTTTTTTTATCACCATCGGGATAACATCTTCAACCCGTTCATAGGAAGTAAAGCGCTTCCCGCATTTCAGGCATTCACGTCTTCTGCGAATTGCCTCACCCTCTTTACTTGTCCGTGAGTCAATGACTTTATCTTCTATGTTTCCGCAGAAAGGGCATTTCATAATGTATTCCCGCCAGAGTGCAAATATTGTGAAAAATTTATTGTCCGATACTTGATAGCTGAAAGCTTACAGCTATCAGCTACTCAGCTGAATTAACTAATATACAGGAAATCTGTTGCATATATCTCTCACATGTTGCCTGAGTCCTCTCATCTTTGATTCACCTGCCCTGTTTTTCAATACTTCATCTATTATATCTGCAATCTCAGTCATCTGGGGTTCTCCCATTCCCCTTGTTGTAACGCACGGGGTGCCAAGTCTTATCCCGCTCGTTACCGCAGGAGGACGGTTATCATAAGGTATGGTGTTCTTATTCACAGTTATCCCTGCTGAATCGAGAGCTTTCTCAGCCTCCTTGCCTGTTATGCCCTTATTTGTGAGATCAACAAGCATAAGATGATTATCCGTCCCTCCGGATATTATGTCGAATCCCCTCTTTATCAATTCGCTCGAAAGCCTCTGCGCATTTGCTATAACCTTCCTCTGGTAAACTTTGAAGTCATCGCTCAATGCCTCTTTCAATGCAACCGCTTTTGCTGCAATAATATGAACCAACGGTCCTCCCTGAATTCCGGGAAATATCATCTTGTCTATGGCCTTAGCATATTCTGCCCTGCACATTATCATTCCGCCTCTCGGTCCCCTGAGTGTCTTATGTGTTGTGCTCGTTACAAAATCAGCATAAGGCACAGGCGACGGATGCAGTCCAGCGGCAACAAGTCCTGCGATATGCGCTATGTCTGCCATAAGATATGCCCCGGCTTCTTTAGCGATTTCAGAGAAGGTTTTAAAATCAATAACTCTCGAATACGCGCTCGCACCCACGAGTATCATTTTAGGTTTGTTCTCAAGAGCAAGTCTGTGCACATCATCATAATCAATATATCCTGATCTGTTTACACCATATGGAATATTCTTATAAAGCATTCCTGAAAAATTCACAGATGAACCGTGTGAGAGATGGCCGCCGTGGCTGAGTTTCATTCCCAGAACTGTATCTCCCGGCTTGAGGAATGCAAAATATACTGCCATATTCGCCTGACTGCCGGAATGCGGCTGGACATTGACGTGTTCTGCCCCGAAAAGCTCCTTTGCCCGCTCTATTGCAAGGGTCTCGATAATATCTGCATACTTGCACCCTCCATAGTACCTTCTGTTCGGATAACCCTCAGCATATTTATTGGTAAAAACAGACCCCTGCACCTCAAGAACAGCAGGGCTCGCATAGTTTTCTGAGGCGATAAGCAGGATATTTTCCCTTTCCCTCTCTATCTCTTTCTGGATTGCATTGTAAATATCAGGATCAAAGAGCGTAAGCCTTTCAGAGTTCATGCCTTATAAATCTTTCCTCTATCTGTTTTATTTTATTGAGGCGGGTTAAATGTCTGCCTCCTTCAAAATCTGTGCTGAACCACACCCTTACAATCTCCTTTGCAAGGTCTTTACCCACAATCCTTCCACCCATCACAAGGATATTTGCATCATTATGCAGCCTGCTCATCCTTGCTGTGAAAAGGTCATTGCACAAAGATGCCCTTACGCCGGAAAACTTGTTTGCAACAATCGACATGCCTATGCCTGTACCGCATATCAAAACTCCACGTTCGATTTTACCGGCAGATACCTCTTTTGAGACCTTCTCACCGAAATCAGGATAATCCACAGACTGAGCGCCATTGGTGCCAAAATCAATGCACTCAATTTTCATATCTCCAAGCAGAGTTATTATCTCGTTTTTGAGTTCCAACCCTGCGTGGTCACTTCCGATTGCTACTCTCATTAGCATATTCCCCGAATACATATCTTATCCGAGAAATTGAAATGAAGTCAACACCAGTGTTTGACCTGTTATGGCGATTTAGAAATGTCCGGTTTTTATATTTTAACTTATACTCTCCCCTTTTTGATTTTGAAGCAACTCTTTGATGAAATCGGTTTTCATAAAGGCCTCTATTTTCGATTTGCTTAATCCAACCCGTATCTCAGT